>NZ_JBEOYE010000123.1:0-22087 GCF_040296945.1 Streptomyces sp. NPDC001941 | reverse complement strand
GGCGGGGGAGCGCCGCCCCGGCCCGTCACCCAGGCTCCCCCGCCTCCCGCACCTCCGTCCCCGCCTCCCGCGAGCTAGCGGCAGCTTGCTTTCCCCTCTCACCTCTTCAGACAAGGAGCCGCGATGAACCGCGTCTTCAGTTTCCCCCGGCCGCGGCCGCGCGGCCTGCTGGGACGCCGCTTCGACATGGACGAACAGCTGGTCCTGCTCGGCGGCGTCGTCCTCGCCGTCGGCCTCCTGGCCGGCCTGCCGGGGATACCCCTGAAGATCACCGGGTGCCTCGGCGCGGCCGGGACGTGTTTCTACGTCACGATCGTCCCCTACAAGGGCCGCACGTTCCTGCGCTGGTACGAGATCCGCCGCACGCACCGAAGGCTCCTGCGCGACGGCAGCCTCCTGTACCGGTCCGCCGCCCCGCTGGCCGGGCGTCGGCGAGATGGCACTGCGGTGCCCGTGGCCCAGCCGGTGGGGGTGCCCGAGTCCCTGGAATGGATCACTGCGAAGACGGCGTACGGCG
Source organism: Streptomyces sp. NPDC001941 (assembly GCF_040296945.1). Taxonomy (NCBI): domain Bacteria; kingdom Bacillati; phylum Actinomycetota; class Actinomycetes; order Kitasatosporales; family Streptomycetaceae; genus Streptomyces; species Streptomyces sp. NPDC001941. The sequence continues at coordinate 21,570 of NZ_JBEOYE010000123.1, read as the reverse complement.
ACATCGCCGTTCTCCTCCAACCCGCCGAGTCCCTGTTCGTGACCTGCATCGAGGTGGAGGGCGCCAAGAACTTCGGCGGCCTCGACGGTGCGGACAAGGAGGCGCTGATCGCCGCCTACGAGTACCTGCTCAAGGAGACCGCGGAGTCGGGCGGCCGCATCGAGTACGTGCAGTGGCTGGCCCGGTTGCTCCCCACCGATCCCAATGCGCACGCCCACGATGCCGCCGCACGGCGGGACCCGGCCGCCCCGTCCTGGCTCAACGACTCCTACGAGCAGTTGGTCGACATGGTCTCCATCTACGCCGAGGACCGCCGGTTGTTCTTGGTGCTGGGCATCCCCTACACGCAGGAACTATCGGCCGAGGCCCTCACCTACAGGACCCTGCACGACGGCTACGGCGAGGTGCTCGGCAAGGAAGTCGAGCAGTTCATCCGGGCACTGGGAGGCGCGCAGTTGCGTTGGGTGCGCAACCTCGACGAGCCCGCGCTCGCCTCTCTGATCCACCACTGCTACGCCCCCGATCACTGGATCAACGACACCCGGGGGATGGACCGGGCCAGCTGCTGGCCCGCTGAGATGGACGGGCGTGAGCCCACCCGTATGGCTGCCCGCAGCTGGGAGGGCGCCGACCCCTGGTACACCGCCACCGCCTGGATCAAGCAGTTCCCGGTCCTGCCGGTCGGGGTCAACTTCATGGCCCCGCTGCTGCTCTACGTCTCAGACGTGATCTTGACGGTCGGAGTGACGATGCGGCTGCTGCCCGCCGACAGAGCGCTTGAGGACGCCATGGCGGACGTCACCAACGAGGCCGGGCAGGCCGACAGCCATCCGGGGAAGATCATCGACCCGCGCGAGGAGCGCGAGCTCGGCGCATCGGCCTCCACCATGCACGACCTCGCCAACGGCGCGGCCGGCGTCCGGCTGACCGGGTGGGTCACGGTCACCGCGCCCGACCCGGAGCTGCTCGTCCAGCACCGCAACACCGTACGGGCGGCCGCGGTCAAGAGCCAGCTGGCGCTGGAGTGGTGTGACTGCGAGCAGTACCGCGCGTTCGCCAACACGCTGCCCATGGTCAGCGGACTGCTGAAGGACTGAGGCACCGCCATGCTCGAGCTCATACGGCGTCAGGCCCAGACCCGACGGCGCACCCTTCGCACCACCACGGCCACCGCCTCGGGTCTCTATCCGGCGGTCGGTGCCCCGTCCTCCGATCCGAGGGGCGTGATCATCGGCCGGGAGATCTACTCCGGCAAGGCCTACATCTACGACCCGTTCGTCCTCTACGACCCCTCTGCCCGTGAGCGGCTGCCCAGCGGCCACGCGCTGGTCCTGGGGAAGTCGGGCTTTGGCAAGTCCTCGCTCGAGAAGTGCTACGTCCTGCGCCAGTTGCGTTTTCGCGACCGCTCGTTCTGCGTCCTCGATGCGCAGGGCGAGGACGGGGTGGGCGAGTGGGACAGCATCGCCAGCTCCCTGGGCGTCACGCCGATCCGCTTGGTGTACGGCGGCGAGGACGGCGAGGGGGTACGCCTCAATCCGCTCGACTCGCGCATCCCTTCCCCGTACCAGTTCAAGATCCTCTGCTCGATGGTGGAGATTGTCGGCGGCCCGCTGAGCAGCGAGAGCGAGTTCTCTCTGTCAGTCGCCCACGCGGCCGCCCGGCAGCGGGCCGCGGCTGAAGGCCGGGCTGCGGTCCTCTCGGACATCCATGACGCGCTGACCAATCCTGAGCCCGCCATGCTCGGCCAGCGTCAGGTCGGCGTCGAGGACATGGTCATGTGGGGGCAGCCTGCCAGTCTCGCGATGGATCACCTGTGCAGTCCCACGCGTGACCTGGCCGGGCTGTTCAATGGTCCCACGACGCCGGGGATCGACCTGGACGCGCGGCTGATCCTCTTCGACCTCACGCGGCTGCCGCGTGAGGGCGAGGCCATGCCCTTGCTCATGAGCGTGATCGGCCCGTGGTTGCGCTATGCGTGGATCAAGCCCGGGGACAGCATCAAGCGCACCCTGATCGTCGAAGAGGCCTGGCACATCCTGTCGCACCGCCCGGTGGCGAGGCTCTTTGAGGAACTCGTCCGCTACGGACGGCGGCTGGGCCTGTCCTTCTGGGCGATTCTGCACCACCTCGGCGACCTGATGGTCGACGAGGCCCCCGAGGCCGCTGCGATCTTGAAACTGACCGCCACCCGGGTCATCTACCACATGGACAAGGCCGAGGCCGACATCACTGCGGACTACCTGCAGCTGCCCGACTGGGCGCGCGAGGCGCTGGTCGACGGGGCCAGCCGTTGCGCTCCGGGCCGGGCCGTGTGGCAGGTCGGCAATCGCATGCATCTGGTGGAGCACATCCGCAGTGCCGCCGAGTCGGAGCTGACCAATACCAACCGCAAGATGACCGAGGCGATCGCCGAGGGCCACCCCGCTGCGGCACCGATCATCTCCATGCGAAAGAGCGCTGCCTGATGGCCGACTGCACCCTCGTCCTCGCCTCGCCGGCTCCCCATACGGCGTCACGGATCGCATTCCCCGGCACGTGCCGCAGCGCGACTGGGCTGCGTTGCCGGGCCCGCCAGGTGGCCCCTGCATCGATAGCCGCCGGGGGTGTTCGATAGTGGCGAAGGTCGTCACCCCGCACTCGGGCAATCGGCTGCACGTGTACAAGGACGCCTGGTGGATCGCCCTGTGTGTTGGTGCGGTTGCTTGCACTCTGTGGGCCTGGATAGCCGCGGTGCTCTCGGGACTGCTCGCGCACGCGTCACCGGCCCTGGTGTCGTGGGGCGAGACCGCATCAGCGGTTCCCGCACTGGTGGAGCACCCCCTGCATCCGCAGGACGCCTTTCCCGCCGGTACGGGCGTGGGTGGCCCGTTCGCCTTCTACCCGCCGTTTCTCGCCGCGGCGGCTGCTACCAGCTGGGGAGCCCGCGCCGGATGGAGGCGCTGGCGCATGTCACGCGAGGAGGGCACCGACGGCCTGGCCACGTCGGCGCAGCTGCAGGAGGCCATGGGTGAGGCCAAGGCGCTCTCCCGTCTGGGAGCCCTGCGCCCGAGTCTGGCCCACTCCTCCACGGCCTCTGAGACGGCGGCACCGTCCAAGCTTCTGCCACGGCGAACCAGGGTGCCGCGGCTTGTCAGCGACGTACCTGTGAGTGAGGTGGCGGTCTTCTGCGGCACAGCCGTCCCCAGCGGGGTGCGCTTGTACATCCCCTACGAGGAGACGGTCCTCATCGTCGCGCCTCCCCGAGAAGGAAAGACCTCACAGCTGATCATGCCGTGGATCCTCGACTTCCCCGGCAGTGTGCTCGCCACCTCATCCAAGACCGACGTTCTCTACGCGACCGCCAAGAGCCGTGAACGGTACGGGCCCGTCATGGTGCTCGACCCGACGGGCCTGTCCAATTGGCCGCTGCAACTGCAGTGGGCCATCACGGATGGCTGCGAGGACTTCACTGTGGCCCGCAAGCGTGCCGAGACACTCACCGGCACCGCGAAGTCTGACGAAGGCACCAAGAACGGCGGCTACTTCGTGATGAACGCGCAGATGCTCATGACGTGCTGGCTGCACGCTGCGGCTCTCGATGGGCTGAGCGGCATGGACATCCTGCGTTGGGCCACCTCACCCACCGAACGGCAGCCGGTCGACATCCTGGCCTCCCATGGCCAGGAGAACCTCGCCCGCGCCCTGGCCGCCCAGCATGCCGCGGCGCCCGAGGAACGGTCGGCCAGCTGGCGTACCGCCGAGCAGTCGATCCTCGCGCTGTACGACCACAAGGTCGCCGCGATCTTCGGGAAGTCCGCCCGCGACGAGAAGAACTTCTCGATCACGAAGTGGCTCACCGAGGGCGGGACGGTGTTCCTCATCGGAGAGGAGGACGAGGGCAGTTCGCTGGCGCCCGCGCTGGCGGCGTTCTCGCGCGCCATCCTGGACACGGCGAAGGTCATCGCCGCGCGGATGCCGAACGGACGCCTCGATCCTCCGTTTGGCCTGTTGGGCGACGAGCTGGCCAACGTGGCCCCCCTTCCGCAGATACCGAGCCTGATGTCGGTCAGCGGTTCACAGAACATCTTCATGGTGGCCGTCCTGCAGAACCTCGCCCAGGCTCACGAGAGATGGGGCGAACAAGGCGTGAGGAAGATGGCCGCGGCCGCGACCATCAAGATCATCTTGGGTGGGGTCTCCGATGAGCAGGAGCTCAAAACGTACTCGCAGCTTGCCGGCGAGTTCGAAGAGGACACCGAATCGATCAATGACGACGGAGACCGTGCGTCCGTCAGCATCTCTACCCGCCGCCGAGCCGTCCTCGAACCCGGCGACATCAGGCAGATCAAGGAGCGAGAGGGCCTGGTCGTCCACCGGCGAACCCCCGTCACACGCGTCAAGTTCGAGCGGATCCACGAGGGGCCGCGCGCCAAGGAGATCAGCGAAGCCACGAAGGAAGCACTGATGAAGGTGAATGCTCATGCCACCGAGGAGTGACCGGTCCCCCTTCCTCCTACCGGCCCCCGGAGGGGGCCTGGGCACCCGCGGGCGTCGCGCCTACGCCACGGGGCGAGTCCTCCCCTCATCGTCTCTCCTTGGTGCCCTGCAAGCTCCACGCCCCCAGCTCCTGCCTGTCCCAGCGGGACTCTGTGGCTCGCGCTGCCGGCAGCGCCCTCCCGGGGAAGGGCTCGAGGAAGATTCCCTGGCAAGCGGCGCACGTACGGCATCGGACCACCAGCTGGCAGGCCGATCCGCCGAGCGGCACAGGCTCAGCACGAGCTGGCGTGGCCTACACATCCAACGCCTGGGCTCGCAGGCGTGCCCCGGTTGGCCTCGTGCAGTGCGGATGTCTCATCGAGCGGCGCACGTGTCATCGCCCGCCCCTCCAGCGCGGGCCGTTCGCTCGCAGCGCGCACGGAAGGCGAGGGAACGTGCCTGATCCGCTCGGCCCTCTCTTCGACGCGCTGGAGTCCATCAACGGCGAGCTCACGGCCTTCGCAGCACGCCTGGCCCGGCTCGAGGACGCACGATCGGTTCGTGACACCTCGCGGCAGGGAGCCTCGGGGGGCGACAGCACCGGCGAGGGTGTGCGCGCACCTGGCGCGCCCGTCGTGTGGCATGAGGTAAAGGGCGAGGATCGTGAAGCTCTGTGGACCGAGTTCACGGCGTGGGTGATCCGCATGGCGGATGCCTTCGAGCTGACTACCGAGCAGCTGCCCCATGCGTGTTGGTGGGAGCACGGAGCAGTCGTGGCGGAGTTGACCGCATTGTGGACCGGCTGGGAGTCGGCCTTCGGAAGCGAACAGGACGCCGCGGCCGGACCCTACTTGTGGCATGACGCCTGGGCTCGCGGTATCGAGCGCATCGGGCGGTCGTGGCTGGGGGAATGCACGAATGGCTACCACCAACCCAAGACACGCACTGTCATGGGTACCAACCCCGCATACCGCAAGAAGATCATCGACACGGGGCCGCCGGGCATCAATCCGGCTGGGCCAGCACAGCCCAGGTCGGGATAGCGCACTGAGGGTGGCCATACGCACTGGCGGTGCGCACTCCTGTCAGGTGATGCTCGTTGCCTGACGGTGTGGCAACTGCACAGGCCGGCTGCGATGCACGGCGCTGATGACATGCGACAGGGCCCTGTCTCTCGGGACGGGAAGAGAGAAGGCCAGGTGACGCGACACACGGACCACCAGGCATCAGGTCAAAGCGATCATCCGACCGCGACGCAGGCTCCGTTCCTCGGACCACCACGGCCACATGAGGACACGCCCGAGCTCGCCACGGACTCGGTCCCTCAGACACAGGCCGAGCGGCTGCATGAGTTCATCAGGGCGCGTCGTGATCATCTCGGGCTGCCTCAAGAGGCGATCGCGGCGCGCTTGAACATCAGCAGCCGCGCGTACCGGGACTGGGAGCGGGGCCGGGTAAAGGCGTGGAAGGACGAGAAGCTGTTCGCTCTGGCCGGCGCCCTTCAGCTGAGCGAGTACCAGGTCACCAGACTGTTCCTTCTCGCACTGGGTCGCCCGCCCGCACTGGATACGGGCCGCACCCTCGGCGTGGTAGCGCCGGGAACAGACGCCGCAGACCTTCTCGATGACTACGCGGTCATGCTCGATTCCCTGGTGCTGCCGTCCGTTGTGGTCGACAAGCGGTGGGACATCCAGATGGCCAACTCCGCCTACCGTGAACTGTTCAGCGCAGTGCGGGCCCACCCCACCGCCATGCCCACGGCCAACCTGCTGCGCTTCGGCCTGTTCCATCCAGATGCCCCGACTGTGCTCGCCGACCACCTCTACTGGCAACTCGCCATGCTGGCACAACTCGCATCCAGCCTCGAACAACACAGTGAGGACAGAGGCCTTCAGGCAATCCGCCGCGACGTCTTCCGCCATGCCGCGCTCCGCGACGCATACCTGACGGACATGCCCAACTGGGTTCTTGGTGCCGGCAGCGACCTCGTTCACCATGAGAGGACAGTGCGTGAGCTTCGGCACCCAGATCCACGCAGAGGACTCCTGGGATGCCGAGTCGTAGACGAGACTTCCCGATCCCTTCGGGCGGTGGGCCTGCTGCGCCTGACGTTTGTCCTAGTGAGCCGCGCGATCCCCTCTTGCCCCTGAGCTATGGAGCGGGCCAGCCGGGGGCCGGGCGAGGCTGGCTGGGTGCCGTGACGTGTGGCGAAATCGCACAGCCCGCTCCGGTGCGCGCACGCCCTTCTCACCGCTGAGTCGACGCGCCGGTGGTACCCGCCCGCGGCCGGGCGTGGAGGTTGCGGATCTCAGATGTCGATCCAGTCGCATTGGAGCGCGTAACCGTCGGCGCGGACTCCGCGCAGGACTTTGGCGGTTCTGAGGGTAGAGGTGAGGATGCCCCGGCGCTGAGCGGCTGTCATCGAGCGCTGCCACTGGTCCAGCGCGTGGCGGGAAGAGACAGGGACATTCAGCTTGAGTTCGCCTCCGCAGGCCAGGAGGTAGTCCTGTGCGTTGCCGAGTTCGCGGCAGTTCTGCGCGGAGAATGCTCGCTTGAGGGCCTCGTGGACGATAGAACGCTCGATGGGGCCGGTCGGGAGCTCGGGGAGGCATCCGGTGGGGCACAGGACGGTCGTCGGACCAGCTCCGTCCGCCAGCAGGAGCCCGCAGTGACCGCAGAGGATGAGCCCGGAGAGCAAGGAGGACGGGTGAGGATCGTTGCCGACACGGGTGGCGAGCTCATCACTGCGTGGGACGAAGACAATCTGCCGCAGATCAGGGCGGCCCGGGGGAACTGTGACCAGACAGGTGGTCGCTGAATGCGCGTTCTGGCTGGTACGCCAGTTGAGCGTCTGGCCGTCGGGCTGATCGTGGGCATTCGGCCCCAAGATGAAACCGGCTCCGGTGGCTTCATTGCCAAGGGCGCACAGTTCTGGATTGTGTGGTTCGGTCGCCAGCCCCTGGCCGAGCGCGTCGGTGAAGCTCTGGGCGACCGCTTCCCAGTTTGCGAGTCTCTTCCTGGCGTCTGAGCTGAACAGCATCCAGCCCATCAGGTTCCATCCCGGTCGATCCAATTCCGGGAATAGGACGTGGGCATATGCGTTGGCCTCGGCCGTTCGCCAGCTGCTGTCGACGAGGAGAGCCGGAACACAGTACTGGTGCAGCACCTGCCGCAGGTAGGGGTCGATCGGTGCGCCTGCCCCCGTCAACCGGGGGCGCTGGGCATGAGGAATGCGCAGAGCTTCGACTATCGCTGCGACCGCCTCTTCGCCCGGCCAGCCAGTACCCTCCTCCAGAGCGAGGTACTGGGCGGTGGAGATGCCAGCTTGCTCGGCGACGTGTGAAGGTTCGAGGTCAGCTCGGGCTCGATAGACGGCAACGACCCTTGCTAGGCCAGCCATCGCCATTCTCGACTCCAGACGTCGATTACGTGCCCACCTGCTTCGGGCTCCCCCAGTGCGTACAACCTTTCTACTGCCCAATGTGGTCTGAGTGGAAGATGCTTCTGGACCCGTTGGAACTGATGCTCCCCGCCTACTCCGGGGGCTTGCGGTCGGTGCGTTGGCCAGGCTGAGCGTCCCAGCCTCACGTCGGCAAGGACTGGGACATCTCGACGGCGGCCGGGCCGAGGGGTGCTCCACGCTCGCGAGCAAGCCTGTTCCCTTGGAAACGTCTCGGGCTCAAACCTGGCCTCACGCACAAGGGAAAACGCCGGCGTGCTAGCTACCGGTATCTCCATGTAGCTACAGTGCTCGCATGGGACAGCAGACCAACATCCGCCTGGACCCGGAACTCAGGGCAGCCGCCGAGGCCCGCGCCAAGCGCCGGGGCCTGAGCCTGCAGGGATACGTGGCAGACCTGATCAAGTCGGATGTGCACGAATCCCGCGCTGCCTTTGAGGCCGGCGCCGCGGCGTTCCTCGCCGCATACACAGACGCGTTCGAAGACGAGGTCGGCGAAGATCGCTACCCCGGCCTCCCTCAGGCTCCGGCGCCGCGGGATGCCGCGTGAACCTCCGCATCGATCTCGCCTGGATCCTGGGAGTCGCCCAGCAGATTCCGGGGGATCCGCAAGTGATCGATTATGGAGTTCCGGTCGCAGCGGAGGCCCGTCATCGGGCGGAGATCCTCGACCACGAGGTGTACCCCGAGCCTCATGAGAAGGCTGCGGCGCTTCTGTGTGAGCTGGCCAGGAACCCGAGCCTGGCGGTGAGGAACCTGCTCTTCGCAGCCACGGTGACCGCCGCTTACCTGGCAGCATGCGGTCTGCCGGTAGGTCCCGGCGTGCAGTCAGTCGTGCCCTTGGCTCGTGCTGCCCGAGAGGGGCTCCCTGTGCAGGAGGTCGCTAACCAGATCAAGACCTGGACGAGTTGACCCACCTGGTGCCTGCTCTGCTCGCAGTTCGAGGTCGCGGAGTGGCCGGATCCGCAAGCAGCGGGCTGTATGAGCGCGCATCGACGAGAACGGAGACGGCCCGCCGATCCGGCGATGAGCAGGCTTTCCAGCAGTGGGTGCAGGAGCCTGCAGTGCCGCACATCTTCGGTGAGACGGCGCCCTGTTGGCCCCAGACGATCTCCAGGGCGTCTCGCGGTGTCGCCAGCTCACTGCAGCGGCTCGAGACAGGCCATGCCGCGTGATGCAGATCACACAGGAATGTGTGGGGATGGTGTCGGATCGGGCTGTTCTGAGCCCCAAGAGGAGAAGGACTTCCCAGCGACGCGAGGAGCCAATCTCCATGGCCACCGACGACCAGACGCCCAGCTACTACATGGTCGAGGACAACGAATCCATCGACACCCACGTAGCGGAACGGATCACCGAGTTCAACTGGCACCAAGGTGCTACAGATGCAGTCTTCGCCCTGTTCCCGATCGACTGGACCGGGAGCAGTGGCGAGCTTGTCACGCTTCGCGCGGATGGAACCGTCGCCCTTGATGTCGACGGCACGTTCGACCTGCCCGAGCCGTTCGATCGTGGTACCCCACCCACGATGATCACCACCACCACCGGCCTGGCGGTTCTCAAGCCCGACCACCCGGCCAACCGCACGATCGAGTCAGGCCTTCAGGCGCTGGGAATCCCGGTGCCTGAGGTGGTCCAGGCCCTGAATGCCCGCGAGGCTGCCCTCGCCGGAGACCACGCCGCGATCCGCGCCTACACCTCGGATGCGCTGCGAAAGTGGAGCGGGTGGAGTGAGCCGATCTCTACCGCGCTGCTCGGCAACTGGGCTGACCCGCTTTACGAACAAGGCAGGCTCTCCCCCGATGCCCTGGGGACTTTCCTTGCGGAGGCCCGCATCATCAATCAGCAGCTCAAGCCAATCTGGGACCGCAAGGCCAACCGGGAATATGTACGAATGCTCGACGCCCCCTGCGGCAACGGCATGACCCTTCACGACGTGCTCACTGCACAGCCGGCCATCGATCCCAGCTTCGAAGGCTTCGAGGACCTGCGCCTGGTCGAGATCCTGCAGGCCCTTTCCCCAGACGAGCGAGCAGTGGCGATGTACCGCAGTCACAGAGGGATCACCAGCTGGCCCGAGGCGGCCATGGCCGCCGGTGTTCCACAGGCGCACGTGGATGCTGTCGCTAACCGGGTCCGCCGGAAGGTCAAGCGGCTTGCCGCCCGCCTCATCGGCGATCCCCTGAGCGCCGGGGTGGAAACGGGGGACGCCCGATGAGCTCACCCGCGCCGGGCCCGTCGCACCCGGCCGTACGCCAGGAGATGGTGCTGCAAATCAACCCGCCGGACCTCCCGGCCTGTTGCGCGCTGCTCGGCACTGGCAGCCTCGGTGCGCTCTTGGTCCAGGGTGCTGTCCCTCCGGGTTCCCCGGTTGTGTGGCCGCTGGTTGTTCTCGCGCTCGGCGCGATGGCATACGACGTCGCGCTCCGCGCTCTGCGCTTCCGCGCTCGCTGACGGCCCGCCTCCTCAAGGAGGCGGGCTGGTGCCCCCCTCCGCCGGGCCAAACAGTGGAGAGCGCTGCAGCCACTGTGACTGAAGGACCGGAATCAACCCGCCATCAAGGTAAGGAGCGCCGTGGCTGGCCCGCACGGCCAGCTACGGCGCTCAGCACTGCCTGCCGGGACGGCGCCGCCCCGGTGACCCTGCGGTCCTAGGCCGCTGGGCCGAGGTCGCCTGAGACGACGGTCCGGATGATCGCGGGCCGGTCCCAGAGGGTGAGAAGCTCATTGGCGAGGTCTACGACGGGCAGCGGGTCCTCGTCGTCGTCTACCTTGATGAAGGCCGCCGACAGGCCGCGAGGGACGGCCTTGGCATCGAGGAGGACGCGCCAGTCCTGTGCCCCGAGCTCCAGGTACTCCAGCCCAGTGAGTCCGGCGATCTCCCGCGGGTCGGCGATCGTGCCAGGGCAGGCGATCAGCGTCCGCAGCCGCGGCAGGCCCATGAGCGACGCAAGGCTGAAAGGCGGACCGTCCCCCGAACGGATGGACAGCACTTCCAGGCCGGAGTGGATGGCAGTCTCCAGGTTTCGCAGGCCGGAGGTGTTGACGTAAGCCACGGCCGGAGGCCGCTGATCCTCCCCGAGTCCGGATTCCGCACCCGGCCTGCCCAGCACCAGGTCGGTGAGGGAGTCGGCGACGAGTGCGGCACCGACGCTCTGCTCGTGAGAGAGGAGGATGACCTGCCCAGCATGTCCGCGGGGACCCGGCGTCAGATCGACGGCCAGCCGGTCGCCGCCTCCGTTGTCACCGAAGACAATCCACCCCGCCGAGCCGACCACCCCCTGCACAACAGCGCCGGGCCGGATGTCGACCGTTTCCCGCGCCCCGAACTGCCAGAGACACTCGCGGGTCGCCGCCTCGGCAACGTACAGGCTCTCCAAGTCGAAGAGCTCGCAGCGAACCGCCTCGGAATGGCGCCGAACCGCCTCGTAGTCGCCACGCCAGTCCTCCCACTTCGCCCGTGTCACCCGGTAGAGCACCTTGAGTTCGTCAGGCAGGGCCATACCCAGGCGTGTCTCCGCGGAGACGATCTCGGCTTCCGTGGCACCCACGGCGTCGGGCAGCCGTTCGCGCAGCCTCCGCTCCAGCAGCGCGGGGTCCACAGACGCCGCCGGCGCAGCCCCGGGCGCCTGATCGGGGAGGCGATGCCAAGGAGCGGGAAGCGCGCCCTCGGCCAGGACGAGCGCTCCGGGATGCGGGCCGGCACTGTGCTCCACCGCCGGGCCGTGCTCAAGTATGTGGAGCACAGCTCTCCCCGCAGGCTCGATCTCTACAGCGAACGAAACGACTTCAATGCCGTCGTTCAGCAGAGCGCCGCGCACCCGCTCGACGGCGTCACGCTCGTCCCGGCCATGCCCGATGGGCACGCTCCAGCCGCCCCGCCCGACAAAACCCGTCACGCGGGCGCCCGGGACGGCAAGGCGATCCCTGTGGCTCGCTCGCAGGAAACGCAACACAGACTCCCAAGTCGCGAAAGCGTGAATCGGGAGAGAAGGGCTCTGTTGATCATCCATGCGCCGACCGTACGCGGAGCGGCCGACAACCGACCGCGCAGTCCCCCAGCGTCCGGGGCCGACAAGGACACCCAGCCGGGCCAACAGCAACGTCTTCGCTCAGCGGTTACAGCGTGCGCAGCACGCAGACGACTTTTCCGAGGATGGCGGCGTGGGTGGCATCGATAGGCGGGTAGTTCGGGTTCTCGGCTACGAGCCAGGTCTGTGCGTCTTGCCGGCGGATTCTCTTGACCGTCGCTGCTCCGTCGAGGAGCGCGGCGACGATTTCGCCATGTTCGGCCTGGGCCTGGGCACGGATGACGACAATGTCACCGTTGCGGATGTGTGCTCCGGTCATGGAATCGCCGGAGACGGTGAGCGCGAAGAGTTCGCCGGTGCCGACGATCTGCCGGGGCAGGATGAGCGTGTCTTCGGCGGATTCTTCCGCGAGGAGGGGTGGTCCTGCCGCAATACGTCCGAGCAGGGGAATCTCTACAGCGTCCACCTCGCCAGCGGGCCGATTGCCGCTTGCGGCCTTCTGGGCCGGCTGGAGCGCGCTGACCGTGTAGGAGCGGGCGCGGTGCGGGTCACGATGTATGAGGCCCATGCGCTCGAGATTGCGGAGCTGGTGGGTGACCGATGAGGTGCTTTCCAGTCCTGCGTAGGCGCCAATTTCTCGCAATGAAGGCGGGTAGCCGCGGGTCCGGACGGACTCTTCTATGCTAGCCAGAACGTAGCGTTGTGTAGCGGTCAGTCCGTCCGCTCCGGTGGAGACTCCGGGCGGCCGTCCGGCTCTGCTCGCTTTTCGTGCCGGTGCCATACCGTCTCCCCCTTCAACCGCCCTTATATGAGCCTATCTTGATGTCCCGGGCTACTGTTGGGCATTTCCCTTGCGGCCCCATTCCGCGCCGCGCCGTGCGCGGATCCGTCAGTCCTGGATCGGCTGCCATCTCGGCCTCGTGCTCCCCACCGTCCCGCGGCGACCGCCTCGTGGGCTGACGGTGACCACGGTCGTCGCCCCTCGGGCGTCGGGCTCCAGGCGCGATCATCAACGGTCTGTCAGCGCGCATTCACCGCATGCGCGTCGGTGCCAACGTCGTCAGGCCTGCAGGGGTCTCCCGCTCCAACACGGCACGGCCGGGGGCGGGATGCCTTCCTCGTCCCGGTGCGGGAACGGGTTCAGCGCTGCACGCGCTGCGCACAGCGCCGTTGCCATGACCACCCGCGGGCCGGTTGGTGCGTCTGCGCCACACGATCTTCGGGTTGTCCTAGAGTCGGAGGCAACTTCCCGGATCGCCCGGGCTCGCCGGGCAGCCGGGCGGTCCCCCACCGGCGCCGGGGCCCTCGCGGCGGCCGTCACCGCCCGTTCCCTGGCCGCCATCGGTGACCATCGCGGAGCCCGAGCAGCCGTCACGGCCATGCAGGCCCTCGCCAAGCGCCTCGACGGGCCGGAGGCCGACGACACCTGGTTCGGGTATCCGCCGCAGAAGCACTTCGTGCATCTCTCCCAGGCGTACACCCTCCTCGGGGACACCCAGGCCGCCTGTACAGCACAAGACGAAGCCCTGTACCTGACGACCTCGCCCTCGGTGATGACCCGGGCTCTGATCTCGGTGGACACCGCCACCTGTCTGCGCAACGACGGCGCCCCCTCCGCTGCCGCCGATATGGCGGCCGGGGTCTACGACCGCCTCCCCGTCGCCTACCGCGAGGGCCTGATCCGCTCCCGCACCCAAGCCCTGCACCAGTCGTTGACCGGCCGTGCCCGGGACCTCCTCGGCCAGGCGCTTGCCCGAGTGATCAGGCGAGTGCTTTCCAGGAGGTTCTCAGAGGGCCCGGCGCATGGAGGGCCTCGTATACGCGAGGCACTCACTGGGGCAATGCTGGATGTTCAGTCTCCGGGCCGCGCACCGGAGCGACGGGATGATCGTCTCCCGTCACTCTGGGTGGCAGCGATCGGACACAACCGGCCGTGGGATAACGTCGCCATGAGCTGCCCCGAGGACATGCTGGATTGTCTGCACAGCTGTTCATCCGTCCACCGCACAGGGCGATTCCGGAGGATCCTGGAGCGTGCGGGATCTGCAAGCGTGCCAGGGTAGTCAGATGAGTAAGCGCATCTTGCGGACGGAGCGGGAGACGCGCGTTGAGTACGCCGCGTTCTCGCTCGGCGCGTTCTGTCTCGACAGCGAGCCTGAAGACCTACCGGGCATCGGCGCAGACACCGTGCTGGCGACCGGGCGGACCGTCGTTGTGGTCCGTAGTCAGGTCGCACAGCACGATGCCCAGGTGCTCGTTGAGGTGTGGGACGGAGAGCCCGGCGCTGGGGTGGACGGCGAACTGCTCGGGGAGAGAGTGATCGAGTTCCCCACAGGGATCCTTGCGGTCACCGATTTCTGGCGGACGCCGATGGGCGAGCCGATTCCCCTGGGGGCTCCGGGTGGGTACCGCATCCGGGTGGGCCGCACGAACCGGTTCGCGCCCGAGGACCTGCCAGGGCTGCGGGCCGGTTCGCTTGAGCCGGTGGAGGCGTATCACGTCCAGGTGTGGCCCGCGGGCACCGTGGGATGAGCCAGGACGGTGTCTAGCGCTGGATCTCGAGGTAGTACGACTCACGGTGCAGGATGCGTTCTGCCTGGTACCAGCTGTTGAGGAGATTGCCGGCGTTGTAGTTCTGCGTGCCGTCGAGGTAGCGGACCGAGTAGTTGCCGTTGCCCAGGCCTGCGCCTTCCCAGCTGGAGGCGAAGGGGTACTCGTCGCACTGCTGGTCCGGCGGCGGGGAGGGGTTCATGGCCTTGCACGCCGCGATGCGCACGCTGGCGTTCTGCTGGATGCGGGTGCTGGCGTCGGGGTCCCAGTTGACGGACATGAGGCGGTGCAGGGGCTTGCCGGAGTCGATGGAGCCGGGGACCTGCTTGTCAGCCTTGGGCGGGTAGGTGTTGGCCGCGTCGTTCATGGCGTCCCAGATGTGGATGGCCACGGCCCCGTGGTCGGGGTTGGAGCGCGAGTAGCCGTAGAAGACCGGCATGATGTCCAGGAAGACGGTGGCTCCCTTGGAGCCGAGGTAGAGCGCGGAATCGGCCCGGCCGTTGGTCCGCTCCAGCTTCAGCCAGCCGGCGTTGACGTCGGAGCGTCCGAACTGGGCGATGCCGCAGCGTGAGACCTTGTCGCCAGAGTAGCCGTCCTCCTTCGCGGAGGAGACGGAGAAGACGGCGGTGGCCAGGCTGCGCCACTGGGCGAAGGTGCTGGGTGAGTTGCCGGTGGAGGCACAGGCGGGGTTGGAGCCGTCGGTGCCGCTGTAGCCGGAGGTGGTGTAGGTGATCTCGAAGGTGATCAGGTTCGGGTCCAGGACCATGCCGGTGTTGACGAAGTGGTCGGCGCCGGTGGTGAAGTACATCGAGCGCGAGCCCTTGTCGCCGCGGCCTGCGGTGGCCAGGCGGAACGTGGTCTGGCCGGTGATCTGGCCCGCCGGGTTGACGGAGTAGATAACCGAGGGGCGGATCGCGCACCAGTTGTAGCGGTCGAGGGTGGAGACGGTGCGGGCGTCTCCGTACAGGGTGCGGCAGGTGGAGAGGGTGACGTAGGGCTCGGACTGGATCGCCGGCCCGGCCTTGGCCTGGGGCGCGGCGGGGGCCTTGGCGGCAGGACTGTGCTCGGGCTGGTCGGCATCCACTGCCGACGGCGCGGGCGGGGCGAGCGGGGCAGTGCCGTGGTTGAGGGTGTCGGGCAGGCGGGAGCCGACGGGCAGCAGCGGGGTTTCGGGCGTGACGGCGGGGCCGAAGACCGCGCGCACGGGCTGGTTGGCATCCTCGCTGGCGTGGGCGGGCCCGCCCAGGCCCAGGAGCAGCGTCAGGGAGACGAGGGCGGCATACGCCGCCGGAGCTCTGGTCATGAGCGTGCACCGTAGGGCTGGCCGGCGACAGGGGCCAGACGGGCCGCGCGCCATGCGGACCGGCCGGCTGGGGCCTCGGGGGGCGCTGCTAGGCCGGCAGTGTGGCGCTGTTCGGGGTGCCGTGGTGCGGGTCGATGGTCGCGTTGACGCTGATGGTGAGTGTGGTCGTGCCGACGCGGACGGTCCAGCTCGCGAGGCTGCTCGCCGCGGGTGTAGCGCGGAGCGCGGCGGTGGGGTTGCGCTGGGTATCGGGGTGACGTAGGGCGGGGGTGTCCGCATGGAGGTGGGGTGCGCAGGTGCGGTGCCAGAGCCGCAGGAGTGCTCCCCCGGTGTGTAGGCGGGCGTCGAGCTGGGTGGCGAGGGCCAGGCTGCAGGAGCGTTCGGCTTTCTCGACGCGTTCGATGAGGCTTGCGCTGACGTGCAGGATGCGGCCCAGTTCCGCCGTGGTCAGTGCGCGCAGGGTGCGCCAGTTGCGGACCTCCACGCCGAACCAGTGGCGTGGAGAGAGGGTGTCGTCGAGATCTCGGGGCCGCTGGCCCACTGCTCACTCCCCTGGGTTCTATGCGGACATCCAGGCTCCGGCAACTGTCCGCGAGAGCTGGCTGGATGGCACACCGTAGACCTTGTTCCCGCGGATGGTGGAGCGGAAGGCCGTCAGACGGGAGGCATGCGGGGTGTGTCCCGCTGGACACGCCGAAGGCAAGCGGCCACCTCCCGTCCTGCGGGCCCCGGACGGGCATCCCCGCGGGGTCCGGATATGCGGCTCGTCGCCGGAGCGTCCGCGGCGCTGTCGGCTGGCCCGGGCCTGCAGGGACACTGCTCGGCCGTGCCGGGCGGGGATATCGGGAAGACGCGGGCAGGGCCGGCGGCTAGGGTGCGTTTCCTGACTGCCGCTGCATCGTGCGCGCGGTCGTGGATCGATCCTGGGGTGGGACATGAACACGCGCATACGCGTGACGGTGGCGGCTGCGACGATGGCGTTGCTGGTGGGGATGTCGGCGTGCACGGCCGACGGCGCTCGCCAGGCGGTGGAGTCGGCACCGAAGGCGGCGGACAAGACGGTCGACACCTCCAAGTCGGTCCTCGCCTTGTTGATGGCAGCGGATGAGCGGACGCAGAAGGCCCAGTCTGCGAAGGTGACAGCGTCGATGGTGACGGCGGACGGGTCGAAGGGCATGAACGCCCGCGGGATCTGGAGCTGGGGTGAGCACTCCGGGTTCGAGATGGAGTCGCCCGCCGCGGAGATGGACATGCAGGACTTGGTCGCGGACGGCACGATCACCTGGCGGTTCGTCGACGGCACCTACTACTACGAGGTCGACCCCGCTGACGATGGCCCCTTCAAGGGCAAGCGCTGGCTGAAGCTGGACGCGGCGGCCATCATGGGCAAGAAGGCCGCCGCGCAGATGAAGGCGGCCAGCACCGGAGGGATGGATCCCACGCAGGCCCTGCGCAGCATCCGCTACGCCAAGGAGGCCCGGGACCTGGGGCAGGAAACGGTCGCAGGCCGTAGCGCGCGTCACTACCAGGCCACGACGCGGCTGGACCAGTTGAAGGGCAAGAGCTCGGGTGAGCTGTTCAGGAGTCTGCCGGCCTCGCAGACCGGCGGGAACATCACCTCCATCACCTGTGACATCTGGCTGGACGCACAGGGCATGCCGGTCCGGCTCGGACAGAAGGTGGGCAAGATGCGCATGGACTTCACCTTCGAGGAGTTCGGCCGCGTCAGGCCGGTCCTCGCGCCCCCCGCCTCCCAGACGGCGGACCTGCGCTCCATGCTCTCCAACAGCGCTGAGCACGCTGACTGATCAGGTCCTCTGAGCCCCGGTAGCGCCCTGTAGGGTGAAAAGTCCCTGGTGGACCGTGGCCGGTGCTCATAGGATCGGCAGTGATCACGGCCGAACGGGCCTGGGACAAACAGGGGAGACGCGTATGTGTGACACGACGTGGGGTGTGGCGGGGGATCCGAACTGGGACCTGTGCGACCCGAACTGGAATCTGCGTGACCCGAACTGGAGTGTCACCGACCCGAACTGGCCGGCCTGCTGATGGTGCGGCCGCGTCATCAGTTCAGCCCGTGGAACCACCCTCACGGGTACCTGATAGCCCTGGTTCCGCAGGCGTTCTTCGCCGTGGTGAGCGACGAACGGTTCATCCGCGCGCTGATGGTGCTGGCTGTGGCCGGTACCGCCTTCAGGTATGCGTCTGCGTGGGCACAATGGCAGGCCGCGGGCAAGCTCGGCTCGTGGGGCAGACGCCGGCAGAAGCCTGCTGAGGGGACGCCCGGGCTGTGAACGGTATCGATCTCGAAGGCGCCTCGCTGCTCGCGGTGACGCTGCTCTTCTCGACGCTGGTGGCGTTCAACGTGCGCGGTGCGGCCCAGTTGTTCAACCTGGCGGTCTCGAAGATGACCTTCGGCCTCATCCCTGTCGACGACGCCATCGTCCACCTCTACCGGCGGATCGCTCAGGTCATGGCGGGCCTGTGCACGATCGGTGTCATTGTCACCGTGGTGACCGCCGTTACCTGACCTCGGCACCGCGTTACCAGGGATTGCCCGGCACGTCCCTACCGCGAGGGTCTCCTCCGGTGTCGCCGGTGGTGCCGGGTTGCTGGTGACGGTGTGCTCACCTCACGCTGGGCGGCGTGCCAGCGCAGCCGTTCCCGGCGCAGGCGGCGCCGTCGCAGCTCCCGCCTCATTCGCCTGCGCCACGCGGTGCCCACGACCACGAGCAGTGCCAGCGCGAAGAGTGATGCGGTGACGGCTTGGGCGATGCAGGCCATGGTCAGGCGGGTCCAGGACAGGCCGTAGGCGATCGCTGCGCAGCCTGCGGCGGCCAGGCCGAGTGCGAGTGCGTGGCGGCCGGTCGGCTCCGGAGCCGGGGTGCCTTTCCTCGCGGCCCAGCCTTTGATGGCTTCGGCGAGCAGGAGGGCTGCCAGGACCATCGCTTCGAGTACGAGCAGCAGCACGGTCAGTCCGAGATCGGCTAAGAATTCCACGTCCTCATGCTCGTGGCCGCGATCCGCGGCCCGCCTGAGTAGGGCTACTCGCACGGCCTGAGCTCTCGTCCGCTTGTGCCCGGGGAAGTCTCGACCGTGTCGTCATCGTCGGCGTGGTGGTGAGGTGAGGGCAGCCCGGGTACCGCGCGGGCGGGGCGGACACGGCTGAAACGGCGCCCGCCCCTTTGATTCGTCCTGCGCTGCAAGCCCTCCCCCAAAGGGCGACTCAAAGGATGCGGTGCTGTCCGCTGCTGGCCAGCGTCTCACCGGTGCTCGGCATGTGCTGCCCGGCCGATTGGTGAGGTCACCCGTGCAGGCCGGTGCCCTTCCAGCAGTCCTGGATCTGTCCGCTGGCATGCCGTACGCGGGCGTCGATTGCGTGGCCCAGGGTCAGTGCGGTGGCCACCATGCGTACGGCCGGGGTGTCCAGGGTGAGGATGGCCAGGAGGTGTTCGAGGTCGGCGGTGAAGTCCTCGATGGTGTGGGGTGTGTCGAACAGGCTCTGGCCCAGCAGATCCAGGAGCTCGGCGAGTTCTTCGGTGTCCGGCTCGCGGTCGGCGGCCCGGCGCAGGAGTGCGTGGGTCTGCCACAGGGTGTCGAGTTCCCAGGCGGGCAGGGCCGCCAGGAACATGCCCGTGCCGGTGCCCAAGGTGGTGGGGGTGGCGGTGGTCAGGTCGGCGGTGAGGCGTCCGATGAGGCCGGCGGCGGTGTCGAAGGTGAGCGCGGGCAGGCCGTAGACGTCGTCCCCGCGGACGTACGCGGCGCCCGCGGCCAGGCCCAGCACCTTCTCGTCCAGGTAGGCCACGCGGTGCAGCCAGCCCGGGTCGCCAGGCAACACCCGTACGACTTCCGCTCCCACCTGTTCCATGTTCCCGCCGCCTCTCGACTCCACGGCCCATGGCAGCCGTTGCGGCCGCCTGGGGACAACCTGGCTCCCGCCCATCAGCGGCAAACACAAAGGCCCAGGCCGGGATCTCGTTCGGGGGACGTTGCGGTAAGTCACGCATTCGTGCTCCTCAGCGGCGCTTTACTGAGGGATGGGTGTGCTGGTCGATGTCAGAGGGGCGGGACATGGGCGGGTCGGACAGGCGAGTGCCGGTGGAACTGCGGCAGCTGCGCGGGCGCCTCGAGGCTGTCCTGGAAGCCTCTGCAGTGTTGTGTGTCAGCGGCCTCGACGCGGCGCCCAGTCATCACCGTCGTCAGGCGGCGGCGCTGGTGCAGTGGATGCTGGAGGAGCTTCATCAGCAGGCGGCCGTGGTCCGGCTCGCACCGCCCGCCCAGGGCGGGCGCACGGCGGTGGCCGATGCCCTGTGGCAGGCCTTGGTCCCCGACCAGAGCCGGCGCCCGCGGCTGCTCGCTGACGCCGAACACCACCTGGACCGCCTCCTGGCCCGCCGCAGCCAGACGATCCTCCTCGTCGAGGAAGCCGACCGGCTGCGCAGCGAGGGCTTGTTGTGGCTGTATGCGCGCTGGCGCACGGTCGTGGAGGCGGGCGGGGCGGCGGTGCTGGTGCTGACCGGGGGGCAGCCGCTGGTGAAGGTGCTGCGCCGGCCGCTGCTGGCGTCCCTGCGCAGCAGTGTGTACGTCCATCACCACCTCAGCACCCGCGAGAGCGGCCTGAGCGCGGCCCCTACGGTGCCCGCGCAGGGGGTCGGCGGCCCCGGGCAGGGCGCCGGACCGGAGGCCTTGGGGCAGGGGGCGGGGCTGGAGGGGATGTTCGTGCGTCCGGAGATCGCCTCGGTCACCCACCATCCGGACGGGAAACAGAGTGTGGAGTGGGCACCGGCCATCTGGACGCTGGCGCACCGCGGGTACAGCGGCGGCGGCCGCCTCAATGTGTGGGCCCACCCTGACGAGGGCAGCGCTCTCAAGGCCGGGGCGCGGCTGGCGATGGAAAGCGGCCTCGATGAGGATCCGGACGCGCGCCGCCTCTACGCGGCGGGCGCCTTCGAGCAGGTTCTACAGCGCTATGAGGACACGCACCCCGACACGCATCTGCTGCGCGTGCAGGCCGCGTTCCTGGAGCACGACACCCTATAAACCTCATGCGGGCTCGGGACCCCGGCCAGACCCGGATCCCGGGCGGGGTGCGTACGCTGTCAGCCAGGGGGTGTGTGGTGAGTGAGTTCGGGGCGCCGCGGGTTGCCGGTGCGGAAGTCTTGGCCCAGCGGGATGTGCTGGCGGATGAGGTGGTGCACGCGTTGCGGATGGCCGGGCTGCCCGCCCACCGCTGCGGTGTGCGGTCACACGAGTGCCCGCCGGGTGCGGGGGTGGAGGTCTCGCCTGAGGAGGATCTCTACGTCGCCGCGGTGATGGTGAGCTGGGGCAGTGACGAGTCCGTGTACGAGGCCGCTCTCACGGCGAAGGCCGCCGGAGACCACTACGGTCCTGCGGTGCGCCGGGGCGGGATCACCGGCCTGCACATGCAGCCGGCCCTGGTCAGGATCCTGCTGTCGGCGGGCATCCTGGCCACGCTCAACAACGACACCGACGTTCAGGACCTGGTGCTGGTCTTCGGCCGGATGTCCGACCTGCCGCCCGCACTGCGCGTCGCCGTCCACCAATGACCCGATTGACCTAACGACGTCAGGGTTCGGGGTTCGGCTGCCTCATCCGAGGACTTACGAGTTGGTGCGTGATAGCGGGTGGGACGTGTCTGCCCTGTTCAGGGGCTTGCTCAGTCGGTGATGTTGCGGTCGGAGACGAGGGCGGCGATGGCTTGGTAGGTGTCGGGGAGACGGTCGCGGCGGTGGGTCCAGCGCTGGAGTTGTT
>NZ_JBEOYE010000122.1:0-22313 GCF_040296945.1 Streptomyces sp. NPDC001941 | reverse complement strand
GCGTGGGTTTGGTCCCCCGCGGCCCCCCCCCACCACCCCTCCCGCCCGGGCGCGCCCCACCGGTGGCCCCGCGCCCAGCCGCAAACCCCCCCGGCGGGGCCCCCCCGCCCCCCCCCCCCGCCCGCCCCGCCCGGCCTGGCGAAGCTGCCCGCACCCGGCGAGATGTACGTCTCGCCGGCGCTGGAGCGGCTCCTGGACGGGCCCGGGGGCACGCTCCTCAAGGGCCGCTTCCCGTACGAGGTCAAGGGCGTCATCGGCGACGACGGCCTGGTCGGGCCCGGGGAGTACACGTACTACGCGGGCAGCGCCACGCTGGGCGCGGGCGACAGCTCGCGCCGCGGCGACAGCTTCGGCTACGCGGCCTCGCGCGAACGCCCGCTGGGCGGCTTCCTGCTGCTCATCGTGGTCATCACCTGCGTGGTGCTGCTGCTGCCGGTGCTGGTCTTCGTCGCGACCGCCGTGCGCTTCGGCGGCGAGCAGCGCGACCGCAGGCTGGCCGCGCTGCGGCTGATCGGCGCGGACAACGCCATGACCCGGCGCACCGCGGCCGGCGAGGCCCTCGCCGGATCGCTGTTCGGGCTCGCCGCGGGCGCGGTGTTCTTCCTGCTGCTGCGGGTGGCGCTGGGCCGGGCCACGGTGTGGAACGTCAACGTCTTCCCCTCCGACATGGTCCCGGAGTGGTGGCTGGTCGCGCTGATCGTGCTGGTGGTGCCGCTGAGCGCGGTGGCGGTCACGATGGTGGCACTGCGCGGCATCTCGATCGAACCGCTGGGTGTCGTACGGGAGGCGACGCCCCGCCCGCGCCGGATCTGGTGGCGCCTGGCGCTGATCGCGGCGGGCCTGGCGCTGCTGCTGCCGCTGACGGGGAAGGTGCAGTTCAGCGACACGGAGATCGACACGGTGCCGATCGCCGCGGGCGCGGTCCTCGCCCTGATCGGGGTGACGACGCTGCTGCCGTGGCTGGTGGAGACGGTGGTGCGGCGGCTGCGCGGCGGCGGCCCGGTGTCCTGGCAGCTGGCCTCCCGCAGGCTCCAGCTGAGCAGCGGCAGTTCGGCGCGCGCGGTCAGCGGCATCGTGGTGGCGGCGGCCGGGGCGATCGCGCTGCAGATGATGTTCCAGGCCATGCAGTACGACTTCATGCGGCCGACCAACGAGGACACCGCCCGCGCCCAGCTGGAGGCCAGGCTGCCCGCCAGGACCGGCGGCGAGGCCCGGGAGATGATCGAGCGCTTCTCGGCGACCCGGGGCGTGGACGGCGTGATCGGGCTGATCGAGTCCGGGGCGGTGAGCACGGGCCCGGCGAAGAAGGGCGACTCCTTCGGTGCCATGACCGCGCTGACGGTCGGCGACTGCCGCTCGCTGTCGGAGCTGGCGAAGCTGCCCTCCTGCCGTGACGGCGACGTGTTCATCGCGCTCACCCACGGCGACGGCCCCAGCGACTCCTACGTGCGGGAGACCGCGCGCCCCGGCGCCGTGGTGGACGTCCGCGACGACCTGCGCGACCCGGGCGCCGCGCGGGTGCTGTGGAGGATCCCGGCGTCCGCGCGCGAGGTGAGCTCCCGCCTCGACCCGCTGGGCGGCGAGCAGTTCGGCATCCTGGCGACCCCGTCGGCCATCGACGCGCGCACGCTCGGCTCGGCGGTGGCGCACGCGATGATCCGGGTCGACCCGGACGAGCCGGACGCGGCGGAGTACGTACGCAACACGGCGGCGCTGATCGATCCGACGACCCGGGTGGACACGCTGAAGAACTACGAGCGGGACGCCCAGTACGCCAGCGTGCGCCAGGGCATCACGGTCGCCGCCTCGGCCACCATGGCCCTGATCGCGGTGTCGCTGCTCGTGGCCCAGCTGGAGCAGCTGCGCGACCGCAAGCGGCTGCTGTCCGCGCTGGTGGCCTTCGGCACCCGGCGCTCCACGCTGGGCTGGTCGGTGCTGTGGCAGACCGCGGTGCCGATCGGGCTGGGGCTGGCGCTGGCCGTGGCGGGCGGCCTGGGGCTCGGCCTGGTGCTGCTGCGGCTGGTCGACAAGTCGGTCGAGGACTGGTGGGTGTTCCTGCCGGTGGCCGGGGTCGGCGGCGCGCTGATCGTGGCGGTGACCCTGGCGAGCCTGCCGCTGCTGTGGCGCGTGATGCGCCCGGACGGGCTGCGCACGGAGTAGCCGCCGGCGCGCGGGGCCCGCACCTCGGGGGTGCGGGCCCCGGCCCGTTCGCGGCCGGCTTCCGGTGGGGAGACCACTCAGCTATACACTCCACGTATACACACAGCGTATAGTCGGTGCATGAGCACATCCCCTGCCGGCCGTCCCGCCGGTCCCGACGGCTGCGCCCGTCCCGAAGGACCCCCGCTCCTCGTCGCCCGCGACCTGCGCAAGGCGTACGGGGCGACCCCCGCCCTCGACGGCGCCTCCTTCTCCCTCGCGCCCGGCGAGGTCGTCTCCGTCATGGGCCCCTCCGGCTCCGGCAAGTCCACGCTGCTGCACGTCCTGTCCGGGGTGGTGCCGCCCGACGGGGGCGAGGTCCGCTACGACGGCCGCGACCTGTTCGCCTTGGGCGACGCCGAGCGCAGCTCGCTGCGCCGCACCGACTTCGGCTTCGTCTTCCAGTTCGGCCAGCTGGTGCCCGAACTGACCTGCGGCGAGAACGTCGCGCTGCCGCTGCGGATGAACGGCGTGAAGCGCGCCGAGGCCGAGCGCCGGGCCCACGAGTGGCTGGAGCGCCTGGAGGTGGACGGCGTGGCCGGCCGCCGGCCCGGCGAGGTCTCCGGCGGCCAGGGCCAGCGCGTCGCGGTGGCCCGCGCCCTGGTCACCGCCCCGCGCGTGGTCTTCGCCGACGAGCCCACCGGCGCCCTGGACACCGCCAACGGCGACCGCGTGCTCGCCCTGCTCGCCGACGCCGCCCGGGAGTCCCGCGCCGCCGTCGTCCTGGTCACCCACGAGCCGCGGGTCGCCGACCGCGCCGACCGGCAGGTCGTCGTGCGCGACGGGCGCACCCACGCCGAGGAGCGCGCCGCGTGAACACCTGGCTGCGCGACCTCGGGCTCGGGGCCCGGTTCGCCGTGCGCGGCGGCCGCGAGGGCTGGGCCCGCACCCTGCTCACCGGCGTGGGCGTCGGCCTCGGCGTGGCACTGCTGCTGGTGACCGCCGCGATCCCCGGCGCCCTCGGGGCCCGCGACGCGCGCGCCGACGCCCGCGGCGTCGAAACCGCGCCGACCGCCGACCGGCCGGGCCGCGACACCCTGCTGCTCGCCAACGAGGACACCACCTTCCGCGACCGGGAGATCACCGGGCGGCTGCTCCGGCCCGAGGGGCCCGACGCCCCGCTGCCGCCCGGCCTCGACGCCTTCCCGGCCCCCGGCGAGATGCTGGTCTCCCCCGCCCTCGAACGGCTCCTGGCGCAGGACGGGAGCGCGCTGCTGCGCGAGCGGCTGCCGGACCGGATCACCGGCACCATCGGCGCGGCGGGCCTGGTCGACCCGCACGAACTGGCCTTCTACGCGGGCGGGAAGGACCTGAAGCCGCTCGGCATGAAGGTCGTGCGGATCACCGGGTTCGCCGACGACCGGGTCCCCGAGCCGCTGGACGCGACCCTCGTCCTGCTGGTGGTCCTCGCCTTCACCGCGCTGCTCACCCCGGTCGCCGTGTTCATCGCCGCCGCCGTGCGCTTCGGCGGCGAGCGGCGCGACCGCAGGCTGGCCGCGCTGCGCCTGGTGGGCGCCGACGCCCGCTCGGTGCGCCGGGTCGCGGCGGGCGAGGCCCTCACGGGCACGCTGTGCGGACTCGTCCTGGGCGCCGGGTTCTTCCTGCTGGCGCGGCGGTTCGCGGGCGCGGTGGAGCTGTACGGCCTGGGGGTCTTCCCGGACGACCTGGCCCCCTCCGCCGCCCTCGTCCTCCTGGTGGCGCTCGCGGTGCCGGTGGCGGCCGTCGCGGTGACCCTGCTCGCGATGCGCTCCGTGGTGGTCGAACCGCTCGGTGTCGTACGGGTGTCGAAGCCCCCGCGCCGCCGGCTGTGGTGGCGGCTGCTGCTCCCGCTGGCCGGGCTCGCGCTGCTGTACCCGCTGGCGTTCACCGGTGGACAGGGCACCTCCGACACGGAGTTGGTGACCGCCGGGATCCTGCTGCTCCTGGTGGGCGTCACCGCGCTGCTGCCCTGGCTGGTGGAGACCGTGGTGGCCCGGCTCGGCGGCGGCGGTGTCGCCTGGCAACTGGCCGTGCGCAGGCTCCAGCTGAGCGGCGGCACGGTGTCGCGGCCGGTCGGCGGCATCGCGGTCGCGGTGGCCGGGGCGATCGCCCTGCAGATGGTCTTCACCGGCGTGGAGGGCCGGTTCACCGCGGACACCGGCCAGGACCCCCGCCGCGCCGCCCTGTCGGTGGAGGCGTTCACCGGCAGCGACGCCGCGCGCGACGCCCCGGGCCTCGCCCGGCGGCTGGCCGCGACCGAGGGCGTCGCCGGGGTCACGGCGCTGACCTCGGCGCAGCTCGCCACTCGGGCGAAGGACCCGGCGGACACCGCCCAGCTGACCATCGGCGACTGCGCCGCGCTGCGCGAGGTCGCCCGGCTGCCCTCGTGCCGCGACGGCGACGCGTTCGTGCTGCGCGGCGGCTGGGACGACGAGCGGGCGCGGGCCGTCGCCCGCCCCGGACGGGCCCTGTTCGTGGGCCCGGTGCGCTCCGGCCGCCCCGGGAAGCAGTCCCCGGCCGTCGCCTGGACGGTGCCCGCGGGGGCCCGTGACGCCGAGGCGCGCGACACCCCGGGCGGTGGCCGCGAGAGCGGTGTCCTGGTCACTCCCGCCGCCGCCCCGAAGGGCCTGGGCCACCAGGTCGCGGCGCAGCTGTGGGTGCGGGTCGACCCGGCCGTGCCGGACGCGCTCGACCGGGCGCGCACGGCCGTCGCCCGCACCGATCCGCACCTGACGGCGAACGCCCTGACCGCCACCCGGCAGGCGCGGCAGTTCGTCGGCATCCGCACCGGGCTGCTCGCCGGGGCGGTCTGCGTACTGCTGCTGATCGGGGCGAGCCTGCTGGTCACGCAGCTGGAGCAGCTGCGCGAGCGGCGCAGGCTGCTGGCCGCGCTGGTGGCGTTCGGCGCCCCGCGCTCCACGCTGGGCCGGTCGGTGCTGTGGCAGACCGCGCTGCCGGTCGCGCTGGGCCTGGCCCTGGCGACCGCGGCGGGCCTGGCGCTGGGCGCGGTGCTCCAGCGCACGGTGGGCGTGCCGTTCGCGGCGGACTGGCGGGCCGTGGCGACGATGGCGGGCGCCGGGGCCGGGGTGGTCCTGGTGGTGACGCTGCTCAGCCTGCCGCCGCTGGTCCGCCTGATGCGCCCGGAGGGGCTGCGCACGGAGTAGCGCCCGGCCCGCGGCTCAGCGGACGGGGCGGACCGGGAGGGCGGCGAAGGCCTCGCGCAGGGCGTCGGCGAACTCCCGGAACTCCGCCTCCCGCGCCGCCCCGGCCCGCATCGCCAGCGCGATCCGGCGCGAGGGCGCGGGCTCGGCGAACGTGCCCGTGAGCAGCTGGGCGTTGCGCCCGGTCTCCACCGCCACGGCGGTGGCGGGCAGCAGCGAGACGCCGAGCCCGCCGGCCACCAGCTGGACCAGGGTGGAGAGCCCGGCGGCGGTGGTGGTGACCGCCGCGCCCTCGGAGCGCCCGGCCTCCCGGCAGACGTCCAGGGCCTGGTCGCGCAGGCAGTGGCCCTCGTCGAGGAGCAGCAGGTCCAGCTCGCGCAGCGCCTCGCGCGGGATGTCCGTACGCCCGCCCAGCCAGTGGTCACCGTGCGTGACGAGCACGAAGTCCTCGTCGAAGAGCGGCAGTTCGGTGACACCGGGCACGCCGAGCGGCACGGCGAGCAGCAGCAGGTCGAGCCGCCCGGCGGCCAGCCCGTCGAGCAGCGAGGAGGTCTGCTCCTCGTGGACCTGCAGGTCGAGGGCCGGGTAGCGGTCGTGGACCAAGCGCAGCACGTCGGGCAGCAGATAGGGCGCGACGGTGGGGATCACCCCGAGCCGCAGCACCCCGGTGAAGGGGGCGCGGGCCGCCTCGGCCTCCTCCATCAGCTCGCCGACGGCGTCCAGGACGGCGCGGGCGCGCACGGCGAGGCGCTCGCCGGCGGGCGAGAGCAGCACCTTTCGGGTGGTCCTTTCCAGGAGCTGGACACCGAGTGCCTCTTCGAGTGCCGAAACCGCGCCCGAGAGGGCGGGCTGGCTCATGCCGATGGCGGCCGCGGCATCCCGGAAGTGCAGGTGCTCGGCGACCGCGGCGAAGGCCCGGAGCTGGGCCAGACTGGGTTGCTTACCCCTATGTACGGACACCACTGATAACCACCTTCGATCAACGGCCACCAGTCTAGCTATTTCACTGATCAATGCACCCCGTGCCATGCTGGAACCCGTCCAACCCCCACGGAAGACCTCAAAAGGGACTTCCTTCAGCAAGGAGAGCGCGTGCTCACTGTCGGTGACCAGTTCCCCACGTACGACCTGACCGCCTGTGTGTCGCTGGAGAGCGGCAAGGAGTTCGAGCAGATCGACCACAAGTCCTACGAGGGCAAGTGGCGCGTGGTGTTCTTCTGGCCGAAGGACTTCACGTTCGTCTGCCCCACCGAGATCGCCGCCTTCGGCAAGCTGAACGACGAGTTCGCGGACCGCGACGCCCAGATCCTCGGCGTCTCCGGCGACTCCGAGTTCGTCCACCACGCCTGGCGCAAGGACCACGCCGACCTGCGTGACCTGCCCTTCCCGATGCTGGCCGACTCCAAGCACGACCTGATGCGCGACTGCGGCGTCGAGGGCGAGGACGGCTTCGCGCAGCGCGCCGTGTTCGTGATCGACCCGAACAACGAGATCCAGTTCACGATGGTCACCGCCGGTTCCGTGGGCCGCAACCCCAAGGAGGTCCTGCGGGTCCTGGACGCCCTGCAGACCGACGAGCTGTGCCCGTGCAACTGGAGCAAGGGCGAGGACACCCTCGACGCGGTCGCGCTGCTGGCCGGTGAGTGAGCATGGCCCTCGATGAGCTGAAGGCCGCCATACCGGACTTCGCCAAGGACCTGAAGCTGAACCTCGGCTCGGTCATCGGCAACCAGGACACGCTGAACCAGCAGCAGCTGTGGGGCACCGTCCTGTCCTGCGCGATCGCCTCGCGCTCGCCGAAGGTCCTCTCCGAGCTGGAGCCGGAGGCCAAGGCCAACCTGTCGCCCGAGGCGTACACGGCCGCCAAGGCCGCCGCCGCCATCATGGCGATGAACAACGTCTTCTACCGCACGCGCCACCTGCTCTCCGACCCGGAGTACGGCACGATGCGCGCCGGTCTGCGGATGAACGTCATCGGCAACCCGGGCGTGGAGAAGGTCGACTTCGAGCTGTGGTCGCTGGCCGTCTCGGCCATCAACGGCTGCGGCCAGTGCCTGGACTCGCACGAGCAGGTGCTGCGCAAGGCCGGCGTCGACCGCGACGCGATCCAGGAGGCGTTCAAGATCGCCGCCGTGATCCAGGCCGTGGGCGCCACCCTCGACTCCGAGGCCGTGCTCGCGCAGTAAGCGGTACGCGTACGCGAAGGGCCCCGCCGGATCGGATCCGGCGGGGCCCTTCGCGTATGTACTACTGCCCGTCCTACTGCCCGGCGTCCTTCGGCGGCGGGGCCGCCTCGCCCGGGGCCGGGGTGGGTGCCACGTCGAGGGCGCTCGCGCCGCGCGGCTGCGGGGCGGTGCGCAGCGCCTGTTCCCTGCCGTACGCGCGCAGGTAGCCGACCACCGTGTTGGTGACGGCGACCAGCGGCACGGCCACCACCGCTCCCCCGATGCCCGCGATCATGCCGCCGGCCGCGACGGAGAGGACCACCGCGAGCGGGTGCACGCGCACCGCGCGGCCCAGGATGAACGGCTGGAGCACATGGCCCTCGATCTGCTGCACGGCGAGCACCACGGCCAGGGTCATCAGCGCCGTGAACACGCCGTCGGTCACCAGCGCCACCACCACGGCGAGCGCGCCGGAGACGACCGCGCCGACCAGCGGGATGAAGGCGAACAGGAAGATGAACACGGCCAGCGGCACGGCCATGGGCACGCCGAGGAAGTAGATGCCCACCCCGATGAAGATGGCGTCGATCAGGGCCACTATCACCGTGCCGCGCACATAGGCGGTCAGCGTGCGCCAGGCGCGCGGGCCGGCCCCTGCGACGCCCGGGCGGGCGGCGCTCGGGATCAGCTTCAGGGTCCACTGCCAGATGCGCTTGCCGTCGTACAGCAGGAACAGCGTGGAGAACATCGCCAGCAGGATGCCGGTCAGCACCTCGATCATCACGGTGACGCCCTGCAGGCCCGCCGAGGTGATCTGTTCGGTGTTGGTGCCGATGGTGTCGCTGAGGTTCTTGGCGATGTCGTTGATCTGCTGCTCGGTCACGTGGAACGGGCTGTCCAGCAGCCAGCGCTTGAGCTCCTCGATGCCGTCGCGGACCTTGTCCGAGAGGTTGTCGAGGTTGTCCATGACCTGCCACACCACGAACCAGCCGACCAGGCCCATGACGACGAAGCCCAGGATCGCGGTGACCGCGGTCGCCAAGCCGCGCGGCAGCCCGAGCCGCTTCAGCCGGGAGACCGTGGGCTGCAGCAGCGCGGTGATCAGCAGTGCGGCCGTGAAGGCGAGCACCACCAGCTGCACGGCGCTGATCACCTTCATCAGCACCCAGAGCATGCCCGCGAGCACCAGCAGCCGCCAGCTCGCCTCGGCGGCCACGCGCATCCCCCAGGGGATCGCGGCCACCGGGTCGGGCTTCGCGGACACCGCGGGCGCGTAGTCGGGCGGCGGGGGTACGGAGTCGGGGGCGTGGTCCTTGGTGACGGCGACCGGGT
Organism: Streptomyces sp. NPDC001941; assembly: GCF_040296945.1. Lineage (NCBI taxonomy): Bacteria > Bacillati > Actinomycetota > Actinomycetes > Kitasatosporales > Streptomycetaceae > Streptomyces > Streptomyces sp. NPDC001941. Next base: position 13,477 of record NZ_JBEOYE010000122.1, on the reverse strand, counting down.
CGCCGTCACCGCCGTGGCCCTCGGCCTCGGCCCGGCGCTCGTCCAAGCGCTCTCCCATCCGGGTCACGCCGGCCCCCAGCCGGCCGAGCCATCCTGGCAGTCTTGACATGTTCTTCCTTCTTCCCCCGTCCACTCCCCCTAGACCGTTGTTCGGGTCCCGACCGTACACGCCGGAAGCCCCCCACCGTAGGACGGTGGGGGGCTCCGGGAAGTCGATCGGCCGGCGGGGACCCGGGAGGGGCCTAGTACCAGCTGTTGGCCTGCCAGAACGACCAGGCGCCGCAGGGGCTGCCGTAGCGCTCGTTCATGTAGTTGAGGCCCCACTTTATCTGGGTGGCCGGGTTGGTCCGCCAGTCGGCGCCGGCCGAGGCCATCTTCGAGCCGGGCAGGGCCTGGACGAGGCCGTAGGCGCCGGACGAGGGGTTGGTGGCCTGGTAGTTCCAGCCGGACTCGTGGTCCACGATGTTGCTGAAGCACTGGAACTGGTCGCCGCCGACCATCTGGCGGGCGAGCGCCTTCACGTCGCCGTTGAAGGACGAGGCGCTGAGGTTGGAGATGTCGCTGCGCTCGGACGAGCGGTTGGCCCGCTCCTCCTTCTCCTTGCGCTCCTTCTCGGCCTTGTCGTCCGCGGCTTCCTTCTTCGCCTTGGCGTCCTTGGCGGCCTGGATGCGCGCGGCCTCCTCGGCGGACTTCCTGGCGGCGGTGTCGGCGGCGGAGGCCTGCGCCTCTGCCTGCTGCGACAGGGAGGCCACCTGGACCTGGGCCTGCTCGCCGGCGGGTATGTCAGCGAGCAGCGTCGTGTCGGCGGCAGTGGCCTCGAAGTTGTCGTTCGAGGACTGCGGGTCGCCCGAGGCGACGCCGACGACGGCGCCGACGGTGGTGACCGCGGTGGCCGACGCCACCGCGAATCCCCGGACCGAGATCCGGCTCACACGGTTTCCTTCCAGCAGCACCCCCGTGACCTCGCGGGCGCAATCGTGCCCTTGACACTGGTCTCCGTACTGCGGGGTCACAGGAGACACGGGCCCGGTGGGCGGCTCCTGACGGAGCGCCTCGTGGTGCTGCGGGCGGCATACGGCGTGCGGCTGTTGAGTTGTCTGGTGCTCCGTACCCCTGGAGGTACAGGTGTGCCGTATGCGGGGCCTGACGGAAACCAGACTCTGCCGGAAGGCGACGCCGCGAGGCAATTCCCCGTTGCGTGTGAAAGCTCACACCCCTTCTTCCCCAGGAGTTTTCGGCGTTCACCCGCACGCGAAGGCGCCGCCCGGCTACGCTGCTGCGTTCGCCGGGCGGCGCCAACCGCCTTCCAGGGGGCCCGAATCGGGTCAGAGGTGTCCGTCCTCCAGCATTTCGGTCACGAGCGCGGCGATCTGCGAGCGCTCGGAGCGGGTCAGCGTGACGTGGGCGAAGAGCGGGTGCCCCTTCAGCTTCTCGACCACGGCGACCACTCCGTCGTACCGGCCGACCCTGAGGTTGTCGCGCTGGGCGACGTCATGGGTCAGCACCACCCGGGAGTTGGCCCCGATCCGGGACAGCACGGTCAGCAGGACGTTGCGCTCCAGCGACTGCGCCTCGTCGACGATGACGAACGCGTCGTGCAGCGAGCGGCCCCGGATGTGCGTGAGCGGCAGCACCTCCAGCATCCCGCGGCCCAGCACCTCCTCGATGACCTCCGCGCCGGCCACCGAGCCGAGCGTGTCGAAGACCGCCTGCGCCCACGGGCCCATCTTCTCGGCCTCGGTGCCGGGCAGGTAGCCCAGTTCCTGGCCGCCCACCGCGTACAGCGGCCGGAAGACCATCACCTTCTTGTGCTGGCGCCGCTCCAGGACCGCCTCCAGGCCCGCGCAGAGCGCGAGCGCGGACTTGCCGGTGCCGGCCCGGCCGCCCATCGAGACGATCCCGACCTCCTGGTCGAGCAGCAGGTCCAGGGCGATGCGCTGTTCGGCGCTGCGGCCGCGCAGGCCGAACGCCTCCCGGTCGCCGCGCACCAGCCGGACGTTGCCGTCGGCCGTCACCCGGCCCAGTGCCTTGCCGCGCTCGGACTGGAGCACCAGACCCGTGTGCACGGGCAGTTCGGCCGCCTCCGGGACGTACAGCCGCTCCTCCTCGTAGAGCAGGTCGACCTGCTCGGCGGAGAGGGCCAGTTCGGACATTCCGGTCCAGCCGGAGTCCGTGATGGCCAGCTCGGCCCGGTACTCCTCGGCGAGCAGCCCCACCGAGGAGGCCTTGATGCGCAGCGGCAGGTCCTTGGAGACGACCGTGACGTCGTACCCCTCGGCCTGGAGGTTGCGCGCGACCGCGAGGATGCGGGAGTCGTTGTCACCGAGCCGGTAGCCGGCCGGCAGCACGTTGGGGTCCGAGTGGTTGAGCTCCACCCGGAGGGTCCCGCCGAGCTCTCCCACGGGGAGCGGCGCGTCCAGGCGGCCGAACCTGACCCGCAGGTCGTCGAGGAGGCGCAGCGCCTGCCGGGCGAAGTACCCGAGCTCGGGGTGGTGCCGCTTGGCCTCCAACTCCGTGACCACCACGATGGGGAGCACGACCTCGTGCTCCTCGAAGCGGGCCATGGCGTTCGGGTCGGCCAGCAGGACGCTGGTGTCGAGAACGTAGGTGCGCCTGTCCGGCAGGCGGCGCTTAGTGCTGTTCACCACGAAGGACGTACCCCCTCGGAAGAGGTCGGGCTGCGACTGCGACGGCGTCGCGGGGGGAATGGACCGGGCTCGGGCCACGAAGCGCGGGCCGAACGCCGGCCCTCCGCGTCGTCCGTACACTCACTGCACGGTCGTCCTGGTGCAACGGGCCTCCCGGGCGAGCGGACTCCGTGCCGCTCGCTTCGGAAGGGGTATTCCCTCGAACACGCGCAGCCATGCCACGGCATATGTCGGCGTGTGGATGAACAGAGGGTGACCGGCGTCACCCGGGGGCACGCGGGGCGCGCGCGGCCCGGTGCGCGCCGTCGGCGGCTCAGGTTCCGTAACGCCGGTGGCGGGCGGCGTAGTCGCGCAGCGCGCGCAGGAAGTCGACCTTGCGGAAGGCCGGCCAGTGGACCTCGCAGAAGTAGTACTCGGAGTGAGCGGACTGCCAGAGCATGAAGCCGGACAGGCGCTGTTCACCACTCGTACGGATCACCAGGTCGGGGTCCGGCTGGCCGCGGGTGTACAGGTGTTCGGAGATCGCCTCGATGTCCACGATCTCGGCGAGCTCCTCGAAGCTCGTGCCCCGCTCCGCGTGCTCCAGGAGCAGCGAGCGGAAGGCGTCGGCGATCTCCTGGCGGCCGCCGTAGCCCACCGCGACGTTGACCAGTATCCCGCCGTTGGCGTGGGTGGCCTGCTCCGCCTCCTTCAGCACCGCCTGGGTGCGGGCGGGCAGCAGGTCCATGGTGCCGACGTGGTGGACCCGCCAGCGGCCGTCCGCCGCCAGGGAGCGCACCGCGTCCTCGATGATGCCGAGCAGGGGGACCAGCTGGGCCTCGGGGCGGCTGAGGTTGTCGGTGGACAGCATCCAGAGGGTGACGACCTCGACGTCGGTCTCCGCGCACCAGCCGAGCAGCTCCTGGATCTTGCTGGCCCCGGCCTTGTGGCCCTGCTCGGGGGTGCCCCCGGAGGCCTTGGCCCAGCGCCGGTTGCCGTCCAGGATGACGCCGATGTGCTTGGGCACCTGGTCGTGGTCGAGGCGGCCTTCCACCCGGCGTGCGTAGAGCCCGTACACCAGGTCGCGCAGGTTCACTGTCCTAAACCCCTCCATGCCGCGGCAGTCCCCGAAGCGGCCACATTACTGCGCGGGGGTCACGGCGGCCCAACTCGGTCTGTCACAAGTCCGTGATAAGGAGAGTGGCGTGACTGATTCCTCCGCATACCGCGCCCTGGACGACCGCTACGACTCCATGGAGTACCGCCGCAGCGGGCGCTCGGGCCTGAAGCTCCCCGCGGTCTCGCTGGGCCTGTGGCACAACTTCGGCGACGACCGCTCGCTGGACTCCCAGCGCTCGATCCTGCGCCGCGCCTTCGACCTCGGCGTCACCCACTTCGACCTGGCCAACAACTACGGCCCGCCGGCCGGCTCGGCCGAGCTGAACTTCGGCAAGGTCTTCGCCCAGGACTTCGCCCCGTACCGGGACGAACTGGTCCTCTCCACCAAGGCCGGCTACCTGATGCACCCCGGGCCGTACGGCGAGTGGGGCTCCCGCAAGTACCTGCTGTCGTCGCTGGACGCGTCCCTGTCCCGGATGGGCCTCGACTACGTCGACGTCTTCTACTCACACCGCTTCGACCCGGAGACCCCGCTGGAGGAGACGATGGGGGCGCTCGCCTCCGCCGTCCAGCAGGGCAAGGCGCTGTACGTGGGCGTCTCCTCGTACAACAGCGAGCAGACCGCCGAGGCGGCCCGGCTGCTGAAGGAGATGGGCGTCCCGGCCCTGATCCACCAGCCCTCGTACTCGATGATCAACCGCTGGATCGAGGACGACGGCCTGCTGGACACCCTGGAGGCGGCCGGGATGGGCTGCATCTCCTTCGTGCCGCTCGCGCAGGGCCTGCTGACCGGCAAGTACCTCAAGGGCATCCCGGAGGGCTCCCGGGCCACCCAGGGCAAGTCCCTGGACCCGGGCCTGGCGGGCGACGGCGAGGTGGTCCGGCGGCTGAACGGGCTGAACGACATCGCGGCCCGCCGCGGCCAGTCGCTGGCCCAGCTGGCGCTCTCCTGGGTGCTGCGCGACCCGCGCATGACCTCCGCCCTGATCGGCGCCTCCAGCGTCGCGCAGCTGGAGGAGAACGTGGCGGCGCTGGGCGGACCCGCGCTGACCGACGAGGAGTTGAAGGAGATCGACACCTTCGCGGTCGACACCGCCGGCACCAACATCTGGGCCGGCCGGGGCTGAGTCCCACCGCTCCGTGACGCTCCCCCTCCGGCCCGTTCTCCGGCCCGTCCTGGACGGGAAGAAAAAACGGGCCGGTCCGTGGGGGGGATACGGACCGGCCCGAGGGGGGGTTTCCACCATAACCCTTCGTAAGTGGTGCTGGGTGCCACGGCGTGCCGCAACTACGCTCCGGAATCGCGGAAATGCGGTGCGGGCACGGGAATACCGCGCTCCGGGACGGGAAACGGGGCTGGTACGTACCAACTCCCGTACTCCTCAAGAGGGACCCCCGGGGCCGGGCGCGGGATTGACGCCCCTGGCCGCGGGGAAGGGGCTCAGGCCCCGCGGCCGCCGGGAGCGGCGCGGCGCAGCAGCGTGACGCCGTCGCGGCGGGCCACCAGCCGGTAGCCGTACTTCGTGCGCGCCGCCGCCAGCTCGGCCAGCTGCTGCTCGATCGGGTAGGGCCAGTGGCCCGTCGTGTACGGCCACGCCTCGGGCGCCTGCTCGTCGTGGACGATCCACTCGGCGGTCGGGCGCGGCAGCCGGTCGCGGTCGTACTCGTACAGCCGGCCCTCCACCGGGAAGGTCGGGAAGACCACCACCTGGCAGCGCGAAGTCAGCTGCGGGACCAGGCGGTTGGAGGCGGCGACGGTCGCGCCGTCGGGGATCTTCGCGAGCACCGCGCGGGCCGCCTCGATGTGCGGCGTGGTGCGCCAGGTGGCCCGCTGGAAGAGCTGGGCGAGCGGGAAGGACGGCAGCATCACCAGCGTGACGGCGAGGACCGTGGCCAGCGAGGCGCGGATGTGCCGGGCGCCGCGCTCGGTGCCGCGCCAGCCGCGGAGCGAGTCGATGAGGCCGGCCGTCACCACCGGCATCAGGACCGCGCTGTAGTGGAAGGCGGTGCCCCAGTGGAAGCCGTTCTCCGACATCATCCGCCAGCCCAGGGTGGGCACCGTGATCAGCGCCAGCGGGGAGCGCAGGGCGAGCAGCGCGGACGGGGCGAAGACCAGGACCAGGGTCATGGCCTTGATGTCCGGGCGCAGCGCGTCGAGCGGGGCGTGCGCCAGGGTGCTGAGCAGGGAGCCGTGGCCGTCGGCGAGGTTGCCGCCGTGGGCGTAGCCGCCGCCGGGGTTGAAGTACGGGAGCAGCACCTCGATCTCCACCAGCGAGCCGAGCAGTCCGGCGGCGGCGGTCAGCAGGCCGAGCCGGCGCGGGCCCTTGAGCGCGACGTACACCCCGACGGCGGCCAGGGTCAGGCCCAGGTCCTCCTTGATCAGCAGCAGCGGCGCGGTCCAGGCGACGGCGGCCCTCCAGCGGCGCCGGCCCAGCGCGGCCACGCCGCAGGAGAGCAGCGGCACCGCGAGCGCGACCTCGTGGAAGTCGAAGGCGGCGGCCGAGGCGATGCCCCAGCTCAGCCCGTACCCGGCGGCCACCGCGTGGGCGGCGCCCCGGCCCAGGTCGCGGGCGGCCCAGCGGGCCAGCGGGACCACGGCGAGGGCGAGCAGCGCGGACTGGGCGAGGAGCAGGCACAGCGGGGACGGCCAGAGCCGGTAGAGGGGGGCCAGGACCGCGAGCAGCGGGTGGAAGTGGTCGCCGAGCAGGTTGAAGCCGTCGCCGCGCAGCGGCACGACGGGGGCCTGGAAGTGGGCGTAGGCGCGGACGGCCTGCTCGAAGATGCCCAGGTCGTAGCCGGTGGTGCGGAGCAACTGGTGGCGGCGCACGGCCACGGTGGCGTACACGAGGAAGAGGCCCGCGGCCCACGCCCAGGGCAGCAGCCCGGCGGGGACGCGGCCGGGGAACGCCCCGGCGGCGGCTCCGGGGGCGCCGCCGGGCGACGGGAGGAGCGGCGTCCGGGCACCCCGCACGGCCTCATTGTCAGAAAATGTCCGCATACGTCCGCATGCTAGGTCGCCCACGGCGCAGAACGGCCCGTGTCCCGTGGCGTACGGGACATTCGCCGGAATCTCCCCCTCGTGGGGGGTCCCGGTTTGACAGGCCGTCAGCCGTGGGGGCCGCTCAGCCCGCGTTGACGAAGGCGCCGAGCAGCAGGCCGAGGAAGGCGCCCGCCGCCATGAACGGGCCGAACGGGATCGCCGACTTCCGGCTCGCCCGGCGCAGCAGCATCAGCCCCACCCCGTACACCGCGCCGAACAGGAACCCGGCGAAGGCGCCGACGAACAGCACCTCCCAGCCGTACCAGCCCAGCGCCACGCCCAGCGGCAGCGCGAGCTTCACGTCGCCGAAGCCCATGCCGTTGGGGTTGATCAGGAACAGCACGAAGTACGCGGCGCCCAGCGCGAGACCGCCCAGCAGCGCCGTCCACCACGACCCGGCCGCCCCCGGCAGCAGGGCCGCGCCGCCGAGCAGCACCGCGGCGCCCCCGGCGAGCGGCAGGGTCAGCTGGTCGGGCAGCCGGTGCACGGTCAGGTCGACGGCCGCGAGCAGCACGGTGAAGGGCACCACGAGCAGCCAGACGGCCAGTTCGGGGCGCGGGCCCGCGGCGGCGGCCAGGGCCGCGCAGACCAGCGCGGTGACCAGCGGGGCCGCGACCCGGCCGGTGGGGCCGGTGACGGGGCCCGAGCCGTTGGCGCAGGCGGCGCAGCGGGCGCCGCCGATCCAGCCGCGGGCGGGCCCGGCGAACGGGTGCCCGGCCGGGCAGGCGTCCCGCCAGGACTCCTCCGGCTCGACGGACAGCCGGTAGGCGGCGCGCGGGACGAGCAGCCCGGCGGCGGCCCCCCACAGGGCGGCGACGGCGATCAGCGTGGCGTACACGGGGCCGACCCTAGGCCCGCCCGCCCGCGCCGGTCATGGGCCCAGGGGCCCAAGGCACGGGCCCTGCCGCCGGTGGCGGGGGCCCTGTCGCTGCCGCTGGGCCCTGTCGCTGCTGCCCGGGCACGGACTAGGGTCCGCGTCCATGGGCAAATGGCGTGACGGTACGGGCAGGTTGACGGTCCCCGGGCGAGACGGGGCGGTCCCGGTGGAGGTCGCGGTGGAGGTCGCGGCCTCCTCGCGGACCCGGCGGCGCGGGCTGCTCGGGCGCGACGGGGTGGCGGGGATCCTGATGATCACCCCGTGCAACAGCGTCCACACCTTCCGGATGCGCTTCCCCATCGACGTGGCCTACCTGACCAAGGACCTGACGGTCCTGGACGTCACCACCATGAAGCCCGGCCGGATGGGCCGCGTCAGCCTGCGCGCCCGCCACGTCCTGGAGGCGGAGGCGGGCGCGATGGAGGCGTGGGGGGTGCGCAAGGGGGTCCGGGTGGGGATCGAGGCCACGGGGGCCTGAGGCGCGGGCCGTCGGGGGCTCAGAGCTTCGGGCGGTCCAGCGGGCGCGGGAGGGCCGCCAGGGCACCGGTCGCCCGCAGGGCTTCGGTGGCCGCGAGCACGGTGTCCGTGGCCACCGCTCCGTCCGGGCCCGCGAAGTCCACCAGCAGGCCGCCGTGCGCCACCGGCACCCTGCGGCCCGCGAGTCCGTCGGGGACCAGTGCGGCGCGGGCCGCGGAGAGCAGGACCGCCCGCCCGCAGCGGGGGTCGATCTTGCGCAGGCCCAGGCCCTCCTGGACCGCGCCGAACAGCGCGTCGTCGTGCACGTCGCCCCAGTCGGGGTCGAAGGCTCCGGCGATCGCGGCCAGCACCTCGGGGAGCCGGCCGGCCGGCGGGAGCGTACCGTCCGCGCCGCCCAGGGTGATGCTGACGCTCTGCACCGTCCACTCGTCCTCGCCGCCCGCCATCACGGTCACCCGCGCCCGGGCCGCGCCGGGCCGGGCCGCCTGGAGGATCGCGACCTGCGAGGGCCGTTCCTCCTCGGGCGGGTTGGCGGCGGCGAGGTACGCGGCGACCGCGGCCGGGTCGCCCACCGCCTCGTCCCAGTCCGCGAAGGTCTCCGGGGCGATGCCGCCGAGGTCCCGCAGCAGCGCCCACAGGCGCTCCGCCACCTCGGCGGTGCTCTCCTTGCGCGGACCCCACTGGGCGCGGACGGTGACGTCGGCCATGTGTCGTGCTCCTTCTGCTGGCTTGCCGGCTCCGGGCCCGGCCACGGTACTGCGCCGCCGGGCCGCGCTACGGGACCGCCTGGGTGAACTTCACCTCGACCGGCATGTCCTTGAACAGCTTCTGGGCGGCCTCGTAGGCCTCCTTGTTGGAGAAGTGCCACTCGACGGTCTTGCCCTGGGCGGCCTCCAACTGGCGCCGGGCCTCGTCGAGGAACTTGTCGGCCGTGGGCTTCAGGAACTCGCCGTCCTTGACCATCCCGCCGTACCCGTTCTTCGCCTCCAGGTACGCCTGCCGGGAGGAGTCCCAGCCGTCGAACTCGACGTCCTTGCCCCCCTTGGGGTTCTTGACCACGTACTCCTGACCGCGCCGGGTCCCGGTCACCTGCTCCTGGTACCGCCGCCAGGACTCGGTGATGGGGTTCTCCGGGGGGTTGCGCGGGCGGTTGGCCCAGGCGCCGTCGCCACCGTCCACGTCGCCGACCTTGCGGGTCTTCAGCTTGCCGTCCCAGGACGGCTTGGACCAGTTGCTCGGGTGCTTGGGGTCGTCCGGGTCCATCGCCTCGGCGATGGAGCACTTCCCCTTCTTGTCGTTGTTGTGGACGAGGACGGCCTGGTCGCCGATCACCACGTAGTACGTGGGGATGCCCTCGATGGTCAGGTCGTGGGTGCGCTGGCGCCTCTCGTACCGGAAGACCCCGGTGATCCGCAGCTCCTGGCCGCGCGCGTTCAGCAGCGCGTCCCCGGTCCGCAGGTCGCCCGCCTCGGCCCAGCGGGCCCCCTCCGGCTGCCAGAAGGGGTGCGTGTCGGTGGCCGTGAGGGTCGCCGTGCGCCCCGCCTCGCGGACCGTGAGCCGGACGAACTCCTTGTCCCGCTCGGTGGTGATGGTGTCCTTCACCCGCCGGGTGGTGGTCGTGCGGGTGACGGGGTCGGTGACGAGCACGCGGTCGCCGATCCGGACGCGCTCGATGGGCACCTGGCGCCCGCCCGCCATCACCACGCCGGTGCCGGGCAGGAAGCTGTGCTCCTCGCACTTCTTGAGGGCCAGTTTCAGGCGGTCCTCCGCCTTGTCCAGCGCCTTCCTGTTCTTGATCAGGTTCTTGAGGCCGTCGTAGAGGTCGCCGCCGTGCTTCTTGATGGCCTGGATGAGCTTGTAGGCCTTCTTCCACTTCCACGGCGCCCCGTACTTCGCCGCGAGCTTGCCCACCGCCCCGCCGATCAGACTGGTCAGGATGTTGATCAGCGTCTCGGTACAGGCACCGGCGTCGCCCGTGGTGATGCAGTCGAAGGCCGCCGTGATGCCCAGCTCGTCGGCGAGGATCTTGGCGAGCTCCTTGGCGGCCTGCACCGCCTTGTCCTTGGCGCCGTCGAAGGCCGTCTTCGAGTCGTTGACGTCCTTCTGCGCGTTCTCGAGCTCCTGCTGCTCCGGGGTCTGCTGCCCGTCGTACTCGCCGGGGGCGACCCCGTAGTCGGTGGGGTCGAAGTCACCCGGGCCCGGCGGGTCCTGGGGCTGCTCGCCGTCCGCCTGGGTCGTCCCCCCGCTGCTGCCGCCGCCGGTGTCGCCGCAGTTCCCGCCGCCCGTGATGCGGCACACCTGGGCGCCGATCTTGACGGTGAGCTCCTGGCCGATGCCGGTCGCCACCAGGGCGCCGATGATCGCCACGACCACCAGGCCGAGGCCGACGTACTCGACCGGCGTCTGGCCCCGGTCGTGCTTGCGCAGCCCCAGCAGGCGCGTGCCCGTGCGCGGCGTGCACCGCCGCATCGCGCGTCGGGCCCGGCGGCCCAGACCCCCCAAGCGTGACATGCACGCGACGCTAGCCCAGGGGCCCGTGGGTGTCATGGGCCCACCGACCCCAAGGAGGGCCCAAATATCCAGCTTTTCAGGTGTGTTGACAACAGCGCCCGATCAACTCCGGGCGGTGCGGCGGGGTTCGGCGAACTCCGCTGGACTCAGGGGAGCTTGGCCGTCTGGGCGGTGACCAGCGAGGCGGGCAGCGCCGGCGTCTTCGCGTCGACGAAGTTGCCCGTGTAGAAGGTCACCACCGTGGAGCCCTTGCGCACCAGGTGGAAGACCAGCGGCACCTTGTTCCCCTCGACCGCCCCGGTGACCTGGTAGGTGAACGCGTCCTCGCCGGGTCCCGCCGTGGGCAGTTCCCTGACCTCGCTGTACGTGGACGGGCCGTCCCCGCCGGTGGTGCGGAAGCCCCCGGCGCAGGCCCGCGCGGCGGTGCGCACCGAGGTCATCAGCTGCTGGGCGCCGGAGCCCCGGTGCGAGGTGAGGATCAGGGTGACGACGGACTGGTCGTCCCTGCCCTCCTCGGACTTGTCCATCGCGGTACGGAAGACGGTGGCGGCCGGGGCCGGTTCGGGCGCCCCGTTGATCACCGCGGCGAGCGGCTGGCACTCCGGCTGCTCGGCGCGCTCGGTGCCGGTGTCCTCGCCGCCCTGGAGCGCTGCCACCGAGAAGTTCGCGACCTCGCCGTCGGCGACCGCGACCTTCCCCAGCTGCGTCTTGTCCAGGGTCTTCCCGCCCAGCGCCGGGTCCGCGGTGGGCAGCGGCTTGGGCGGCTCGGACGGCGGCTTGGAGACCGACGGCTTCGCGGCGGCGCCGGTCGAGGGCGACGCGGCGGCGGGCTTGTCGGCCCCCGTCCCCGCGTCGTCGTCCTCGCACCCGGCGGTGAGCGTCACGAGCGCCAGCACCGCGGCAGCCGAGACGACCCGTCGTGCCCTGCCCGTACCCATCCGCGTACCGTCCCGTCTCCCCCGGGCCGCGCGACGGCACGGCCCGGACGGCACGCTAGCAACGGGGAGCGGGCCGGGGCATGGGCCCCAGGGCCTACTTCCGCCGTCCGCGCCGCGGCCTACGGCGGGCCCGGGCCGAGCAGGGTGAAGGCGCCGTAGACGCCCGAGGCCAGGGCGAGGGCGGCCAGGAGCCCGTACCGCGCCCGGGCCCGCAGCCGTACCAGCGCTTGTGCCGCCGGGAGCAGCAGCGGGAAGGCGGGCATGATCAGGCGCGGGCGCGAGCCGAAGTACGCGGCGCCGACCAGCGACACCACCACCGTGGCCACCGTGAACACGAGCACCGGCACCGGCTGGCGCCGGCGCACGCACAGCAGCACCACCCAGGCGAGCAGCGCGAGCGCCGCGACCAGGCCGACGCCCGCGAGCGGGTTGCCGCCCGTCAGGTTGTGCCAGACGAAGCGGGCCAGGGCCACGCCGCCGTCGATGCTGTTGCCCCAGCCGGCCTGGACCTCGAAGTACGCCGTGGGCGAGCCCTGGCGCACCGCCACGAAGACCACGTACCCCAGCCAGCCCAGCGGCGCGAGCAGCGTGCCCGCCACCACCCGCCAGGTGAGCCGCCCGCGCGCCGTGCGCACGATCGCGGTGACGCCGATCGCGGCGATCAGCGCGGCGGCCGAGGGGCGGGTGAGCCCGGCCAGCACGCAGAGCAGGCCCGCGACGATCCACCGGTCGCGCAGCAGCGCGTACAGGCTCCAGGCCGCCAGCGCGGTGAACAGCGACTCGGTGTACCCCATCTGCTGCACGAACGCCGTCGGGTACACCCCCCACAGCGCCGCCAGCGCGATCCCGGCCCGCCGCCCGGCGACGTGGGTGCCGACCGCGTAGATCCCCCAGGCCGCGGCGAGCGAGGCGAGCCAGGCCAGCACCATCCCGGCGGTGGCCGCGTCCAGCGGCGACACGGCGGCGAGCCCGCGCTCCAGCGCGGGCAGCAGCGGGAAGAAGGCCAGGTCGGAGTGGAGGTCGCCGTGCGGCAGACGGATCTCGTAGCCGTAGCCGTGCTCGGCGATCCGTACGTACCAGACGGCGTCCCAGCGGCCCTTGAGGAGGTGGAACCCGTCCTTCCCCGCGACCGCCGCCCACACCGCGAAGACGGCCAGGCCCACCAGGCGCACGGCCGCGTAGCCGAGGAGTGCGCGGCCGGGCCGGGCGGCGGCGGACGGACGGGGCAGCTCCCGCCCGGCGTCCGCCCCGGGCGGGGCGGGGGGTGCGGGCCGGGACGGCGGGTGCGGTGCGGGCTCGGGCGGGGACTCGGACATGGGCTCGATTATGTCGATCATCGGACGGATTTCCCGGTCAGCGCACCAGGAGGCGTCGCGCGGGGCGTCGCGCGGGGCGTCGCGCGGGGCGTCGCGCGGGGTCCTTCGGGCGTACGGGAGCGGGGGCGCGCGGGCCCGCGGACGTACGGACCTGCGGGCTCACGGACGTACGGACGCACCGGCCTCGCGGGCCCGCGGGCTCACGTCCAGGGGGGCGCGTCCGGGCGGCGGTGCCACCACCAGCCGCGCCGGGCGACCTCCGCGCCCGAGCGGGTCAGCGCGCCGAGCAGGGCTCCCCCGTCGTCGGCGGTGTGCGCCCGGAAGAGCGCGTCCAGCTCCTCGGCCGCCCCGGCGAACGGCGCCCGCAGCTCCGGCGGCGCGGCGGCGAGCCGGTCCGCCAGGTCGTCGCGGGCGCGCAGGTCCTCCAGGTACAGCTCCAGCGGGTAGCGGCCCTCGGGCGGCCAGCCGGCGGCGGCCCGGCGCACCAGGCGCTCCCAGACCAGCTGCCCGGCGCCCGCGTCGAACCGCTGCCCGAGGTCCACCGCGCCCGGCCGTTCCCGGTGCCGGTCACC
>NZ_JBEOYE010000121.1:0-23152 GCF_040296945.1 Streptomyces sp. NPDC001941 | reverse complement strand
GGAGGGGACGCGTGGCGGCGGGCCCGTTCGCCCCGCTCGCGGGGCGGGCGGCCTCCCCGGGGTCTGCCGGAGGGCTGCCGGAGAGCTGCCAGGAGGGCGGTGCGGGTGCCTACTTGGGCGCCCCGACGAGCTTGCCCTGCGGCGACACGGCGTACCAAGTGCCTCCCACGCCCTGGCCGTTGGTGTCCCCGGGCGCGGCGTCGCCGGAGAAGGTGTAGAGCGGCCAGCAGTCGACGGCCTGCTGCTTGACGCCGTCGGGCCGGGCGAAGGTGACGTACCCCTTGAGGGTGATGCCCTTGGTGTCGTTCTTGGCGACCGGGGCGAGCGCCGGCCACTTCTCCAGGCAGGCGCCGGTGCAGGCGGACTTCATCGGCCAGGCCGAGTCCTTCTTGAAGCGGTAGACCGTCCTGCCCTCGCGGTTCACGATGATGTCGCCGAGTTCGGGGTCCTTGCGCACGGAGAGCCCGGCGAGGTCGGCCGGCTCCTTCTCCCCGGCGGCGGCGGCCGGGGCGGCCTTCTTGCCGTCGGGCGCGGCGGCGAACCAGGTGCCGCCGACCCCCTGCCCGTTGGCCTCCCCGGGCTTGGCGTCCTTGGCGTAGCGGTAGACGGGCCAGCCGCCGACGGTCAGCTGCCGGGTGCCGTCGGCCCGGGTGACCTCGCCGAGCAGCGCGGGGTCGGTGCCGGCCGCGGCGGTGGCGTCGCCGGCCGCGACGACCGGCCAGGTCGCGGCGCAGGCCCCGGCGCAGGTGGCCTTGGAGGGCTTGGCGCTGTCCTTGTCGAAGCGGTAGAGGGTGAAGCCCGCGCTGTCGGTGAGCACCCTGCCGAGCTGCGCGCTGTCGCGCACCGCGAGCTGCCCGGCGGGTTTCGCCGCGCTCTGCCCCGCCTGCGTGTCCGCGCCGTAGCCGTCGCCGTAGCCGCCGTCGGCGGGCGCCCCGGCCGGCGCCGCGCCGACGGCCGCCCCGGCGGGGGCCTGGCCGGCCTTGCCCTGGCCGCACCCCGTCGTCAGCGCGAGGACGGCGGCGGCGGTCAGCGCGAGCGAGGCGGTGCGCCAGTTGTTCATGTCAACTCCCGTATGATTGAAGCCAGTTGAGACGCGAGGTGCGCCTTCGATGGCCTTAGGTACGGGCGCGGGGCGGCCGGGTGTTCAACGGGTGCGGAAGTTTTTCCCGGCGGTACGGGTGCGGAAGTCCCCCCGGCGGTACGGGCGCGGGGCCCGACCACCCCGGCGAACTGCTGTTCCGGTCGCACACCGGAGCACGCTCCGCGGGGCGTGCGCCATGAATGCTTCGAATCCCCACCATCAGGCGAATCAGGAGCACTTCGCTCCTCCACAAGCGCTTGCCCTGATCATCCTCTACGCGTGCACGGATCACTCGTCCGGCGGTGTCTCGCGGCCACCGCCCTCTGCTTCCTGCTGGGCGCTCCGGCTGCCCCGCAGGCCTCCGCGGACGCCTGCGCGTACGCCTCGCCGGGTCCGGACGGGTCGGTCGTGGCCGTCTCCGGGACCGGCCACCACTGGTGCCCGCCGCCCCACAAGCCGCCGCCCTGTCCGACGCCCACGCCGACTCCCCCGACGAGCCCGCCGCCGGAGCCGACCCCGACCCCCACCCCGACGCCCACGCCTCGGCCCACACCGAAGCCGACGCCGACACCGGAGCCACCCGCCCCGCGCCCGAAGCCGACGCCCAAGCCCAAGCCCAAGCCGAAACCCGGGATGACTCCCCCGGCGACCCCCGCGCCCCGGCCCGCGCCGCCGCGCGCCGCGCCGCCCCCACCGACGAGCCCCGCGCCGACACCCACGCTCGGCCCGCCGCCGAAACGGCCGGTGGCCATCCCCACGTACCGCCCGCCGCGGCCCAGGAAGCGCGAGCACGGCACCTCGCTGGTGTCGATGACGCTGCTGCTGACCGCCCCGGCCGTGCTGGCCACCGCCGCCCTGCGCCCGCGCGGGCGCTGAGCCGCCCCGCCCCCGGCACGCCCGCCCCCACCCCGAAGTGAGGCCCCCTTGTCCGACTGGCTCGTCCTGACGATCGCGATGGCCGCCGCCTGCGCCGTCGTGCTCACCATCACCGTCCTGCACCACCGCCGGGTGCGCGAGGACGACGACCCCTCCCAGACCCCCGACGTCCTCGAGTACATGACGATGATGATCGGCGTGGTGTACGCGATCGTCCTCGGCCTGGCCATCGCGGGCGTGTGGGAGGCCCGCGGCGGCGCGCAGGAGACCGTGCGCCAGGAGGCGCAGGCCCTGCACGAGGTGCAGGCGCGTTCGGCCGTGTACCCGGCGGCCGTGCACGAGAAGATCACCGCCGACGTCGAGACGTACGTCAGCTGGGTGGTCGACCACGAGTGGCACTACATGGGCCAGCACGAGGAGCTCACCCCCAAGGGCGACGAGCTCCTGGAGCGGGTGCGCCGCTCGGTGACGGACTACCGGCCGGCCGACGACCACGAGGGGCAGGCCTACCAGCCGCTGGTGGACCAGGTGGCGGCGGCCGACGACGCGCGGCACGCGCGCGGCGAGAGCGCGGGCGCCACGATGCCCGGGGTGGTGTGGTTCGGCCTGATCGGCGGCGCGCTGGTGACGGTCGGGCTGATCTTCACGCTGCAGATCCGGCGCACCGGCCGGGAGCTGCTGCTGGCCGGTCTGTTCAGCGCCCTGATCGCGTTCCTGCTCTTCCTGATCTGGGACTTCGACGCGCCGTTCGGACGGGGCATCAGCGCCACCGCCGGGCCCTTCCACGACCTGTTCCCCGCCGTGACGGGAGGCTGACCGGGTGAGGCGGCGCTCCCGGCCGCGCCCCGTCCCGCCCCCGCCGCGGGCCGGGCGGCCGGGGCGCGGCCGGGAGCTGACCGTGCCTCAGCACTGCGCCGCACGGGGGACGCCGCTGCCCCATTCGCACGTCTGGGATCGCGGGTGTGGTAGGGCGCTCCTAGCGTTTCCGGCATCGAGGTGCATGTAGCGTCTTATCCGACTGTTGTGGACATCCGTTCCGCAGGTGCTCCTCGGGGACCCGGAGGTTCACCATGCGCGCGATACGTCCCGCGGCCGCCCTGCTCATGACGGCGGCCGCCGTCACCCTCTCCGCGTCCGCCGCCTCGGCGGCCGACGCGCCCAAGGACCAGCGGAAGGCGGCGGGCGGCACCTATCTGGTGACGCCGTCGACGGTCGCCGCGGGCGGGCGCGTCCAGCTGACCGCCCCCGGCTGCTCGGCCACCGCGACCGCGTCCTCGGGGATCTTCGACACGGTCACGATCCCACCCGGCGGCGCGGCCACGGCCACCGTCGACTGGGACGCCAAGAAGGGCGCCATGTACACGGTGTCCTTCACCTGCCCGGGCGGTACGTCGGGCACGGCCGAGGTCACGGTCGCGGGCGGCAGCGCCGCGCCGACGACCAGCTCCACCTCGGTCCCCGCCACCCCGCGCGGTGTGCGGGGCGGTCTGGGCGGCAGCGTCGGCGTCATGGACGCCGGTGAGCTCGCCGCCGGTACGGCCCTGGTGGTGGCCGCCGCCACCGGTGTCGTGTACGTGATGCGCCGCCGTACGGAGGGACGTCAGCACTGACGCCCCGCCGCACCGGCCCGCAGAACCCGGTCGCCCCGGGTCCCTCCTGGAGGGACCCGGGGCGACGGGCGTATCGGACGCGGCCGCGCGCCGCGGCCGGTCACACCTGCACGCCGGAGACGCGCCGGCGCCGGGCGAGGAAGAAGGTGCCGCCGACGGCCGCGGTGGCCACCAGGCCGCCGCCGACCGCCATCTCGGTGGAGGACGGGCCCATGGAGCCGCCCAGGCCGCCGTGCGCGCCCCGGCCGTCGAGCACCGTGAACTGGTGCGTGGCGACCATGGCGTTGTCGCTGCACTTGACGGCCAGGTTGTAGTGGCCGGGGGTGGCGTGGTCGTGGATGCGCGGGCTGGCGGTCGAGTGCCCCGAGGAGTTGACCGTCAGGCTGGTCTGCGCGAACGCGTTGGACGTGACGGTGCCGCCGTGGCCGCAGCCCTGCGCGGTGACCGTCAGCGTCGAGCCCTGGTGGACCGAGTAGGGGTTGACCGTGATGTTGCTCGGCCCGCTGGTGGCGAGGGCCAGCGGCGCGGACAGCCCGACGGCCGCGCAGGCGGTGGCGGCCACCGCGAGGGCGCGTGAAGCACGCATGGTTGAACCTCCAGTGGGAGGCGCCCCGGAGCGGCGCTCCGGGAGATTCGACGAGTACGCCTCCATGACGAACCCTCACGTGGCCCGCCGTTCCCCGCATGTCGGCCGTGGGCCCATCCGGTGGGACGACACGCCGTGCCGGGCGCCCGGGATCTGACGGAGCCGCAGGTCACGGACCGTCAGAAATTTTGTACGACCGATGACTCGGATGGGTCAGCCGGGCGCCGGGGGCCACCCGTTCGCCGCTGCCCTGTCGCCGCCGCCGTGGCGCCGACTTAGCGTGCTGTCAGGCGTCGCCCGGAGGGCGCCACGTGGTCGCCGAGAAGTCGCCGAGAAGGAGAGCCATGGGCCTGGATCACGGCCGCTCGCAGTCGTGGAGGCTGTCACCCTGGGGCCCGCTGGCCCTGGTCCTGCTGACGGGCCTCGCGATGATGCGCAACGGCGTGGACGTACCGCTCGGTCCCCCGCAGCCCGCCGCCGCGGCCGCGCCGGACGGCCGGGCCGACCCGGTGGCCGCCGCGCGCCCCGGCGGCGTGGAGCCGCTGGCGTACGCGCCGGCCTCGCGGGTGCGCATCGAGGCGCTGAAGGTGGACGCGCCCGTGGTGGACGTCGGCCTCGACCCGGACGGCTGGGTGGAGGCGCCGCCGCCGCAGGACGCCAACCTGGCGGGCTGGTACCAGAACGGCATCGCCCCGGGCCAGCGCGGCACCTCCGTGGTGGTGGGCCACGTCGACAACCAGGCGGGCCCGGCCGTCTTCTACGGGCTCGGCTCGCTGAAGAAGGGCCAGCACGTGGAGGTGACCCGCTACGACGGCCGGGTCGCGGTCTTCGAGGTGTACGGGGTGGAGGTGTTCTCCAAGCAGGACTTCCCCGGCGCCCGGGTCTACGGCGACACCGGACGGCCCGAGCTGCGGGTGATCACCTGCGGCGGGGGCTACACGCGGGCGGGCGGCTACGACGGCAACGTGGTGGTCTTCGCCCGCCTGGTGAGCACGCGCTGAGTACGTGCCGAGCGCGAACTGAGTGCGTGCCGAGCACGCGTCGCGTACGTCTCCGGTGCGTGCTGAGCACACGTCACGTACGTGTCCGGTACGTGCCGGACACGCATCGCGTACGCGTCCGGTGCGTGCCGGGCACGCGTCGACCGCGTGCCGCGTACGTGCCCGTGCCGGCGCGGGCCCCTCGCCCGGGGCCCGCGCCGCGCCTCAGCGCCGGGGCACCGTGATGTGGTAGCCCGAGTCGATCAGCTCCGGCAGGTAGCGGCGCAGGGCCGCGACGCTCTGCGAGCGGTTGCCGCCCGCGTCGTGCGAGAGGACCACGACGCCGGGGCCCGCGCCCTCCCGGACCCGGCGCACGATCGTGCCCGTGCCCGGCTCGGTCCAGTCGAGGGTGTCGACGGTCCAGCCCAGCGGCTCCATGCCCAGTTCGGCGCCGATCTCGAAGGAGTGCTTGTTCCACGCGCCGTACGGGGCCCGGTACCAGAGCGGGGCGCTGCCGACGCTCTTCTCGATGACCTCGCTGGTGGAGCCGAGTTCGTCGCGGATGCGCGAGGGCGCGAGCTTGGGGACGAGCGGGTGGGACCAGGAGTGGTTGCCGATCACGTGACCGTCGTCGGCCATCTCCCGCAGCAGGTCCCGGTTGTCGGTGGCCATCTCGCCGCAGACGAAGAACATCGCGCGCACCCCGTACTGGCGCAGGGTGCGCAGGACGTCGGGGGTGTAGCGGGGGTCGGGCCCGTCATCGAAGGTGAGCACCATCGTGCGGCCCGCTTCGGACATGCGCAGGAACGGCCGCTGGCGCACCGGCGGCAGGGCGCGCCTGAAGCGCGGCGGGGCGTACTCGGTCATGGGCTGGAGGCGGTAGGCCGAGGGCTTGAGCCGGGCGGCGGCGGCCTGCGGGCCGGGGGCGGGTCCGGCGGGGGCCGGGGCCTTGGCCCGGACCGGGGCGTCGGTGAGGCGGTCGGCGGCGAACAGTCCCACGGTGGCGGTCGCCCCGAGGGCCGCGGCGAGCCGGAGCACGTGGCGCCGCCTCGGGGGCATCTCATCCGTTTTCATGACTAACTGCTCGCACGGTGGAGCACCACCGGGCCTGAGCGACACCGGCCGGGGCGGCGAAAACACCCGATGAGCCGACACCGGGCGGCCGCACGGGCCGCCCGGCGGCCCGCTCAGGAGCGCCGCACCAGCGGGAACGGCAGCGTCTCGCGGATGGTGCGCCCGGTGAGGAACATGACCAGCCGGTCCACCCCGATGCCCAGGCCGCCGGTCGGCGGCATCGCGTACTCCAGGGCGTCCAGGAAGTCCTCGTCCAGCTCCATCGCCTCCGGGTCGCCGCCGGCGGCGAGCAGCGACTGGGCGGTCAGCCGCCTGCGCTGCTCCACGGGGTCGGTCAACTCCGAGTAAGCGGTGCCCAGTTCCGTACCGAAGGCGACCAGGTCCCAGCGCTCGGCGAGGCGCGGGTCGCGGCGGTGCTGGCGGGTCAGCGGGGAGACGTCGGTGGGGAAGTCCTTGTAGAAGGTGGGCAGCTCGGTGCGCTCCTCCACCAGCCGCTCGTACATCTCCAGGACGACGTCGCCGCGCGAGTTCTCCGGGGTGTGCGGCACGCCCGCGCGGTCGCACAGCCGGCGCAGCGCGTCCTCGCCGGTGTCGGCGTCGACCTCCTCGCCCAGCGCCTCGGAGACGGCCCCGTAGACGGTCTTGACCGGCCAGGCGCCGGAGATGTCGTACTCCTTGCCGTTCTTGCGGGCCAGCGGGGAGCCGAAGGCGGCGGTCGCGGCGCCCTGGATCAGCTCGCGCGTCAGGTCCAGCATCACGTCGTAGTCGGCGTACGCCTGGTAGGCCTCCAGCATCGTGAACTCGGGGTTGTGCTTGTAGCTCACGCCCTCGTTGCGGAAGGTGCGGCCCATCTCGAAGACCTTCTCCAGGCCGCCCACGCACAGCCGCTTCAGGTACAGCTCGGGCGCGATGCGCAGGTAGAGGTCGAGGTCGTAGGCGTTGATGTGGGTGGTGAAGGGCCGGGCGTTGGCGCCGCCGTGGATCTGCTGGAGCATCGGCGTCTCGACCTCCAGGTAGCCGCGCTCCAGCAGGCCCTGGCGCAGCGCCTGCACGGCGGTGGAGCGGGCCCGCACCACCTCGCGGGCGTCAGGGCTGGCGATCAGGTCGACGTACCGCTGGCGCACCTTCGCCTCGGGGTCGGACAGGCCGCGGCGCTTGTCGGGCAGCGGGCGCAGGCACTTGGCGACCAGCTGCCAGCCGGTCACGAAGAGCGTCAGCTCGCCCTTGTCACTGGTGCCGAGCGTGCCGGTGGCGGTGATCTGGTCGCCCAGGTCGAGGTCCCGGGTGAACCGCTCCAGCTCCTGCTTGCCCGCGCCGTCCCGGGTCAGCGCCAGCTGCCGGTCGCCGGACCAGTCGCGCAGGTCGGCGAAGACCACGCCGCCCAGGTCGCGCACGACCATGACGCGCCCGGCGACGGTGGCCTCCTCGCCCACCCGGTCGGCCGTCAGCGCCGCCAGGGTGCTGGTCCGCGCGGCGACGCCGACGGGGTACGGGTCGACGCCCTCGGCCCGCAGCCGCTCCAGCTTGCGGTGGCGCACCCGCACCTGCTCCGGCAGCCGCTCGGCGCCGCCCTCCCCCGCCGCGCAGGGGCCGGCCAGGCCGAGCGCGTCGATGGCGGGCAGGCCCTCGGTGGTGACGGGGCTGGTGACCGCTCCGCGCGGCGCGCGCCGCCCCTTGCCCCACAGCTTGCGCAGGCTGGGCACGGAGACGAAGCCCTCGGCGATGCCGGAGGCCAGGCCGACCCGGGCCAGCGAGCCGGCGTCGCCGAAGCACAGGAAGCGCGGGTACCACTCGGGCTGGTACTTCACGTTCGAGCGGTACAGCGCCTCCAGCTGCCACCACCGGGAGAAGAACAGCAGCAGCTTGCGCCAGACCCGCAGCACCGGTCCGGCGCCGATCCGGGCGCCCTCCTCGAAGGCGGAGCGGAAGACGGCGAAGTTCAGCGAGATCCGGCGCACCCCGAGCTTGGGGGCGTACGCGCAGAGCTCGGCGACCATGAACTCCATGACGCCGTTGGGCGCGCTGCGGTCGCGGCGCATCAGGTCCAGCGAGATGCCGTCCCTGCCCCAGGGCACGAACGACAGCAGGGCGATCAGCTTGCCGTCGCCGTCGAAGGCCTCCACCAGCAGGCAGTCGCCGTCCTCCGGGTCGCCGAGCCGGTCCAGGGCCATGGAGAAGCCCCGCTCGGTCTCGGTGTCGCGCCAGGCGTCGGCCTTGTCGACGATCCGCCGCATCTCCTCGTCGGTGAGGACGGAGTGGCGGCGGATCTTGGTGGTGGCACCGGTGCGCCGGACGCGGTTGACGGCCTGCCGGGTGACCCGCATGTCGCGGCCGTCCAGGTCGAACCGGGCCACCTGCAGGATCGCCTCGTCGCCCAGCTGGATCGCGCCCAGGCCGGACCGGGCGAAGACCTTGGCGCCGTCCTCGGAGGCGCCCATCACGGCGGGCGCCCAGGCGTAGCGCTTGGCGACGTCCAGCCAGGCCTCGATCGCGGGCGGCCAGGACTCCCGGTCGCCGACCGGGTCACCGCTGGCCAGGGCCACCCCGGCCTCGACGCGGTAGGTGACGGCGGCCTTGCCGTTGGGCGAGAAGACGACGGCCTTGTCGCGGCGGGTGGCGAAGTAGCCCAGCGAGTCCTGGGCGCCGTACGCGCCGAGCAGGGCCCGCAGCCGGGCCTCCTCGTCGCCGTGCAGCGCGGCCTCCAGGCGCTGCGAGCGGAAGAGCGTGGCGGCGGCGCTGAGCAGGGCGATCGCGCCGAACAGGCCGAGGAAGAAGAACAGCGGGCGTGGCGGGCGGCCGTCGAACTGGCCGACCGAGACCAGGCCGCCCAGCACCCGGTTGGCCGCCCAGAGCAGCCGCTGGTGCGCCACCAGCGTGCCGGGGAACAGCTCGACCAGTCCCCAGCCGGCCAGGATTCCCGCGCCGAGACCGCCCGCGAGGACGGCCAGGGCCCGCCACAGGGCGCCGCGCCGGGTCTCCGCGTAGAACTCGCCCCGGGCCAGGACCAGCGTGACCAGCGCGAGGACGCACAGCACGAAGTTGGGCAGCCAGATCCAGTCCCGGTCGAAGATCAGCAGCAGGACGTCGGCCAGGAACAGCAGCGACACGTAGGCGACGACCAGCCACCAGGCCGCCTTCTTGCGGGCCGCGACGGCGGCGCCGAGCAGCAGCAGGAAGACGGCGTACGCGAGGTTGGCGCTGACCGGGATGGTCACCCGGTCCAGGAACACCGCGACCGGCTTCAGGAGCAGCCGCAGCCCGGGCGACAGCGACAGCAGGACGCAGAAGAGCCCGATCGCGCCGAAGAAGAGCCCGAAGGCGTACGGCACCTGGCTCAGGAACCGCGGCAGGAACGGGGCGCGGGCAGGTGCGGGCTGTTCCACGCTGACACTCATGGCTCCGACTCTAAGGAGACCTCCTCGAGAACGCCTGTCGGGAACAACTAACCTCGTTCGAGTGACAGAGCAGCACTCCTCCCGGTTCGAGCGCGGCACGGACGGTCCGAAGGTGATCGTCGTGGGCGTCGACGGCTCCGACTCCTCCCTGCGCGCGGCGGCCTACGCGGGCGGCCTCGCCCGCCGCCAGAACGCCCTCCTCGCCATCGTCTACGTCCAGCCGGTGATGCCCGCGGGCGCCGCCATGGGCGCCCCGGTCGCGGACACCACCGGCGAGATCGCCGAGGAACTGGTGGCCGAGATCCGCCGGGCGGCCGAACGGGTCAAGGGGATATGGGAGGTGCGCTGGGAGTTCCACACCTTCCGGGGCGACCCCTACGCGGGCCTGGTGACGGCCGCGGACGAGCTGACGGCGGACGCGGTGGTGGTCGGCGCCTCGGAGTCGGCGGGCCACCGCATCATCGGCTCGGTGGCCGTGCGCCTGGTCAAGGCGGGCCGCTGGCCGGTGACGGTGGTGCCGTAGCCCTGTAGCCCCGTGCCCTGTACGGACGTACGGGAGCCGGGCTCGGGCGCGGGGCGCCGCGGGCAGGGTCCGGGCGCCCCGCCCGAGCGGGCCTCTCGTCGTGCGGCGGGGAGTCGGCCCGGTCAGCCGCCCTGGCGGAGGCCCTGGGCGGCGGCGCCCCGGCTCAGCACGACCTGGCGGACGTGGGCGCGGACCCGGGACGGGACCGCGCCGCCCACCCTGACCCGGCCGCTGTCGGTGTCGAACCACTGCGGGACGAACTCGGCCCTGGTGACCCGCCACGCCTGCCCGCGCTTCGCCGGCGGCGCGAAGGTGAAGCGGCCCAGGGAGCTCATGTTCCCCCGCTCGTCCCGCTGCCCCTCGTGGTTGAACATCTGCCCGGCGACCTGGTCGCCCATCCCGTAGATCACCCAGGAGCCGTTGACCTTCTGGTACGCCTGCGGCACGTGCGCGTGGGTGCCCAGGATCAGGTCGACGTCCGGGCGGCCCGCGGTCTTCGAGGCGGTCAGCCGCCTGGCCAGGGCCAGTTGGCGCTCGTCCGGCTCGTCCTGCCACTCGGTGCCCCAGTGCACGCTGACCACCACGACGTCGGCCCCGGCCCGGCGGGCGGCGCGGGCGTCGGCGACCATCCGCCCCTCGTCGATCAGGTTGACCGCCCAGGGGCGGCCCTTGGGCAGCGGGATGTCGTTGGTGCCGTAGGTGTAGGCCAGCTGGGCGACCTTGGCGGTGCCGCCGCGCAGCCAGGCCGGGCGGCGCGCCTCGGCGGCCGTGCGGGCCGAACCGGCGTGCTTGACGCCCGCCGCGTCCAGGGCGTCCAGGGTGCGGCGCAGTCCGGCGGAGCCGTCGTCCAGGGTGTGGTTGGAGGCGGTGGAGCAGGAGTCGTAGCCGGTGGCGCGCAGCGCGGCGGCGACCGAGGGCGGCGAGACGAAGGCCGGGTAGCCGGAGAACGGGCCGCCCGCCGGTCCGTACACCGTCTCCATGTGGCAGATGGCGATGTCGGCGGGGGCGACGACGGACCGGGCGCCCGCCAGCATCGGCCGGAAGTCGTGCCCGTCGCCGCCCGCGTCGGCCGCGGCCTGGCGGATGACCGAGGTGTGCGGCAGGACGTCCCCGGTGGCGACGAGGGTGAAGCCGCGCGCCGCCGCGGCGGGCCCGCCCGCGGAGGAGGGGGCCGGGCGCTCGACCGGGCGCTGCCCGGGAGTGGCCGGGCCTCCTTCGGCGGAGCAGCCGGTCGCGGTGAGCAGGGCGGCGGTCAGGGCCACCGCCGCCCGTCGGGTGCGCTGGGTCATCGCTGGGGCTCCGTGGGTCGGGGTGTGGGTCCGGGGTGGTGGATCCGGGCGTGCTGGATCCGGGCGTGGTGGATGCCCCCTGAATCCACCGCCCGGGCCGGGCCCGGTCAAGGGACGCCTCCGGACGAGCGCTCGATTTCGCCGGTTCGGCGGCGGCCCCGTCCGCCCTCCGGGGGGCCTCCGCCCGTACCGGCGTTCGGGGCGCGGGCGCGCGCGGGTGCGGGCCGCCGCGAGCCGGTGGAGTGCTTCCCGCACCCCCGCGGCGAGTGCGTCAGGGGGCGCGCGGGGCGCGGAACCCGACCGTTCGCCGCACCATTCGTCGCTCGTTGCGACCGCTCGCCGCATCTCGCGGTGTGGTGCCTGTCACTTCCCTTGCGAATGCGCTCGGATACGGCCACGCGGGGGTCGATCCGCGGGAAAGGGTGAGGACCGATGGCGACGGCGACCGTGACGACCGGCGAGGACGCTCTGGAGGCGCTGCAGCGCGAGCACGGGGCCGCCCTGCTGTCGTTCCTGCTCGGGCTGACGTACGGGGACCAGCAGCGCGCCGAGGACCTGGCGCAGGAGACGCTGGTGCGGGCCTGGCAGCACCCGGAGGCCTTCGACGGCCCGTACGACTCGATGCGGCCCTGGCTGTTCACGGTGGGGCGGCGCCTGGCGATCGACGCGCGGCGCTCCCGGCTGGCCCGCCCGGCGGAGATCGGCGACAGCGTGCTGGCCACCGCGGCCGACCCGGCGGACGCCACCGAGACGGCGGTGGCCGCCCTCGACGTGCGCGCCGCGGTGCGCGGCCTGAGCCCGGAGCACCGGGCGGTCCTGGTGCGGATCTACTTCCACGGGCAGACGGTCAGCGAGGCCGCCGCCGAGCTGGGCATACCGGCCGGCACGGTCAAGTCCCGCTCGCACTACGCCCTGCGGGCCCTGGGGCGCAGCCTGCCCGGGTACGCGACCTCCCGCGGCTGACCGCCCGTCACGCGTACGCACGCAGCTGACCGATCGTCACCCGCACCCGGCACAGGCCCTGTTCGGCGCCCTTGTGGGACCCCGGGCCGCGCCCCAGAATGATCCGGTGACCCTGCCTCTCGCCGACGCCGCCCAGCTGCTCCGCGACAACTTCGCACCCTGGGTGCTCGACCTCGCGCTCGGCGTCGAGCGCACCGGCGAGCGGGAGGCCGTGCTGCGGCTGCCCTGGTCGGACCGGCTGGCCCGGGAGGGCGGCGGGCTGTCAGGACAGGCGCTGATGGCCGCCGCCGACACGGCGGTGGTGGTCGCGGTGGCCTCCGCGCGCGGCGGGTTCGTGCCGATGACCACGGTCCAGCAGTCGATCACCTTCCAGCGGCCGGTGCTCGGCGCGGACGTGCTGGTGCACGCGGTGCTCACCAAGGTCGGCAAGCGGATGGCGTTCGCCGACGTGCGGATGACCGCGGAGGGCGACCAGGAACCGGCCGCGCACGCCACGGCGGTGTACGCGCTCCTGGGGTGATCCGGGGGCGCCCGGCGGGTCCGGGCCGCCCCGACGAGCCGCCGCCGCGCCCCACCGTCCCTCGCGCCCGCGCACCCCGCGCGGGCCTTCCGCACGGGGTGCGCGAGCCGGGTCCACGAGGGCGCACGATTCACGTGCGCCCCCGTGGCACCTTTCTTTCCCAGGCGTTGCGGTCCGAGGCTGAACGTATTCGAAACCACACCGTCCAGTTGAGCAAAGAGCGACCCATACCCGTGCCCGACAGTGGAGGCTCTTCGTCACAGAGTCCGACAGTGGACCTCCGGGAGAGGGAGAGGGTGGACCGGTGCGGCCCGAGAGAAGTAACGGCACCAGTGGAGGCGGACTCGCCGTCCCCATGGCGTGGCTGTGCGCCGAGTACACAGCCGACGAACTGCTGCGCACGGGCTGTCTGGTCGCCCCCGGGTCGCTGGAGTACCTCGCCGGACGCCGCACGCTGGCGCTCACGGTGTTCCTCTGCGACGCGACCGACGAGTCGGCCGGCGTGCGGGCCCTGGCCCGGCTGGAGGAGTGGCTGTCGCTGACGGCGTACGGCCACCCGTGGCAGGAGTGGGTGCGCGAGGAGCTGGCGGCCCGCGAGGCGGCCTGCCACGGCGGGGAGCCCGGCCCCGACCTGGCGCTCGCGCTGGAGGCCTGGCGCTGGCTCGGCTCGACCGAGCTGCTCGCCGCCGACCTGGGCGAGCCGGAGCCGTGGCCGCCCGCGCACCCGGCGTCGCTGGCCGTCGACGAGACGGCGCAGGTGTGGATGCCGGCCTGGAAGCTGGGGGTCCCGCTGGGGCACCTGTCGATCCACCTGTTCTGACCCCGCGTCCCCGGCCCGCCACTCGGGGCCGCCCCTCGCCCGGGCCCGGTTCAGCCCGTCGCGTCGCGGTGCACGCCCGCGCGGTACTTGGGGATCCGTACGGTGATCTTCATGCCCGCGCCGACCCCGGTCTCGACGACGAGCCCGTGGTCGTCCCCGTACGCCTGGCGCAGCCGCTCGTCGACGTTGGACAGGCCGATCCCGGAGCCCTCGCGGCGCTCCCCCGACAGGATCCGCCGCAGGGCGGCGGGGTCCATGCCCACCCCGTCGTCCTCGATGGTGACGACGGCCTCGGACCCGGCGTCGCGCGCGGCGATGGTGACCCGGCACTCGGTGCGGGAGTCCTCCAGACCGTGCTTGACGGCGTTCTCCACCAGCGGCTGCAGGCACAGGAACGGCAGGGTCACCGGCAGTACCTCGGGCGCGATCTGGAGGGTGACCTTGAGCCGGTCGCCGAACCGGGCGCCGGCCAGGGCCAGGTACTGCTCGATGGAGCGCAACTCGTCGGCGAGGTGCGTGAAGTCGCCGTGGCGGCGGAACGAGTAGCGGGTGAAGTCGGCGAACTCCAGGAGGAGTTCACGGGCCCGCTCGGGGTCGGTGCGCACGAACGAGGCGATCGCGGCGAGCGAGTTGAAGATGAAGTGCGGGGAGATCTGGGCGCGCAGCGCGCGGATCTCGGCCTCGATCAACCGGGTGCGGGACCGGTCCAGTTCGGCGAGCTCCAGCTGTACGGAGACCCAGCGGGCGACCTCGGTGGCGGCCCGCACCAGCACCGCCGACTCCTGCGAGCCGTACGCCACGAGCGCGCCCAGCACGCCGTCCTCGCCGGTCAGCGGGGCGACCACGGCCCAGCGCAGCGGGCACTTCAGGTCGTCGCAGGCGGTGCGCACGCTCAGGCCGCGCCCGGACTCCAGCATCTCGGCGACCCGCAGCAGGACCGGCTCCTCGTGGTGGTCCAGGCCGGGGCCGTCCCAGGCGAGCACCTTCTCGCGGTCGGTCAGGCACAGCGCCTCGGTGCCCAGCAGGGAGCGCAGCCTGCGGGCGGCCTTGCGGGCGGTGTCCTCGGTCAGCCCGGCCCGCAGCGGCGGCGCGGCCAGCGAGGCGGTGTGCAGGGTGTGGAAGGTGGCGCGCTCCACGGGGGTGCCGAGGTCCAGGTCGCGGCGGGCGCCCCGGCGGCCGGTGAGCCGGCCCAGGGCGTACCCGGCGACGAGCAGCACGGCGCCCGCGGCGCCGAGCGCGGCGAGTCCCGTGCCGGTCACCGCCGCGCCCCTTCCGGCCGCGCCGCGCCGACCAGGTCCTCGGGCAGGTGGAGCCGGGCCAGGATCGCGGGGGTCCCGGCGGGCACGTGGTGGGGCGTGGCCAGGGAGACGAGCACCATGGTGAGGAAGCCCAGCGGCACCGACCAGGCCGCGGGCCAGGCCATCAGGGCGTGCGGCCAGCCCCCGGGGGCGAGCCCGGCCCGGGTGAGCATCACGGCGGCCAGCGCGCTGCCGCCGCCGACCACGAGTCCGGCCATCGCGCCGGGCGGGGTGAGGCGGCGCCACCAGATGCCGAGGACGAGCAGCGGGCAGAAGGAGGAGGCGGAGACGGCGAAGGCGAGGCCCACCGCGTCGGCGACCGGCACGTTGCTGGCGACCAGGCTGACCGCGAGCGGCACGGCCATGGCGAGGGCGGTGGCGAGCCGGAAGTGGCGCACGCCCCGGGTGGGCAGCACGTCCTGGGTGAGCACTCCGGCGACGGACATGGTCAGCCCGGAGGCGGTGGACAGGAACGCGGCGAAGGCGCCGCCCGCGAGCAGCGCGCCCAGCAGGTCGCCGCCGAGCCCGCCGACGAGGCGTTCGGGCAGCACCAGGACGGCGGCGTCGGCCTCGCCGGTCAGGGCGAGTTCGGGCGCGTAGATCCGGCCGAGGGCGCCGTAGACGGGCGGCAGCAGGTAGAAGGCGCCGATCAGGCCGAGCACGACGAGGGTGGTGCGGCGGGCGGCGCGGCCGTGCGGGCTGGTGTAGAAGCGCACGGCGACGTGCGGCAGTCCCATGGTGCCCAGGAAGGTCGCCAGGATCAGCCCGTACGTGGCGTACAGCTGGTAGCCGTCGCGGCCCCCGGCCAGGGGCTGGGACCAGCCGGCCGGGTCGGTACCGCGGGCGGCGCGCTCGGGGACGGGCGCGCCCGCGGGCAGGCCGAGTTCGGTGCCCGCGGTGACCTGGTGGGTGCCCCGCTGGAGGGTGAGGCGGGCGTGGTCGTGGCGGCGTCCGTCGACGGTGCCGGTGACGGTGAGCGCCAGGGGCCGCTCCAGGTCGATCCGTACGGTGTCGTGGACCTTGACCACGCGGTGCTCGCGCAGCACGGCGGGGGCGTCGAAGCGGGCCCGCGGGGCGTCGTCGCCGAGCCAGGCGAGCACCAGGAACAGGGCGGGCACCAGCAGGGCGGTGAGCTTGAGCCAGTACTGGAAGGCCTGGACGAAGGTGATGCTGCGCATGCCCCCGGCGGCGACCGCGCCGGTGACGACGACGGCGACGACGAGGCCGCCGACCCAGTCCGGCGCCCCGGTCATGATCTCCAGGGTGAGTCCGGCGCCCTGGAGCTGGGGCAGCAGGTAGAGCCAGCCGATGCCGAGGACGAACAGGCTGGCCAGCCGGCGCACCCGGGGCGACTGGAGGCGGGCCTCGGCGAAGTCGGGCAGCGTGTAGGCGCCGGAGCGGCGCAGCGGGGCGGCGACGAGGACGAGCAGCACCAGGTAGCCGGCGGTGTAGCCGACGGGGTACCAGAGCATGTCGGGACCCTGGAGCAGGACGAGCCCGGCGATGCCGAGGAAGGAGGCGGCGGAGAGGTACTCGCCGCTGATGGCGGCGGCGTTGAGGCCGGGCTTGACGGTGCGCGAGGCGACGTAGAAGTCGGACGTGGTGCGCGAGATGCGCAGCCCGAGGGCGCCGATGAGGACGGTGGCGAGGACGACGACGGTGACGGCGGCGACCGCGTAGGTCTGGTTCACTCCCGGTCCACCGCGGCTCAGCGGCCTTCCACGAGGCCGGTGAAGTCGCGTTCGTTGCGCTCGGCGCGGCGCACGTACCAGCGGGCGGTCAGCCACATGACCGGGTAGACCGCGACGCCGAGGGCGCCCCACACCAGCGGGGTGGGCGAGAGGGTGCCGCGGCCGACGGCGGAGGGCAGCGCGAAGAGCAGCGGCAGGGTGCCCACGAGCAGGGCCAGGACGGCGAGCGCGGTGAGCGCCGCGCGCAGCTGGCTGCGCATCAGGGACCGCACGTAGGTGGCGCCCAGGGTGGTCTGCTCGTCGATCTCGGAGCGGGCGGGCGCGTGCCCGGGGGTGCGCCGGGCCGGGCGGGGCACGCCGGTGACGGTCTCCCGGCGCGGGCGGTCCTGGCGCTCGCCGGGCGGGCCGCGGCGGTCGTCCTCGCGTGCGGGCATCGGCGCCCCTTTCTGCGCGTGCGGCCGCGGGTGCCCGGAGTCTAC
Source organism: Streptomyces sp. NPDC001941 (assembly GCF_040296945.1). NCBI lineage: Bacteria > Bacillati > Actinomycetota > Actinomycetes > Kitasatosporales > Streptomycetaceae > Streptomyces > Streptomyces sp. NPDC001941. The sequence continues at coordinate 5,967 of NZ_JBEOYE010000121.1, read as the reverse complement.
GCAGCGGCGATCAGCGGGGGTAGGCTCCCCCGTCGGACTTGCCGGTCTTGTCCGTGAAGTCGGGGAGCGTCCCGGGGTCCGCGAACTCGGTGAAGTCTGCGAGCGCGATCTCCAGCTCCACGTAGGACTGTTCGGCCCGCCGGAAGGCGGCGGCGAGCGCGGCCTCCGCCCGGGGTCCGACCAGGCCGTGGGCGCAACTGCCGATCTCGTCCAGGACGTCCGCCCAGCGCGCGGCAGCGCTCTTGGCCGCGTCCAGCAGGTCGTGCACGCCGCCCGGACCGGCGGGCGGGCGCGCCGGGAGCCTGCGGAGCGCGTCCAGCAGCGCTTCGATCTCGGACATCACGCTCCCCCTCCGGTACGGGAACGAGCGTAGGCGCGGCCGTGGGGCGGGCACGTCCGGCGCGTCCCGCCCGTCGCCGTACGGCGGACGGGAGGCGGCGAACGGCGCGGGCGGTGCGCCGAACGGTCGTGTCCCCCGGGTCAGTTGCGTGAGCGGCGCATCAGCAGGTCCCGCAGTTCACGGGCGTGGCGGCGGCTTACGGCGAGTTCGGCGCGGCCGACCCGGACGGTGGTGGCGCCGCCGTCCAGGCGCAGTTCGTCGATGCGGGCGAGGGCGACCAGGTGGCTGCGGTGTATGCGGACGAAGCCGCGGGGGCCCCAGCGCTCCTCCAGGGTGGACAGCGGGATGCGCACCAGGTGGCTGCCGTCGTCGGTGTGCAGCCGGGCGTAGTCGCCCTGGGCCTCGACGTAGGCGATGTCGCCGACGGCCACGAAGCGGGTGACGCCGCCCAGTTCGACCGGGATCTGCTCGGCGGTGCCGAGCGCGGGGGGCGGGGCGGGGGCCGCGGGGGCGGTCGGGACGGCGGGGGCTCCGACCAGTTCGCCGACCCGGCGCACGGCCTCGGCGAGGCGCTCCTCGCGCACCGGCTTGAGGACGTAGTCGACGGCCTTGAGGTCGAAGGCCTGGACGGCGAAGCCCTCGTGGGCGGTGACGAACACGATGAGCGGCGGGCGGGCGAACCCGGCGAGCAGCCTGGCCACGTCGAGTCCGGTGAGCCCGGCCATGTGGATGTCGAGGAACACCACGTCGACGGCGTCGTCCCCGTCGGGCCCGGCGTCCAGCGCGCGGCCGATGCGGCGCAGCGCCTCGGTGGCGTCGCCCGCGCCCTCGGCGGTGCGCACCCGGGGGTCGCGCCGCAGCAGGTAGAGCAGTTCCGCCAGGGCGGGTTCCTCGTCGTCGACGGCCAGTACGCGCAGCATGCCGGGCAGTGTAGGCGGGCCCCGCGCTCCGGACCACGGCCCCCGGGGGGCGGCCGGCACGGGAACGGCACGGGCGCGGGGCGGCACGGGAACGGCACGGGCGCGGGCGCTACTTCAGCAGCCGCGACATCCGGCGGTCGGCCAGCGGCTTGCCTCCGGTCTGGCAGGTGGGGCAGTACTGGAGCGAGGAGTCGCGGTAGGACACCTCGCGCACGGTGTCGCCGCAGACCGGACAGGGCTGCCCGGCGCGCCCGTGCACCCGCAGGCCGGTCTTCTTCTCGGCCTTGAGGTCGCGGGCGGCCAGCCCCTGGGAGCGGGCGACCGCTTCGGTGAGGGTGTCGCGCATCGCGTGGTGGAGGAGGGTGACCTCGTCGTCGGTGAGGTTCTGGACGGGCTTGAAGGGCGACATCCGGGCCGCGTGCAGGATCTCGTCACTGTAGGCGTTGCCGATCCCGGCGATCAGGCTCTGGTCCCGCAGCGCCCCCTTCAACTGGCGCCGCTCCCCGGCCAGCAGCGCGGCGAACGCCGCGCGGTCGAAGTCCGGCGCGAGCGGGTCGGGCCCGAGCCGGGCGACGCCGGGCACCTCGGCCGGGTCGTGGACGAGGTGCACGGCGAGCCGCTTGGTGGTGCCCGCCTCGGTGAGGTCGAAGCCCTCGCCGGTGATCAGGGCGCAGCGCAGCGCGAGGGGGCCCTTGCCGGGGCGCGGGGCGCCCGAGGGCAGGACGTCGTACCAGCGCAGCCAGCCCGCCCGGGCGAGGTGGAAGAGCAGGTGCAGGCCGCCCGCGCCGAGGTCGAGGAACTTGCCGTGCCGGGCGACGGATTCGACGGTGGCGCCCTGCAGCGCGGTGAGCGGCGGGTCGTACGTCTTCAGCACGCTCACCGCGACGGGCAGGACGCGGGCGATCTCCCTGCCGGTCAGGTGCTCGTCGAGGAACACCCGCAGGGCTTCGACCTCGGGCAGCTCGGGCATGCCCCCAGCCTGCCGCACGGACGGGCGGGCCGCGCGTTCACGTGGTGCGGGCGAGCAGTTCGGCCAGCTCCCGGCCCATGCACCCGGCGAGCAGGTCGGCGTCGGGGACGGCCGCGCCGTCGGCGACGACGCCGAGGTGGACCCGGCCGCCGTACGGGGACATGGCGACGGCCAGCGCCTGGCCGCGGGCGAGCGGGGCCAGCGGGTAGACGGCCCGCAGCGGGCTGCCGCCCAGGGAGAGGGCCGAGCGGGGCAGCGGCACGCTGGTGACCAGCACGTCGAAGAGCATGCGGGCCGCGCTGCCCGCCAGTGGGGCACCGAACTTGTGGGCGAGCGGCGGCAGTTGGTCGGCCAGCAGGGCGACCGCCCCGGCCCCGCGCGAGGGGCCCGCCGCCTTGTTGCGGTCCATGCCGGAGCGCACCGCCGCCAGCCGGGCGAGCGGGTCGGCCTCGGCGACCGGCAGGCCGAGCAGGTACGCGGAGAGGCGGTTGCCGGTGTCGGGGGCGCCGCCCGGCCGGCGCCGGGACACGGGGACGAGGGCGCGCGGCTCGGCCCCGGGCAGCGGCTCGCCGCGCTCCAGGATCCAGCGGCGCAGGGCCCCGGCGACGACGGCGAGGAGCACGTCGTTGGCGGTGCCCCCGACGGCCCTGCGGACCCGGCGCACCTCGTCCAGGTCCAGGTCGGCGGTGGCCAGCCGGCGTGTCCCGCTGGGCGCGGCGGCCAGGCAGGCGGCGGCGCCGCGCGGGTCGAGGCGCCCGGCGGTGGCGCGTACGACGGAGGCGCCGACGCCGACGGCCTGGCCGAACTCCTCCAGGCGATCGCGCGCCGCCCCGGCGATCTGGCGCGGGCCGGGCAGCCAGGAGCGGGGCGGCACGGTCCGGGTGCGGCGGGGCGCCGCGGCCGGGCCGCCGATCTGGTCGAAGATCCCGGCGCCGATGGCGACGGCGCGCAGCCCGTCGGCGAGGGCGTGGTGCAGCTTGACCAGGACGGCGAACGGGCCGCCGGGCCGCCCGGTGAGCAGGTACATCTCCCAGGGCGGCAGGCCCCGGGCGAGCGGGCGCTCCATCAACTCCCCGGCCATCCTGGCGGCGCCCGCGGCGAAGTCGGCGTCGGGCACGGCGAGTCGGCGCACGTGCCGGTGCACGTCGAAGGAGCGGTCGGTGGTCCACGCGGCGCCGCCGACCGGCAGCCACACGTCCCGTACGCACATCCGCAGCCGGGGGACGGCGGCGGCGCGCTCGGCGAGCAGGGCGAGCACGTCCCGGTCGGGGCCGCCGGGCCCGAAGAGCGCGAGTGCGCCCAGGTGCATGGGGTGGCCGGTGGTTTCCAGGTGCCAGAAGGCGAGGTCGAGCGGTGCCAGGAGCTCGGTGGCCAAGGGGTCCTCACGACGTCGGAGGTGGGGTGTGTCCGCGTGCGGACGGACACGGGAAAAGGTAGTGAACCGCCTTCGGTCGGTTACGGTCAAGTACGATCAGTTAACGCACTGTTACGGAACGGTACTCCTGATCGTCGTACCGCCCCGGGAGCCCGCCCCGGGGTCCTGACGTGCCGTACCGCTCTACCGGTCCGGGATGACGAACTCGCACCACACGCACTTGCCGCCGCCGCGCGGCTCCACGCCCCACGCGTCCGCGAGCCGCTCCACCAGCAGCAGCCCCCGCCCCGACACCCCCGCGTCCCCCGCCTCGCGGCGGCGCGGCAGGGCGCTGGAGCGGTCCTCCACCTCGGCCCGCAGCCGCCGCCCGGTCCCGGCCAGCACCCGTACGGTGACGATGGCGCCGCCGTCGGTGTGCATCAGCGCGTTGGTCACCAGCTCGTCGGCGACCAGCTCGATCTCGTCCGCCCGCTCCCCCGCGCCCCAGGCCCGCACCGCCGCCCGGATCAGGTGCCGGGCCGCGCGCAGCGCCTCGGGGTCGTTCTGCGCCACGTGCTGGCGCAGCCGGCCGCCCGGGCGCGGGGCGTGCGCGCCGTGGCGGCGCAGCAGCAGGATCGCCACGTCGTCGTCGCCGCCCCGCTCGTCCACCACCTCGCAGAGCCGGTCGGCGAGGAGCTGGAGGTCGGCGGGCCCGGTGGCGACCAGGCCGGTGAGCCAGCGCATCCCGTCGTCCAGGTCGGCGCCGGGCCGCTCGATCAGGCCGTCGGTGCACAGCAGCAGCGTCTGCCCCGGGTCCAGCTCCAGCGTGCTCACCGGGTACTCCAGCCGCCCGAACTCGGCCGACAGGCCCAGCGGGAGCCCGCCCTCGACCGCCACCCTGTGACAGCTGCCGTCCGCCGCGCGCAGCAGCGGGTCCACGTGCCCGGCCCGGACCATCTGCACGACCCCGGTGGTGAGGTCGGCCTCGGCGTACGTGCAGGTGGCGAAGCGCTCGGTGTCCAGCTCGTGCAGGAACACCGAGGCGCGGGCCATCACGGTGGCGGGCGGGTGCCCCTCGGCGGCGTAGGCGCGCAGCACGATGCGCAGCTGGCCCATGACGGCGGCGGCGTGGGTGTCGTGGCCCTGGACGTCGCCGATGACCGCGCCGACCCGGCCGCCGGGCAGGGGGATCACGTCGTACCAGTCGCCGCCCACGTCACGGCCCTGCCGGGCGGAGCGGTAGCGCACCGCGATCCGCGCGCCCGGCACGTCGGGGATGCGGCGCGGCAGCATGGCCTGCTGGAGGCCCTCGGCGAGGTCGTGCTCCTGCTCGTAGAGGATGGCGCGCTGGATGGACTGGGCGATGCTGCTGCTCAGCGCCACCAGCAGGTTGCGCTCCTCGGGCGGGAAGCCGTTCTTGCCGCTGTAGAGGAGCCCGAGCGCGCCGATCGGCCGGCCCTGCGCGATCAGGGGCAGGTAGGCGGCCGAGGTGATGCCGAGCGTGCTGATGTGCGGCCACAGCCGGGGGTAGGAGGCGGCGAAGTCGGCGGGCGACTCGATGAAGCGCGGCCCGAGGGTGCGGATGACCTCGCTCATCGGGTACTGCTCGTCCACCCGCGTGTACCGGGTGCCGGGGACGAAGGACTCCTCGGGGCCGTCGGCGACCAGGTGGATGCGGCCCGCCTCCAGCAGGCCCATGACCAGGCTGGTGGCGCCCAGGTGCGCCATGCCGTGCGACTCCTTCAGGACGTCGGTGACGTCCTTGACGGTGCAGGCGTGGGCGAGCGCGGCGGTGGTGGACTCCACCACGCTGGTCTGCCGGCGCCGTTCGTCGTCCAGCTCCACCCGGGCGGCCGACTCGGCGAGCTCCTGGGTGGCGTCGCGGACGATGCCGATGACGCGGCGCGGCCGGCCGCTGCCGTCGCGCCGGATGGAGCCCTGGGTGTGGGTCCAGCGCAGGCTGCCGTCGGGCCGGCGGATCCGGAAGTAGGCGCCGTAGTGGGTGCTGCCGCTCTTCAGCGCCTGGGACACCATGGCGTCCAGCCGCATCGCCTCGGCGCGCGGCACGTTGGCGGCCAGCGTCTCGGGCCTGCCGTCGTACTCCTCCGCGCTGATCTCCAGCACGTCCAGGGCGTGCTGGTCGAGGTGGAGCAGCCCGTTGTCCAGGTCCCAGTCGAAGCTGCCCATGTGGTTGAGGGACAGGCTCAGATCCGGGTGGGCCGGCCAGTCGTCGGGGAGCGACAGGGGCCCCTGTGCCCGCTCAGCCATGCAGCCACTCTGCCATCACTAGGGGGATTGTTCGACTGCTCGGTGTCCGGCCGTCCGGGGCCGCGCCGGGCCGGGGCCCGCCCGGCCCGGCACAGCCCACCAAAGTGAGATACGA
>NZ_JBEOYE010000120.1:0-23790 GCF_040296945.1 Streptomyces sp. NPDC001941 | reverse complement strand
CGGCGGGGCCGCGGGCGCGGGCACCGCGGGGTGCGGGTGCGGCGCGGGGCCCTGGGGCGCGTGCAGGGCGGACTGCGGGTCCGCCGGGTGCGGCACCTGGCCGGGGCGCGCGGGGCCGTCCGCGCGCCCCTGGTCGCGTCCCCCGCGCATGTCGCGTGAGTCGTGTGTGCCTTCGGTGTTCATGAACCGCTGCCCCCTGACCAGCCAGGCCCGCCTTCGTGCACCGGTCAATCTAGTGGCCGCCGGGCCCCGGCGGGGGGATCCGCTCGCTATGTCCGTCGCGGACAACGACACGGGCGCACCACTCCCGAACGGAGCATGCCCGCCCGCGCCCGCCCCGCCTAGCCTGCGCAAGGGGGGCCGGTGCGGCCCCCAGCGAGCCCCGCCGGGAGCCCGCACGCCCGCCCGATCCACCCCAGGAGCCCCTCATGACCGCAATCCCGCAGGAGCGCCGCGTCGTCACCGCCGTCCCCGGCCCGAAGTCGCAGGAGCTGCAGGCGCGCCGCCTGCGGACGGTGGCCGGCGGCGTGGGCTCCGTACTGCCCGTGTTCACCGCGCGCGCCGGTGGCGGGATCATCGAGGACGTCGACGGCAACCGCCTGATCGACTTCGGCTCCGGCATCGCCGTGACCTCGGTCGGCGCCTCCGCCGAGGCCGTGGTGCGCCGCGCCTCCGCGCAGCTCGCCGACTTCACCCACACCTGTTTCATGGTCACCCCCTACGAGGGCTACGTGGAGGTCTGCGAGGCCCTCGCCGAGCTCACCCCGGGCGACCACGCCAAGAAGTCGGCGCTGTTCAACTCGGGCGCCGAGGCCGTCGAGAACGCGGTGAAGATCGCCCGCGCGCACACCAAGCGCCAGGCCGTCGTCGTCTTCGACCACGGCTACCACGGCCGCACCAACCTGACGATGGCGCTGACCGCCAAGAACATGCCGTACAAGCACGGCTTCGGCCCGTTCGCGCCCGAGGTCTACCGCGTGCCCGTGGCGTACGGCTACCGCTGGCCCACCGGCGCCGAGAACTGCGGCCCCGAGGCCGCCGCCCAGGCGATCGACCAGATCACCAAGCAGATCGGCGCCGAGAACGTCGCCGCGATCATCATCGAGCCGGTGCTCGGCGAGGGCGGCTTCATCGAGCCGGCCAAGGGCTTCCTGCCGGCCATCGTGGAGTTCGCCAACGACAACGGCATCGTCTTCGTCGCCGACGAGATCCAGTCCGGCTTCTGCCGCACCGGCCAGTGGTTCGCCTGTGAGGACGAGGGCGTCGTCCCGGACCTGATCACCACCGCCAAGGGCATCGCCGGCGGTCTGCCGCTGGCCGCCGTGACCGGCCGCGCCGAGATCATGGACGCCGCCCACTCCGGCGGCCTGGGCGGCACCTACGGCGGCAACCCGGTCGCCTGCGCCGGTGCGCTCGGCGCCATCGAGACCATGAAGGAGCTCGACCTCAACGCCGCGGCGAAGAGGATCGAGTCGGTCATGAAGGCCCGCCTCGCCGCCATGCAGGAGAAGCACGAGGTCATCGGTGACATCCGGGGCCGCGGCGCCATGATCGCCATCGAGCTGGTCAAGGACCCGGCGACCAAGGAGCCCAACCCCGAGGCGGCCGGCGCGCTGGCCAAGGCCTGCCACGCCGAGGGCCTGCTGGTGCTGACCTGCGGCACCTACGGCAACGTGCTGCGCTTCCTGCCGCCGCTGGTGATCGGCGAGGACCTGCTGAACGAGGGCCTGGACATCATCGAGGGTGCCTTCGCCGCCCTGTGATGCGATTCTGTGCGCTGTGAAGAACGTGTGGGGGGCCGATGGCGGGATGGGAATCCGTCTGTCGGTCCCCCGCTTCACTGCCGTACGGTTTCGCCAGATGAGAGAAACACCCCGCTCGCAGGGGACTGCGGGCGGAGCCGGTACGGAGCCTCCCCAGCCCCGGCCCGGCCGTGCCCTCGCGCACACCACCGGGGCTTCGGGCCCCGGAACTCCTCACCGATCGGACAGCCGCCCGCCCCACACCCCCCGGGGCGCGCGGTGCACCGGTCCAGGCGGCCGCCCCGGAACCACCCCCCCTGTTCCGGGGCGGCCGGCTCTTCTCCCGGGGCTCCTCTGCGGCCTCCTCGCCGCCCTCTTCGCGCTGTTCACCTGGCAGGTCGCCGCCCACGGGCCGCTGCGCCGCCTGGACGAGCGCCTCGACGCCTCCGTCGTCGGCCGCGGCCCCCAGGGCCTCGCCGAGTTCCTCTCCGACCTGGGCAGCCTGGCCGTCGGGATCCCGGTGCTGCTGGCCGCGGCGGCGTACGCGTGGTGGCGCGGCCGGCGCCGGGCGACCGCGGCCGTCCTGCTCGCCAACGCGCTGACGCCCGCGCTCGTCTCGCTGGTCAAGGTCCTGGTGGCGCGGCCGGGACCGCTCACCGCCGAGACCGGCTACTTCCCCTCGGGCCACGCGGCGACGGCGATGGTGGCCTACGCCGGCGCCGCGTGGCTGCTCTCCGGACGGCTGCTGCCCGTCGCCGCCGTGGTGTCGGCGGCGACGGGCGTCGGCCTGGTGCTGCGCGGCTACCACTGGCCCCTGGACGTGCTGGGCAGCTGGTGCCTGTGCGGGGTGCTGCTCACGGTCGCCTTCACCGTCGGCGGGCGCGGCCGGCCCGCCCCGCTCACCAGCGGTAGGCGTCGAAGTTCCGGCTGAACTCCCCGCCGTTGAAGCGGTCCCAGTTGATGGACCAGGTCATCAGGCCGCGCAGGGCGGGCCAGCTGCCGTGGGTCTGGTAGGAGCCGCAGTCGGTCTTCTTGGTGAGGCAGTTGAGCGCCTTGGTCACCTCGGCGGGGGCGGTGTAGCCGTTGCCCGCGTTGGTGGAGGCGGGCAGGCCGATGGCGACCTGGTCGGGGCGGAGCGCCGGGAAGACCCGGGCGGTGTTGCCGGCCACCGGGAAGCCGGTGAGCAGCATGTCCGTCATGGCGATGTGGAAGTCCGCGCCGCCCATCGAGTGGTACTGGTTGTCCAGGCCCATGATGGAGCCGGAGTTGTAGTCCTGGACGTGCAGCAGGGTCAGGTCGTCGCGCAGGGCGTGGATGACCGGCAGGTAGGCGCCGGCCCGCGGGTCCTGGCCGCCCCAGGGGCCCGAGCCGTAGTACTGGTAGCCGAGCTGGACGAAGAAGGTCTCGGGCGCCATGGTGAGCACGAACTTCGCGCCGTACTTCGCCTTGAGCGTCTTGACCGCGGAGATCAGGTTGACGATGACCGGGCTGGTCGGGTTGCGGAAGTCGGTGTCGCCGGTCTGGAGCGACAGCGAGTGGCCCTCGAAGTCGATGTCCAGGCCGTCCAGGCCGTAGTCGTCGATGATCTTCGACACCGAGGAGACGAAGGTGTCGCGGGCGGCCGTACTGGCGAGCTGCACCTGGCCGTTCTGCCCGCCGATGGAGATCAGGACCTTCTTCCCGGCGGCCTGCTTGGCCTTGATGGCGGCCTTGAAGTCGGCCTCGGACTCCACGCCGGGGCACTCGGTGGCCGGGCAGAGCTTGAAGCGGATGTCGCCGGAGGTGACCGAGGTGGGCTCGCCGAAGGCGAGGTTGATGACGTCCCAGGAGTCGGGCACGTCGGCCATCCGCGTGTAGCCGGAGCCGTTGGCGAAGCTGGCGTGCAGGTAGCCGACCAGCGCGTGCGCGGGCAGGGTGCCGGGGTTGCCCGGGTCGCCGCCGCCGGGGGCCGTGGTGGCGCCGACCGCGGTGGACTTCGGGGACTCGCCCGCGCTGTTGGTGGCGGTGACCTGGAAGCTGTACGCGGTGGCGGCGGCCAGGCCCGAGGCGGTGGCGGAGGTCCCGCTCACCGACTGGGCCTTGGCGCCGTTGACGTACACGTTGTAGCCGGTGGCTCCGGAGACCGGGGACCAGGACAGCGGCACGGTGCTGGAGGTGGGCGTGCCCGCGGCGAGGCCGGTGGGCGCCGAGGGGGCCGGTACGGGGGTGCCGCCGGGGCCGGTCAGCGAGAGGTCGTCGGCCTGGTAGGCCGGGGTGCCGTACCAGCCGTGGGTGTAGATGGTCACCGAGGTGGTGGCGGCGCCGGTGCGGAAGGTGGTGGAGAGCTTCTGCCAGTCCGGGGCCGAGGCGGTCCAGGTGGACACGTCGGTGGTGCCGGTGCCGGAGGCGCCGAGGTAGACGTAGCTGCCGCGCACCCAGCCGCTCAGGGTGTACGCGGAGTTGGGCTGCACGCTCACGGTCTGCGCGCAGTTGGCGTTGTCGCTCCCGGCCGGGGTGGCCTGGAGCGCCTTGCCGCCGCCGTGGACGGGCGAGGAGACGACGGCGCCGCTGCCCGCCGTACAGCTCCAGCCGTCGAGGCCTGATTCGAAGCCGCCGTTGCGCGCCAGTTCGGCGTCGGCGGCGCGTGCGCTCTGGACGGTCGCCGCGAGTCCGCTCGCGGCGAGGACGGCCGCCACGGCGACGGCCAGGGGTCTGCTGCGGTCCACAACTGCCTCCGGGGGTGGGGGAATCGAGGTGGAGCGCCGCACAGCTTGGTCCAGACCAATCCTGCGGTCAATACCCGTGGTCAATACCTGTGGAAGATCACCGACCCCCGTCCTCGCGCGCCACGTGCGCGGCCGCCTCGTGCATCGCCAGCTCCAGCAGGGCCGGGTCGGTCAGCGTGCCCGACCCGTCCGGCTGGACCAGCCAGCGCACCCCGCCGGTCGCCCGGCCGGGGTAGGGCACCACGATCCAGGTCCCTGCCCCGGCGCCGCGCACGCCCGTGCCCAGCCAGCGCGCGGCCGTGCCCGGCGGTACGAAGAACCCCATGCGGGCGTCGCCGAAGTCGGCGAGCACCGGGCCCGGCCGGTCGACGAGCCTGGTCAGCACGTCCAGGGTGGGGTAGCCGAGCTCGCCCGGCAGGATCAGTACGTCCCAGCGCCGGCCGGCGGGCAGGAGCGCCACCCCCAGGGGGTTGCGCTCCCACTCCCACCGGCAGGCCTCGGGATCCGGCGCCACCGACGCCAGCCACTCCACGGCGGTCTTGGCCGCCCCCGGTCCGGTCATCGCCATCTGCCTCCGTTCGGGTGCCCCGCCCGGGCGGGCGGGGCTCGTACGGAAGAGAGCGCGGAGTGCCGCGCTCATTACGCGACTTCGGCTACCGATTGGTAGTGAACTGGGTCACACCAAGATCGGGGGGCGTGCGCCCCGGGCGCGGACCAGGTCAGCGGGGGTCGGCCGCGGCGGGGGCGGCTCCAGAGGGGTCGGCTCCAGCGGGGTCAGCTGTCGAAGCCGAGCCCCGCCTTGTCCATCGCCCGCAGCCACAGGTTGCGCCGCCCGCCGTTGGCGTCGGAGCGGGCCAGCGACCACTTGGTGAGCCCGATCCCGGCCCAGGCGATCGGCTCCGGCGGGAACGGCAGCGGCTTGGAGCGCACCATCTCCAGCGCGGTGCGCTCGGTGTCCCGGCCCGAGAGCAGGTCCAGCATCACGTCGGCGCCGAACCGGGTGGCGCCGACGCCGAGGCCGGTGAACCCGGCCGCGTAGGCGACCCGGCCCTGGTGCGCCGTCCCGAAGAACGCCGAGAAGCGGGAGCAGGTGTCGATCGCGCCGCCCCAGGCGTGGCTGAAGCGCACCCCCTCCAGCTGCGGGAAGCAGCGGAAGAAGTGCTCGGCGAGCTTCAGGTAGGTCTCCGGCCGCTGGTCCATCTCCGCGCTGACCCGGCCGCCGAAGCGGTACACCGCGTCGTAGCCGCCCCACAGGATCCGGTGGTCCGAGGTGATCCGGAAGTAGTGGAACTGGTTGGCGCTGTCGCCCAGGCCCGGGCGGTTCTTCCAGCCCACCGAGGCCAGTTGCTCCGCGCTGAGCGGCTCGGTCATCAGCGCGTAGTCGTACACCGGCACGGTGTACGGGCGCACCCGCCTGACCAGCGAGGGGAAGACGTTGGTGCCCAGCGCCACCCGGCGCGCGAACACCCGGCCGTACGGCGTGCGCACGGCCATCTGGGCGCCCGCGCGCACCAGGTCGAGGCCGCGGGTGTTCTCGTAGATCCGCACCCCCGCCTCCAGGCAGGCCCGCTTCAGGCCCCAGGCCAGCCGCGCCGGGTTGAGCATGGCGACCCCGCGCCGGTCCCACAGGCCGCCCAGGAAGGTCGGCGAGTCCACCTCGGCCCGCACCGCGTCGCGGTCGAGCAGCTCCAGGCCGTCCGCCAGGCCGAGGCCCCGGGCCTGCTCGTACAGCTCGGCCAGTTCCTCCAGCTGGTACGGCTCGGTGGCGACGTCGATCTCGCCGGTGCGCTCGAAGTCGCAGTCGATGCCGTACCGGGCGACGGCCTCCTCGATGGCGTCCAGGTTGCGCCCGCCCAGCTCCTCCAGGCGGTCCAGCTCACCGGGCCAGCGGGCCAGGCCGTTGCCCAGGCCGTGGGTGAGCGAGGCGGAGCAGAAGCCGCCGTTGCGGCCCGAGGCGGCCCAGCCCACCTCGTGGCCCTCGATCAGCACGACGTCCCGCGCGGGGTCGCGCTCCTTGGCGAGCAGGGCGGTCCACAGTCCGCTGTAGCCGCCGCCCACGACCAGCAGGTCGCAGCGCTCGGTCTCGGTCAGCGCGGGCAGGGCGCCGGGCTTGCCCGGGTCTTCCAGCCAGTAGGCGACGGGCTGGGCGTCGGAAAGGGATCGAGCAGCGATACGCATGGCAGCTGGGGCCATGGCTTCCAACTCCTTCGGGGTGGTGCTCAGCTCTGTGCTGTCTTCTTCCTCCGGTTGCCGACCAGCTGGCCGACGACCACCACCAGCACCGCGATGGCGAACATCGCCGTGCCGATGACGTTGATCTGCACGGGCGTGCCGCGCTGCGCCGAACCCCACACGAACATCGGGAAGGTGACGGTGGAGCCCGCGTTGAAGTTGGTGATGATGAAGTCGTCGAAGCTGAGCGCGAAGGCGAGCAGCGCGCCGGCCGCGATGCCGGGGGCGGCGATGGGCAGGGTGACGCGCACGAAGGTCTGCACCGGCCCGGCGTACAGGTCGCGGGCGGCCTCCTCCAGGCGCGGGTCCATGGACATCACGCGGGCCTTGACGGCGGTGACGACGAACGACAGGCAGAACATGATGTGCGCGATCAGGACGGTCCAGAAGCCCAGCTGCGCGCCCATGTTGAGGAACAGGGTGAGCAGCGAGGCGGCCATCACGACCTCGGGCATCGCCATCGGCAGGAAGATCAGCGAGTTGACCGCGCCGCGCGCCCGGAAGCGGTAGCGCACCAGGGCGAAGGCGATCATCGTGCCGAGCACGGTCGCGCCGACCGTGGCCCAGGCGGCGATCTGCAGGGACAGCGTGAGCGAGCCGCACATGTCGGCGACGCCGCACGGGTCCTTCCAGGCGTCCAGGGAGAACTTCTGCCAGGCGTAGTTGAAGCGCCCGTTCGGCTTGTTGAACGAGAACACCATCACGACGACGTTCGGCAGGATCATGTACGCGAGCGTCAGCAGGCCCGCGACGACGACCAGGTTGCGCCGGATCCAACGCATCAGACCAGGTCCTCCGTTCCCGCACGGCGGATGTAGACGGTGACCATGAGCAGCACGATCGCCATCAGGATGAAGGAGAGGGCGGCGGCCGTCGGGTAGTCCAGGACGCGCAGGAACTGGGACTGGATGACGTTGCCGACCATCTTGGTGTCGGTGGAGCCGAGCAGTTCGGCGTTGACGTAGTCGCCGCTGGCCGGGATGAAGGTCAGCAGGGTGCCGGAGACGACGCCGGGCATGGACAGCGGGAAGGTCACCTTGCGGAAGGTGGTGGCCGGGGAGGCGTACAGGTCGCGGGCGGCCTCGTGCAGCCGTCCGTCGATCCGCTCCAGCGAGGTGTACAGCGGCAGGATCATGAACGGCAGGAAGTTGTACGTCAGTCCGCAGACCACGGCCATCGGGGTGGCGAGCACCCGGCTGCCCTCGGTCCAGCCCAGCCAGCTGGTGACGTCGAGGACGTGCAGGCTGTCGAGGGCGCCGACCACGGCGCCGCCGTCGGCGAGGATCGTCTTCCAGGCCAGGGTGCGGATCAGGAAGCTGGTGAAGAACGGCGCGATGACCAGGACGAGCACCAGGTTGCGCCAGCGGCCCGCGCGGAAGGCGATCAGGTAGGCCAGCGGGTAGCCGAGCAGCAGGCACAGCAGGGTCGCGGTGCCCGCGTACAGCAGCGAGCGGACGAACTGCGGCCAGTACTCGCCGAAGGCGTCCCAGTACGTCCGGAAGTGCCAGGTGACCTGGAAGCCCTTCTCCAGCGAACCGGTCTGCACCGAGGTGGAGGCCTGGTAGATCATCGGCAGCGCGAAGAAGACGACCAGCCACAGGATGCCGGGCAGCAGCAGCCAGTACGGGACGAGCCGCCGCCGGGTCGAGGGCTTGCGCGGGGCGGGGGGCTCGGCGGCGGACGGGGGCGCCGCGGGCTCGGTGAGCGTCACGCCGCTTCCTCCGTGCCCGCGTCGATGTCCTGGTCGGCGTCGAGGCCGAAGGTGTGGGCCGGGTTCCAGTGCAGGACGACCTCGGCGCCGGGCACCAGGCGCGTGTCGCGCTCCACGTTCTGCTCGTACACCTGCAGGCCGTCGCCGGCCGGGCCGTCGATCACGTACTGGGTGGAGACGCCGATGAAGGAGGTGTCGGCGATGGTGCCGCGCACGGTGTTGCGGCCGGCGGCGATCGAGTCGGCGTCGTCGGCGTGGGTCAGCGAGATCTTCTCCGGGCGCACCCCGACCAGCAGCTTGGTGCCGGTGCCGGGCGAGCCGGGACATCGGTCGGCGGGCAGCCGGAGCTTGGCGCCGCCCGCGGTGACGACGACGTCGGTGCCGGTGGCGGCGACCTCGGCGGCGATCAGGTTGGAGGTGCCCAGGAAGTTGGCGACGAAGGTGGTGCGCGGGTTCTCGTACAGGTCGGCGGGGGCGCCGAGCTGCTCGACCCGGCCGCCGTTCATCACCGCGACCTGGTCGGCCATCGTCATGGCCTCCTCCTGGTCGTGGGTGACGTGCACGAAGGTGATGCCGACCTCGGTCTGGATGCGCTTGAGCTCCAGCTGCATCTGGCGGCGCAGCTTGAGGTCCAGAGCGCCCAGCGGCTCGTCGAGCAGCAGCACCTGGGGGTGGTTGATCAGCGCGCGGGCCACCGCGACGCGCTGCTGCTGGCCGCCGGAGAGCTGGTGCGGCTTGCGGTGCGCCTTGTCGCCGAGCTGCACCAGGTCGAGCATGTCGCCGACCTGCTTCTTGACCGACTTGACGCCGCGCCGGCGCAGTCCGAAGGCGACGTTCTCGAAGATGTCCAGGTGCGGGAAGAGCGCGTAGGACTGGAAGACGGTGTTCACCGGGCGCTTGTAGGGCGGCAGGTCGGTGACGTCGCGGTCGCCGAGGAAGACGGTGCCGGTGGTGGGGTCCTCCAGGCCCGCGATCATGCGCAGGGTGGTGGTCTTGCCGCAGCCGGAGGCGCCGAGCAGCGCGAAGAAGGAGCCTTGAGGCACGGTCAGGTCGAGCGGCTGGACGGCGGTGAAGGAGCCGTACGACTTGCTGATCCCGGCCAGGCGGACGTCGCCGCCGCTGTTGCTGTTGGTCATGGGGTGTGGTCCCAGGAGGTGAGGAGGAGTGAGGGGGTGCGCGGGGGGCGGACGGTCCGTCAGGCTCCGATGAGCTTGGCGAACTTCTCCTCGTACGCCGTCTCCTCGTCGCTGGTCAGCGAACGGAAGGCGTGCGACTTCGCGGCCATGGCCTTGTCGGGGAGGATCAGGGTGTTGGCCGCCAGCGCGGGGTCGATCTTCGCCAGCGCGTCGCGCACGCCGTCCACCGGGCAGACGTAGTTGATGTACGCGGCGAGCTGGGCGGCGACGTCCGGCTCGTAGTAGTAGTCGATCAGCTTCTCGGCGTTGGTCTTGTGCCGGGCCTGGGCCGGGACCAGGAGGTTGTCGGTGGAGGTGATGTAACCCGCCGACGGGATCACGTACTTGATGTCGGGGTTGTCGGCCTGGAGCTGGATGACGTCCCCGGCCCAGGCCAGGCACGCGGCCAGGTCGCCCTTGTCGAGGTCGGCGGTGTAGTCGTTGCCGGTGAAGCGGCGGATCTGCTTCTTGTCGACGGCCTTCTGCAGCCGCCCGGTGGCCGCGTCGAAGTCGGCGTCGGTGAACTTCGCCGGGTCCTTGCCGAGGTCGAGCAGCGTCATGCCGATCGTGTCGCGCATCTCGGACAGGAAGCCGACCCGGCCCTTGAGCGCGGGGTCGTTCAGCAGCTGGGTCACCGAGTCGACCTTGCGGCCGCCGGTGGCCTTGGAGTTGTACGCGATGACCGTCGAGATGCCGGTCCAGGGGTACGAGTGGGAGCGGCCCGGGTCCCAGTCGGGGGTGCGGAACTGGGCGGACAGGTTGGCGTACGCGTGCGGCAGGTTGGCCGGGTCCAGCGGCTGGGCCCAGCCGAGCCGGATGATGCGCCCGGCCAGCCAGTCGGTGACGCAGATCAGGTCGCGGCCGGTGTCCTGGCCGGCCGCGAGCTGCGGCTTGACCTTGCCGAAGAACTCGACGTTGTCGTTGATGTCCGCGGTGTACTTGACCTTGACCCCGGTGCGCTTGGTGAACGCCTCCAGGGTCGGGTAGCCCTTCTCGTCCTCGCTCACGTCCATGTACTCGGTCCAGTTGGAGAAGACGACCTGCTTCTCCTTGGCCGAGAAGTCCGTGGCGGCGGGGCCCTGGCCCTCCCGCTTGGCGGGCGGGATGCCGCAGCCGCCCAGGGCGGCCATCGAGCCGACCGCGAGCGCGCCGAGGCCGCCCGCGCGCAGCAGCGAACGGCGGGTCAGGGCGCCCCGCCCGCTGTGCAGACTGCGCCGCATCGCCGCGAGCTGGGCGGCGGACAGGCCCTCGGCCTCGTACTGCTCCATGCGCTGTTGCCCTTTCGGGAGGGTTGGCGCCGCTGGTCGTGCGGCGGTGGCTATCGGTCCCCGAAGATCGTGCGGTGCCAGTCCTTCGCGGCGACCGCCGTGTTGTCGTACATCACGTGCTTGACCTGCGTGTACTCCTCGAAGGAATACGCCGACATGTCCTTTCCGAACCCGCTCGCCTTGTAGCCGCCGTGCGGCATCTCGCTGAGGATCGGGATGTGGTCGTTGACCCACACGCAGCCGGCCTTGATCTCCCGGGTGGCGCGTCCGGTGCGGTAGACATCGCGGCTCCAGGCGGAGGCGGCCAGGCCGTAGGGGGTGTCGTTGGCGAGGGCGATGCCCTCGTCGTCGGAGTCGAAGGGCAGCACCACCAGGACCGGGCCGAAGATCTCGGCCTGGACGACCTCGCTGTCCTGCGGGGCGCCGGTGATCAGGGTGGGCCGGTAGTAGGCGCCGTCGTTCTTCGGCGCCTCGCCGCCGGTGACCACGCGCGCGTAGCCGCGGGCCCGGTCGACGAAGCCGGCCACCCGGTCGCGCTGGGCGTGGCTGATCAGCGGGCCCAGGTCGGTGGCCGGGTCGAAGGGGTCGCCCAGGCGCACGGTGGCCATCAGGTCGGCGACGCCGGAGACGAACGCCTCGTACAGCGGGCGCTGCACGTACGCGCGCGTGGCCGCCGTGCAGTCCTGGCCGGTGTTGATCAGGGACGCGGCGACGGCGCCGTGCACCGCGGCGTCCAGGTCGGCGTCGTCGAAGACCACGAACGGGGCCTTGCCGCCCAGCTCCAGGTGGAGCCGCTTGACGGTGGAGGTGGCGATCTCGGCGACCCGCTTGCCGACGGCGGTGGAGCCGGTGAAGGAGGTCATCGCCACGTCCGGGTGGCCCACCAGGTGCTCGCCCGCGGTGCGGCCCGCGCCGGTGACCACGTTGACCACGCCGTCGGGCAGGCCCGCCTCGGTGGCGGCTTGGGCGAACATCAGCGAGGTGAGCGGGGTGAGCTCGGCGGGCTTCAGGACGATGGTGTTGCCCGCGGCGATCGCCGGCAGGACCTTCCAGGCGGCCATCTGCAGCGGGTAGTTCCAGGGGGCGATGGAGCCGACCACTCCGATCGGCTCGCGCCGTACGTAGGAGGTGTGGTCGGCGCTGTACTCGCCCGCGGACTGGCCCTGGAGGTGGCGGGCGGCCCCGGCGAAGAACGCCGTGTTGTCGACGGTGCCGGGCACGTCGAACTCGGTGGACAGCTTGATCGGCTTGCCGCACTGCAGCGACTCGGCGTACGCGAACTCACCGGCCCGCTCGGCCAGTACGCCCGCGAACCGGTGCAGCGCGTCGGAGCGCTCGCCCGGGGTGGCCCCGGCCCAGCCGGGGAAGGCCGCCTTCGCGGCGGCGACGGCGGTGTCCACGTCGGCGGTGGAGGCCAGTTCGTAGTCGTACACGCCGTTGCCGGTGGCGGGGTCCACGACGGTGTGGGTGCTGCCCGACGTCCCGGGACGCAGGCGCCCGTCGACGAACTGCGCGCCCTGCTCGAAGCGGTCTCGCACCTGGAAGCGGTTGCCCATGACGCTCTCCGTTGTTCCAGCTCGAATTGAGTGCCGATCCTGACAGGATGCATCCTGGCCGACAAGTGATTCCGTAGTTGCCTTTTGGTTACGCGACGGATTCGGTCGATCAATGTGTCGCGTCACCAAGGAAATCCCCGTACGAAGTGTCAGTGGCGGCTGCCAGACTCGCGTGCATGACCACGATCACCAGCCGGGACGCGCTGGTCCGGCACCAGCGCGAGTCCGGCGCACGCGTCCGCTACCTGCACTTCTGGGGCCACGCGCCGCGTCGCGACGGCACCCTGGGACCGAGCTGCCTGAGCCAGTGGTGGCCGTCACCGTTCACGGTCGACGGAATACGGTACGCGACCGCCGAGCACTGGATGATGGCGGGAAAGGCGAGGCTTTTCGCCGACCCGGAGGCCGAGCGGGCCGCCCTGGCGGCGGAGCACCCGGCGCAGGCGAAGAAGGCCGGCCGCCTGGTGCGCGGCTTCGACGGCGCGGTCTGGGAGCGCGAGCGCTTCGCCCTGGTCGCCGAGGGCTCGGTGCACAAGTTCGGCCAGGACGAGGAGCTGCGCGCGTTCCTGCTCGGCACCGGGGAGCGGGTCCTGGTGGAGGCGAGCCCGCTGGACCGGATCTGGGGCATCGGACTCGCCGCGGACGACGAGCGCGCCGGCGACCCGGCCCGCTGGCGGGGCCTGAACCTGCTGGGGTTCGCACTGATGGAGGCGCGGGAGCGGCTGCGGGGGGAGGCCTGAGTCCCGCGCCCCACCGGTGTGCGTACGGGGCTCGTCGGCTAGCGGGCGTCCGGGACGTACAGGGACGTCTGGAAGGGGTCGTCGTAGCCGGTGTCGCTGTCCTCGAACTCGTCGCTGTTGGCGATCGCCCAGATGATGAAGCCGATCACGGCCGCGCCGAGCACGATGCCGATGGAGCCGAGGACGATGCCCGCGGTGGCCATGCCGCCGTTGTTCGCCTCGCCGCGCTGGACGCGCTTGCGGGCCAGGATGCCGAAGATCAGGGCGAGCACGCCGAGCACGATGCCGACCACGCCGTACATGCAGAAGCCGACCACGGAGATGATGCCGAGCACCATCGCGGCGGTGCCCATGCCGTTGTTGGGCGTCTGGTTCCAGTTGTTCTGCCCGTAGGCGCTGTAGCCCGGGTAGCCGGGGTAGCCGTAGGACCCGGCGGCGGGCTGGCCGGGGTCGGGATAGCCGTACGGGGCTCCGGCGGCCGGCTGGCCGGGATCCGGGTAGCCGGGGTCCGGGTATCCGTAGGCGGGCGCGCCGTAGGCGGCGCCCGGGGCGGTCTGCGCGGGACCGCCGGGGGCTATCGGCGGAGGCGGCACGGCGCCGCCCGGCGGCACCGGGCCCTGCGCGCCGGCGGGGCCGAAACCGTCCGACGGCATCGCGGCCATGGTCTGCTGGTCGTGCACCGGGGACGGCCCGGCGCCCTTCCCGAGGTCCACCTTGTCCGCGGGGGCGTCCCCGCCCGGCTGCGGCGTCCGGCTCTCCGGCGGCGCCCAGGGATCGGGCTGCCCGCCGCCCGGCGGCTGGTCGGCGTGGTCTGACATGGGCCTCCCCCATCGTGTTCCGTCATGCTAAGGCCTCGTCCCGGAGCGGGACCGGGCCCACATACGATGATCCCCGACCCGAGCGGCGTACTGCACACGGAGGACCCGATGACCGACCTGCACCCCTTCATCGCGGGGCTCCCCAAGGCCGAGCTGCACGTGCACCACGTGGGCTCCGCCTCCCCCCGGATCGTCGCCGAGCTGGCCGCGCGGCACGCCGACTCCCGGGTGCCCAGCGACCCCGAGGCGCTCGCCGACTACTTCACCTTCACCGACTTCGCGCACTTCATCGAGGTCTACCTGTCGGTGGTGGACCTGGTGCGCACCCCCGAGGACGTCCGGCTGCTGACCTTCGAGGTCGCCCGGGACATGGCCCGGCAGAACATCCGCTACGCCGAGCTGACCATCACCCCCTTCAGCTCCACCCGGCGCGGCATCGACGAGAAGGCCTTCATGGAGGCCATCGAGGACGCCCGCACGGCCGCCGAGCGCGAGCTGGGCGTGGCGCTGCGCTGGTGCTTCGACATCCCCGGCGAGGCGGGCCTGGAGTCGGCGGCGGAGACCGCCCGGCTCGCGACCACCGACGGGCTGCGCCCCGAGGGCCTGGTCTCCTTCGGCCTGGGCGGCCCGGAGATCGGCGTGCCGCGCCCGCAGTTCAAGCCGTACTTCGACCAGGCGATCGCCGCGGGCCTGCACTCGGTGCCGCACGCCGGGGAGACCACCGGGCCGGAGACGGTGTGGGACGCGCTGAACGACCTGGGCGCCGAGCGCATCGGCCACGGCACCAGCTCGGTGCGGGACCCTGCCCTGCTGAAGCACCTGGCCGAGCACCGGATCGCGCTGGAGGTCTGCCCGACCTCGAACATCGCGACCCGCGCGGTGGCGAGGCTGGAGGACCACCCGGTGAAGGAGATGGTGGCCGCCGGGGTGCTGGTGACGATCAACTCGGACGACCCGCCGATGTTCGGCACGGACCTCAACAACGAGTACGCGGTGGCGGCACGCCTGCTGGACCTGGACGAGCGCGGGGTCGGGGAGCTGGCGAAGAACGCGGTGGAGGCGTCTTTCCTGGACGAGGCGGGGAAGCGGGCGCTGTCGACGGAGATCGACGACTACGTCACCACCTGGCTCACCCACTAGCCACACGCACGGGGGGGGGCCGGGGCGCCCGGGGGCCGGGGCATCCCCGCCCCGTATCCCCGGCCCCCACAATGGGTCCATGCGCAACGTCACCGTCGTGGGGCACCGGGGCGACCCGTACCGCGTCCGCGAGAACACCCTCCCCTCCCTCCGCTCCGCCCGCGCCCACGGCGCCGACGCGGTCGAGGTCGACGTACGGCTCACCCGGGACGGCGTCCCCGTCCTCCTGCACGACGACACCCTCAAGCGGCTCTGGCACCACGACCGCCCGCTCTCGGCGCTCTCGTACGACGAGGTGCGCGGGATCACCGCGGGCGGCGTCCCCTCCCTCGCCGACGCCCTCGACACCGCCCGCGACCACCGCCTGATGCTGGACCTCCCCGGCGGCGACCTCTCCTCGGTGCGCGCGATCGTGGGCGCCGTCCACGACTGCGGCGCCGCCGACCGCGTCTACTACTGCGCGGGCACCACCGCGATGCTGGACGTGCGGGCCGCCGACCCGGGCGCCGAGATCGCCCTGACCTGGACCTCGCTGGCCCCGCCCCGTCCGGCGCTGCTCGACGCGGTCAAGCCGCGCTGGCTCAACTACCGCTTCGGCCTGCTGGACGGGGCCCTGGTGGACCGGATCCACCAGGACGGGTACCTGGTCTCCGCCTGGACCGCGGACACCCGGCGCACCATGCGTAAGCTGATCTTGAGTGGCGTGGACTCCGTGACCACCAACCGGCCGGACGCCCTCGCCGCCGTACTGCGAAGGGGTACCCGCTCGTGACGACCGACCGCATCCGCACCGACATCGCGCACAACGCCCGGGTCTGGAACTACTGGCTCGGCGGCAAGGACAACTACCCGGTGGACCGGGCGGTCGGCGACCAGGTCACCGGGTTCTACCCGAGCATCGGCGAGGTCGCCCGGGCCGACCGCGCCTTCCTGGGCCGCGTGGTGGAGCACCTGGCGGGCGAGGCCGGGGTGCGCCAGTTCCTGGACGTCGGCACCGGCCTGCCCACCGTGGACAACACCCACGAGGTCGCCCAGCGCATCGCCCCGGACTCCCGCGTGGTC
Organism: Streptomyces sp. NPDC001941; assembly: GCF_040296945.1. NCBI lineage: Bacteria > Bacillati > Actinomycetota > Actinomycetes > Kitasatosporales > Streptomycetaceae > Streptomyces > Streptomyces sp. NPDC001941. Next base: position 7,641 of record NZ_JBEOYE010000120.1, on the reverse strand, counting down.
TACGTCGACAACGACCCGATCGTGCTCACCCACGCCCGCGCGCTGCTCACCAGCTCGCCCGAGGGCCGCACCGAGTACATCGACGCCGACGCCCACGACCCGCGCCGGATCGTCCAGGAGGTGCGCGGGATACTGGACCTGGACCGTCCGGTGGCCGTGATGATGCTCGGCATCCTCAACTTCGTGCTCGACACCGACGAGGCGCGCACCATCGTGCGCACCCTGCTGGACGCGGTGCCCTCGGGCAGCTACCTGGTGCTCACCCACCCGACGCTGGAGCCGGAGCTGGGCGGCGAGGGCAACGTGGAGGCGATGGCGTTCTGGAACGAGAACGCGACCCCGCCGATCACCGCCCGCTCCCGCGAGGAGTTCACGTCCTTCCTCGACGGCCTCGACCTGCTCGACCCGGGCGTCGTCTCCTGCTCCCGCTGGCGTGACGAGGACGGCGCCGTGGTCGCCCAGTTCGGCGCGGTGGGCCGCAAGCCGTAATGGCGGCACGGGGGGACGTGACGGGGGAACTGGCCGCGCGGCTGCGGGAGTCGGCCGCGTCCCGGCCGTGGGCGGTGGACCTGGGCGTGGCGCTGCTGGTGCAGCTGGCGGTGACGCTGCCGTTCGTGGTGCCGCGCCCGCCGGACGTACCGCCGGCCGGCTGGGCGGCGTACGGCCTGACGACGCTGACGGTGGTGCCGCTGCTGTGGCGCGGCCGGGCGCCGCTGCGGGTGCTGCTCGCGGTGCTGGCGGCGAACACGCTGTACGAGCTGGCGCTGGACGGGCCAGGGCAGCCGCTGCCGTACTCGGGTCTGGTGCTGCTCTACACGATCGGCGCGCAGTCGCCGCCGCGCCACCGGCTGGTCGCGGTGCTGCTGGTGGCCGTGGCGATCCCGGTGTCGGTGGGCCTCGACACCCGCTCGGCGCGCGAACTGGTCTTCTCCTTCTTCGTGTTCACCGCGGCCTACGCCTCCGGCCGGCTGGCCGCCGCGCGGCGCCGCGACCGGGCGGCGGACGCCGAGCGGGCCGCCGCGGGCGAACGGGCCAGGATCGCCCGGGAGATGCACGACGTGCTCTCGCACGCGGTGAGCCTGATGATCGTGCAGGCGGAGGCGGGTCCGGTGGCGGTGCGCGCCGCGCCGGAGCGCGCGGAGGCCGCGTTCGACGCGATCTCCCGGACGGGCCGGGACGCGATGGCGCAGCTGCGGCAGTTGCTGGGGGTGCTGCGCGAGGACGGCCGGGAGCCGGCCGCGCCGCGCGCCCCGCAGCCGGGTCTGGACGCGATCGGGGCGCTGGTGGAGCGGGTGCGGTCGGGCGGCCTCGACGTGGCGTACGAGCGGGCCGGCGCGCCCGCCCGGGTGTCGCAGGCCGTCGGGGCGGCCGCCCACCGGATCGTGCAGGAGGCGCTGACGAACGCGGTCAAGCACGCGGACGCCCGGCTGGTGCGGGTCCGGCTGGGCCGCGAGGAGGACGCGCTGACGGTGCGGGTCACGGACGACGGGCGCGGGCCGCGGGCGGTGCGGGGCGCGGGGTGGCGCACCGGCGGGCACGGGCTGATCGGGATGCGGGAGCGGGCGGCGGCGCTGGGCGGCACGGCGCACTGCGGCCCGGGCCCGGACGGGCGGGGTTTCGAGGTGCGGGCGGTGCTGCCGCTCGCGGACGAGGGGGTGGCGGGATGAGCCTGCGCGTGGTGGTGGCGGACGACCAGGAGCTGGTGCGCGGCGGCTTCGCGATGATCCTGGACGCGCAGCCGGACATCGAGGTGGTGGCCGAGGCCGGGGACGGCGCGGCGGCGCTGGCGGCGGTGCGGGAGCACGCGCCGGACGTGGCGCTGCTGGACGTGCGGATGCCGGTGCTGGACGGGATCGGGGCGTGCCGGGCGATCGTGGCGGAGAGCGCCTGCCGGACGGTGATGCTGACGACGTTCGACTCCGACGAGTACGTGTACGAGGCGCTGCACGCGGGCGCGAGCGGCTTCCTGCTCAAGGACGTGCGCCGGGACGACCTGGTGCACGCGGTGCGGGTGGTGGCGCGCGGCGAGTCGCTGCTCGCGCCGTCGGTGGCGCGGCGCCTGGTGGAGCAGTACACGGCGGGCGGCCCGCGCCGCACGGGCCCGCCGGACGCGCTCCTGGACGTGCTGACGGCCCGGGAGCGCGAGACGCTGCTGCTGCTGGCGCGGGGCCTGTCGAACGCGGAGATCGCGGCGGAGCTGGTGGTGAGCGACCACACGGTGAAGACGCACGTGGGCAACGTGCTGGCGAAGCTGGGGCTGCGCGACCGGATCCAGGCGGTGATCTGCGCGTACGAGACCGGTCTGGTGACGCCGACGCCGCCCGCCTCCCCCGCGCGGGGGAGGACGTAGGCCCCGCGAGACCCCCCGCTCCGGCGATCCGGGGAAGGCCGCTGGTCAGCAGGATGGAGCCATCGAGAACGACGGCCCACACCACCGGAGTTGACCACCATGGACGCCCGCACCCGCCGCACCCTGATCGCCACCGCCCTGGCCCTCGGCCTCGCCGCCGGCCCGGCCGCGGCCGCCCAGCCGCGCTCCCCCGCCGCGCAGTCGGCGCACCAGCAGCGCCCGGTCCCCGCCGGGGACGCGGCGGATCTGGCGGCGGCGCTCGCGGGCCTGCCGGGCGCGGACACGACGGCCGCGCTGGTACGGGTCGGGGGCACCCGGGGCACCTGGCGCGGCAGCGCCGGGGTGCACGACCTGGCCTCCGGGCGCCCGGCGGACCCGGACGCCCGGTTCCGGATCGGCTCGGTGACCAAGGTGTTCACCGCGGCGACGGTGCTCCGGCTGGCCGCCCGGGGCCGGATCGACCTGGACCGCACGGCCCGCTCCTACCTCCCGGACCTGGTCCCGGCCGCGTACGCCGGAGTGACGGTCCGTCAACTCCTCAACCACACGCACGGGATACCGGCCGCGCGCTCCTCCACGAGCACGGTCGAGGAGGCGTACGCGGACCGCTTCACCGTGCACGACCCGCGGGAGACGGCGCGCTCGGCCCTCTCCCTGCCCCGGGAGTTCGCACCGGGCACCGCCCAGCACTACCTGAACATCGGCTACACGCTCGCGGGCCTGATCGTGGAGCGGGTCACCGGCGACGCGTTCGCGCACCAGGTGGAGCGCGAGGTGCTGCGCCCGCTCGGCCTGCGCGACACCTACTCCCCCGGCACCAGCCCGTACCTGACGGGCCCGTACAACCACGGCTACCAGGTGATGGACCGGGGCGACGGGACGAGGGGCCCGCGGGACGTGTCGGCGTGGACCGTGACGGACGCCTGGGCGGCCGGCGACCTGGTCTCCACCACGGCGGACCTGGAGCGCTTCACCCGCGCGCTGTTCGCGGGGAAGCTGCTGGAGGGCCCCCTGCTGGAGGAGATGTTCACCCTCCCCCGCGACGCCTCCGGCGCCCTGCTGCACGACCACGAGAAGCCCTCACTGACGGCCGCGTACGCGGTGGGCCTGTCGGTGACGCGCCTGGGCGGCCACGAGGTGTGGGGCAAGACAGGCGGCCGCTGGGGCTACAACACGGCCGTCGCCGCCACCCGGGACGGCGGCCGCACCCTGGTCTACTCGGTCAACGCCACGGACGCCAAGGGCCAGGACATGAACGCCACGGCGCTGGGGATCGTCACCGCGGCGTACGGCCGGCCGGACGCGCCGCGGGGGCGGTGAGGGCCTCCAGGCGCTTGGTCATCCGCCGTACGACGAGCAGCGGGACGACCCCGAACACCCCGAACGAGAGGTCGATCAGGGTCCACCAGCCGGGGATGTACCGCAGCGGTCCGCAGATCAGGGCCAGCGGGACGATCCCGGCGCAGGCGATCATCCCGAACCCCACCACCCAGACGTTGCGCACCGGGTCGCGGTAGGGGCCGTAGAAGGCGACGGCGATGACGAGGTGGGCGAAGGCCAGCCAGTCGGTGCCGTACAGCAGGAACGGGTGCTCGGCCCCGGCGCTGTCGGTGCCCGCGCGCACCCGGGCGATCCACTCGGGCAGCGCCGGGAAGGCGTCGCCGACCGGCGCCGCCCAGGAGCCCAACGCCTGTTCAGCCCAGCGCACTTCGGTGACCAGCGGGAAGGCCGTGAGGCCGCTCAGCACCAGGCAGACGATGAACACGGCCAACCACACGCGTATGCGCCGCAGCAGCGCTTGCTCGCTCATGGCCGCAGCGTACGCCCGTTGTGAACGCGTTCAAAAAGTGAGGGTCCCCCAGCGGGCCCGCTTCCCCGGGAAGCTCCCTCGCGGCCCCCTACAACCCCACGATCCCGTTCCACCTCTTGGCGAACCCCACCCGCTCCTCCGCCGTGATGTCCCGCGCGATCGCCAGCCTCTTGCGCATCTCCGCGTCCGGGAAGACCAGCGGGTCCTCCGCCAGTGCCGCCAGGTCCTCGTCGCCCGAGGAGGCGAGGACCTCGCGGGCGGCGGGGACCGGGCAGACGTAGTTGACCCAGGCGGCCAGGGCGGCGGCGACCTCGGGCTCGTAGTAGTAGTCCACGAGCTTCTCGGCGTTGGCCTTGTGGCGGGCCAGGTTGGGGATCATCAGGGACTCCGCCCACAGCTCCGCGCCCTCCTGCGGGACCACGAACTCGATGTCGGGGTTGTCGGCCTGGAGCTGGATGACGTCGCCGGAGTACGCCTGGCAGGCCAGCACGTCGCCGGTGGAGAGGTCCTTGATGTAGTCGTTGCCGGTGAAGCGGCGTATGTGCTTGGCCCGCACCAGGCGCTCCAGGTGCTCGCACAGGGCGTGGAAGTCGTCGGCCGTCCAGCGCGTCACGTCCACGCCCTGGCCCTGCATCAGCAGCGCGAACGCCTCGTCCAGGCCGGACAACAGGGTGACCCTGCCCCGCAGTTCGGGCCGCCACAGGTCCGCCGTGGACCTGATCTCGCGGCCCAGCTTCCTGCGGTTGTACGCGATGCCGGTGATCCCGGACTGCCAGGGCACGCTGTGCAGCCGGCCCGGGTCGAAGGCGGGCCGCAGCAGCTGCGGGTCGAGGTTCTCCGCGACGTGCGGCTGGGCCGCCCGGTCCATCTCCTGCACCCAGCCGAGCCGTACGAAGCGGGCCGCCATCCAGTCGCTGACCACGATCAGGTCGCGGCCGGTCTCCTGGTGGTTCATCAGCGCCGGGCTGATCTTCCCGAAGAACTCGTCGTTGTCGTTGATCTCCTCGGTGTAGCGCACGGAGATCCCGGTCCGCCGGGTGAACCCCGCCAGCGTGGGCCGCTCGGAGGTGTCCTCGTCGTCGGTGTCGATGTACAGCGGCCAGTTGGCGAAGTCCAGGCTCTTGTCGCGCGCGGAGTCGTCGCGCCGGGACCGGTCGCCGGGCCCCACGTACGCGGCGGGCACCCCGCAGCCGGCCAGGGCCAGCGCGGCCGCGCCGCCGCCCAGGGCGCGCAGCAGGGAACGGCGGGACGGGCGCGGGAGGGCGGGCGCGGCGCGGTGCAGGGGGGAGCGGGGCATTCCCGCAGGATGCCCCCGCCGCCGTGACGGGACAATGGACGGTGCGTCGAGGCCGTGAGGCGCGCCGCGCGACACCCTGTCGAGCAGTGCGAGCAGTGCGAGCGGCGCGGGGGACGGGCGGGCGGGGCCGGGTACGGCGAAGGGGCGCGGGAAGTGTTCCCGCGCCCCAACTCGCGTACTGCCCAAGCCCGGAGGGTCAGCCGAGCGACGTCATCACGTGCTTGATGCGCGTGTAGTCCTCGAAGCCGTACGCCGAGAGGTCCTTGCCGTAGCCGGACTTCTTGAAGCCGCCGTGCGGCATCTCCGCGACCAGCGGGATGTGCGTGTTGATCCAGACGCAGCCGAAGTCCAGCGCCTTGGACATGCGCATCGCGCGGGCGTGGTCCTTCGTCCAGACCGAGGAGGCCAGCGCGTACTCGACGCCGTTGGCGTAGGCGAGCGCCTGCTCCTCGTCGGTGAACGACTGCACGGTGATGACCGGGCCGAACACCTCGTTCTGGATGATCTCGTCGTCCTGCTCGAGGCCGGAGACGACGGTCGGGGCGTAGAAGTAGCCCTTCTCGCCGACGCGGTGGCCGCCCGCCTCGACCTTGGCGTGCGCGGGCAGGCGCTCGATGAAGCCGGAGACCTGCTTCAGCTGGTTGGCGTTGTTCAGCGGGCCGTAGAGCACGTCCTCGTCGTCCGGCTGGCCGGTCCTGGTGTCGGCGGCGGCCTTGGCGAGCGCGGTGACGAACTCGTCGTGGATGGACTCGTGCACCAGCACGCGGGTGGCGGCGGTGCAGTCCTGCCCGGCGTTGAAGTACCCGGCGACCGCGATGTCCTCGACGGCCTTGGCGATGTCGGTGTCCTCGAAGACGACGACCGGGGCCTTGCCGCCCAGCTCCAGGTGGACGCGCTTGACGTCCTTGGCCGCCGACTCGGCGACCTGCATGCCGGCCCGTACGGAACCGGTGATGGAGGCCATCGCCGGGGTGGAGTGCTCCACCATCGCGCGGCCGGTGTCGCGGTCGCCGCAGACGACGTTGAAGACGCCCTTGGGCACGATCTGCCCGATGATCTCGGCCATCAGCACGGTGGAGGCCGGGGTGGTGTCCGAGGGCTTGAGCACGACCGTGTTGCCCGCGGCGATCGCCGGGGCGAACTTCCACACGGCCATCATCATCGGGTAGTTCCAGGGGGCGACCTGGGCGACCACGCCGACCGGCTCGCGGCGCACGATGGAGGTCAGTCCCTCCATGTACTCGCCGGCGCTGCGGCCCTCCAGGAGCCGGGCGGCGCCCGCGAAGAAGCGGATCTGGTCCACCATGGGCGGGATCTCCTCGCTCGCGGTGAGCGCGCGGGGCTTGCCCGTGTTCTCCACCTCGGCGGCGATGAGGTCCTCGGCCCGCTCCTCGAAGGCGTCCGCGATCTTCAGCAGGACCTTCTGGCGCTCGGCGGGGGTGGTGTCGCGCCAGGCCGGGAAGGCGGCCGCGGCGGCCTCCATGGCGGCGTCGACGTCGGCCTGGCCCGAGAGCGGGGAGGTCGCGTACGCCTCTCCCGTGGCCGGGTTGACCACCTCGATGGTCCGTCCGTCGGCGGCGTCCTTGAACTCCCCGTTGATGTAGTTGCGCAGACGACGCAGCTCGGTGGTCACTTGCCACCCCTCCTGTCGATCCCGTGCACCCGTACGGTCCGTGGGGTGCTGTCCGATGGGTGAGACAAGTCCACCCTAATCTCCTGGACGACGTTTTCGACAGACCCGACCGCACAGAACTTCGGATTCAGTGACTTTTGCAGGCTTCAACAACGAATTTCATCGCTCACGGGTTGCGTGACGGACGAGTCTCGGTGCACAGTGAGCCCGTGGCCAGTCGAAGCACAGAGTCCAGGACCGGGAACGGATCGGCATCCCCGATCGACGCCGTCTCCCTGGCGATCATCGAGCAGCTCCAGGAGGACGGGCGCCGCCCGTACGCCGCCATCGGCAAGGCCGTCGGCCTGTCCGAGGCGGCGGTGCGCCAGCGCGTGCAGAAGCTGCTGGACCAGGGCGTCATGCAGATCGTCGCCGTCACCGACCCGCTCACCGTGGGCCTGCGGCGCCAGGCGATGGTGGGCATCCACGTCGAGGGCGACCTCGAACCGGTGGCGGAGGCCCTGACGGCCATGGGCGAGTGCGAGTACGTGGTGATGACCGCGGGCTCCTTC
>NZ_JBEOYE010000119.1:0-24114 GCF_040296945.1 Streptomyces sp. NPDC001941 | reverse complement strand
CTCGAGGCTGCGGGACGCGGTGCGCCGCGTGGTGGGGGGCCGCTGATGCGCGCGGACCGGGCCGCGGCGCGACCGTACGGCCGCGAGGGCCGGTACGACCGCCGGGCGCGGCTACTTCATGGCCGCCGGGGGCATCAGGACCGAGTCGACGATGTAGACCGTCGCGTTGGCGGTGGGGACGTTGCCGCAGACGACGTTCGCGCCGGTGCCGACCTTGTACGAGGTGCCGGAGCCGCTCGTCATGAGCTTGGCGCCCTCCAGGGTGGTGAAGTCGCCCTTGGCGAGCTGCTGGGGGGTGACCTTCTGGCCCACCACGTGGTACTCGAGCACCTTGGTGAGCTGGGCCTTGTCGGCGAGCACCTTGTCCAGGTCGGCCTTGGGGATCTTGGCGAAGGCGTCGTTGGTGGGCGCGAAGACGGTGATGTCCTTGGCGTTGTTCAGGGTGTCGGCCAGTCCGGCCTTCTGCACGGCGGTGACCAGGGTGGACAGCGCCGGGTTGTGCGAGGCGGCGGTGGCGACCGGGTCCTTGGCCATGCCGTCGAAGGAGCCGGCCCCGTCCTTGGGCACGGAGGCACAGGCGGGCCCGAAGGGCTGGTCCGTGCCGTCGGCGGCGTGGGCGGCGGGCCCGGTGAGGGCGAGCGCCAGGGCGAGGGCCGCCGGGGCGGAGACGACGAGACCGGCACGGCGGGTGAGCTTGCGGTTCATGGGGTGTCCTCGGGTTGTGGGGTGACGCCTCGGACGGATCGGGGTCGGGGGCGTGCGGCGGGGTGGCCGGCGGCTCGGCGGCCGGGGTGCCTCTCCCGCCACACCAGTCATTCGGAGCCCGGGGCGATCCGGATGTGGCTTTCGCGAAAAAAGTCGGATTTTCCGCCCGGTCCCCGTCCGGGCACGCACCCGCCCGGCCCTCCCCGGGCGGCGCAGGCCCCGCCCGCGTCCGTAGGCTCGGCCCCATGAGCAGCGCCGCGCCCCCGTCCCTGACCACCGGGGCCGTCGCACGGCGCCTCGGCGTCTCGCCGACGACGCTGCGCTCCTGGGAGCGGCGGTACGGGATCGGCCCGGCGGAGCGCCCCGAGGGCCGCCACCGGCGCTGGACGCCCCGGGACGTGGCCCTCCTGGACGAGATGTGCCGCCTGACGTCCCTGGGCGTGCCCCCGGCCGAGGCCGCCCGGGCCGCCCTGTCGGCGGCCCCCGGGACCCCCATCGCTCCTCCCCCGGCGCCCCCGTCGCCCCCGGCTCCGCCCGCGCAGCCCGGCGGCCGGGGCGCGCTGCCGGTCGGCAGCGTGCGCCAGGAGTGCCGGGGCCTCGCCCGGGCGGCGGTGCGCCTGGACTCGCCCGCGATGGAGCGGCTCCTGGCGGACTGCCTGGACGCGCACGGCCTGCTGGCCGCGTGGGACGAGGTCATCATGCCGACGCTGCACGCGGTGGGCCGCAAGTGGGCGACGGAGGGCGAGCGTTACGTGGAGGTGGAGCACCTGCTCTCCTGGCACGTCACGTCCGCGCTGCGGCGCCACAGCGACGCGGCCCCGGACGCCCCGCACACCGCGCCGGCGCTGCTGTGCGGCGTACCGGGCGAGCAACACGTCCTGGCACTGGAGGCGTTGGCGGCCGGACTGAGCGAACGGGGTCTTCCGGTACGCATGTTCGGCGCGGCTCTGCCCGCCCCGGCCCTGGGGGAGGCGGTACGGCGCCTGGGCCCGGGCGCGGTGGTGCTCTGGTGCCAGCTGCGCTCGACCGCCGACCACGCGCTGGCCCACGACGTGGCCCGGCTGCGCTGGGGCGGCCGCGGCGCCCGCCGCCGCCCGGCGGTCCTGCTGGCCGGGCCGGGCTGGTCGGGCTCGGCGCCGCCGCCGGGCTGCGTACGCCTGACGAACCTGGCGGCGGCCCTGGACACGATCGCGGGGCTGCTGGCGGGACGGGACCTGCCGGAAGCGGGGACGCCGGGGGCCGATCGCGCGTAGGACCTGTCCGGTCACTCCCGATTCGGGCCCAACGGCCCCGCCCCGCGTGACCAACAGCGCTCCGGCGCGGACGCGCGCGGGAGTCCAATGGAGTGGTAGGGCCTCACACCCCGGAGGAGACTGGCCATGGTCGAGGAGAAGCGCGGATTCTGCACGCTCTGCAAGTCGCGCTGCGGCGCCGTCTACACCGTCACCGACGGCCGGATCACCGGCGTCCGCCCCGACCCCGGGCATCCCACGGGCGCGGCCATGTGTCCGAAGGGGCGGTCCGCCGCCGAGATCGCGCACAGCACCCGCCGCCTCACCTCCCCGCTGCGCCGCACCAACCCCAAGGACGACCCCGACCCCGGCTGGGAACCGGTCTCCTGGGACGAGGCCCTCGACGAGATCGCGGCGCGGCTGTCCCGGATCGCCGCCGAGTCCGGCCCCGAGACCGTCGCCTTCGGGGTGGCCACGCCGAGCGGGACGATGGTGTCGGACGCGACCGAGTGGATCGAGCGGTTCGTACGCCGCTTCGGCAGCCCCAACACCGTCTACAGCGCCGAGATCTGCAACTGGCACAAGGACTCCGCGCACGCCTTCACCTTCGGCGGCCCGCTGCCGCCCCCGGACTACGAGAACACCGCCCTGGCCGTGCTGTGGGGCTTCAACCCGGCCAAGACCTGGCTCGCCCAGTCCGCCGCGCTGTCCGCCGCCCGGGCGCGCGGGGCGCGGCTCGCCGTGGTCGACCCGCGCCGCTCCACCAGCGCCCTGGGCGCCGACCACTGGCTGCGCGTCCGGCCGGGCACGGACGCCGCGCTCGCCCTCGGCCTCGCCCACCTCCTCATCGAGGGCGGCGGGTACGACGAGCGGTTCGTGCGCTCCTGGACCAACGGCCCCCTCCTCGTCCGCCGGGACGACGGACGCTTCCTGCGCGGCGGCGAACTGACGGGGACCGGCGGCGGGGACCCGGCCGGGACCGACGGCGACACCGCGTTCGTCGCCTGGGACACGGCCGGCGGCTGCCCCGTCGCGTACGACACCTCCCGGCCCGCACCTTCCCCCGAACACCTGGCGCTGCGCGGCGAGTTCACCGTCACGCTGCACGACGGCACGCGCGTCGCGTGCGCCCCCGCCTTCGAGTCATACGCGCGAGCCTGTGCGCTGTGGCCGGTCGAACGGGTCGCCGCCGCCACCTGGATCCCCGAGGACGAGATCCGCGCCCTGGCCACGGAGATCGCCGCCGCGGACTCCGTCACGTACTACGGCTGGACCGGTGTCGGGCAGAGCGCCAACGCCTCCCAGACCGAGCGCGCCCTGGCCACCCTCTACGCGCTCACCGGCTCCTTCGACACCCGGGGCGGCAACCGGGTCGCCGCCCCGCCGCCCTACCGCCGCGCCTCCGGGTCCCTCGCCCCCGGGCAGGCCGCCAAGGCGCTGGGCCTGGACAAGCACCCGCTCGGGCCGCCCGCCTCCGGGTACGTCAACGCGGGCGACCTGTGCCGCGCCATCGAGGACGAACAGCCCTACCGGGTACGCGCCCTGGTCGGATTCGGCTCCAACCTCGTGGTGGCGCAGCCCGGTTCGGACCGCACCGCCCGGGCGCTGCGCGCCCTGGACTTCCAGGTCCACCTGGACCTCTTCGCCAACCCCACCTGCGACAGCGCCGACTTCGTGCTCCCGGTGAACAGCGCGTACGAGCACGAGGCGCTGCGCTTCGGCTTCGAGATCGGCCATCGCGCCCAGGAGCAGGTGCAGTTGAGGCAGCGGATCGTCGAGCCGGTGCCCGGCACCCGCTCCGACACCGAGGTCGTCTTCGCCCTCGCCGAGCGCCTCGGCATGGGCGAGGACTTCTTCGGCGGCGACGTCGAGGCCGCCTGGAACTGGCAGCTGGAACCGCTGGGCCTGACGGTCGATCGGCTTCGGGCCGCGCCGGGAGGCGTACGGGTGCCGCTCCCCGAGGGCGAGCGGCGGTACGCGTCCGAGGACGGCGCGGGCCGCGTCACCGGGTTCGCCACGCCCACGCGGCGCGTGGAGCTGTACTCCCAGCGCCTCCTCGACCACGGCTACCCGGCGGTTCCGGAGCACCGGGAGCCCGCCGCGACCGACGAGGCGTTCCCCCTGGTGCTGACCTGCGCCAAGCACGGGTACTTCCTGCACAGCCAGCAGCGCGCCGTCTCCTCGCTGCGCCGCCGGGCGTCCGACCCGCACCTCGACCTCAGCCCGCGCACCGCCGCCGCGCGCGGCATCCGGGAGGGGCAGTGGGTGGAGCTGACGACCCGGCTCGGCGCGATCCGGCTGCGCGCCCGCTTCGACGAGTCGCTGCACCCGGGCGTGGTGGTCGGCGAGTACGGCTGGTGGGAGGCCGCGCCGGACCTGGGCCTGCCGGGCGCCGATCCGCTGGGCGCCGCGGGCAGCAACTACAACCGGCTCGTCGACGACGCGGACAGCGACCCGCTCAGCGGCTCGGTGCCGCTGCGCTCGCAGGCCTGCGAGGTGCGGGCGGTGCCGGACGCGGCGTGGAGCGGGACGCGGACGTTCACGGTGGCCGAGGTCGGCGAGGAGGGCCGGGGCGTACGCACCCTGCGGCTCGCCGACCCCGACGGCGGCCCGCTGCCGGACCACCAGCCCGGGCAGCACCTGATCGTGCGCCCGGTGGCGCCGGCGGAGGCCGACGGCGACCTGGTCCCCGCCGTGGCGCGGGCGTACTCCCTCACCGGCCCGGCCGTCGACCCCGCCCGGGACTGCTACACCCTGGCCGTCCGCCACCAGCCCGGCGGCGCCCTGTCGACCTACGTGCACCGGGAGCTGCGCCCCGGCGACCGGCTCGAGGTCACCGCCCCCGGCGGCGGCTTCCGGGTCCCCGCGGACACCGATCACCCGGTGGTCCTGCTCGCGGGCGGCATCGGGATCACCCCGTTCCTCGGCTACCTGGAGACCCTGGCGGCCGGCGGCGGCACGGTGCCGCGCGTGGTGCTGCACTACGGCGTGGCGAACTCCGCCGACCACCCGTTCCACGCCCGGCTGCGCGCCCTGGAGCGCGAGATCGGCGCCCTGCGCGTGGTCACGCACTACGCGGCACCGGGCCCGGACGACGTGCCCGGCCGCGACTACGACCGCGAGGGCTACGTCTCCGCCTCCGACATCGACGCCGGGCTGATCGAGGACCGCGCGCGCTTCTACCTGTGCGGCCCCGGCCCGATGCTGGACGCCCTCACCGAGGGGCTGCGGGCGCGCGGCGTGCCGCGCTTCGAGGTGTTCAGCGAACGGTTCCGGGCGGCCACGCGCGCGGTGGAGGTGCCGGACGACGCCCGCTTCACGGTGCGCTTCGCCCGGTCGGGCCGCGAGGTCCCCTGGACCAAGGGGTCGGGGACGCTCCTGGAGCTGGGCGAGAAGGCGGGCGTGTCGATGGCGAGCGGCTGCCGGGTGGGCCAGTGCGAGAGCTGTGCGTGCCGGGTGCTGGAGGGTGAGGTCACCCACCTGGTGACGCCGCCGGACGACCTGGCGACGGACACTGCCCTGACGTGCCAGTCGGTGCCGGGGGCGGACGTGGTGCTGGACGCGTAGGGGTCGGTGCCGGGCGTCGTACGATCTCGGGTACCCGTCCCCCTCGCCCCAGGAGCCCCACCGTGCCCGCCCCCGACGCCGAGAACCCCGGACCCGACGCCCCCGGCCGGCGTCCGGCCGCACGGCCCGAGCACCGGGACGGCGGCCGGTGACGGAGGAGGAGTTCACCGCCTGGTACGGGCAGTCGGTGCGTCGTCTGACGGGCCAGCTGTTCGTGATGACCGGCGACTTCCACGAGGCGCAGGACGTGGTGCAGGAGGCGTTCGTACGGGCGTGGGGCGCGCGGCGCAAGCTCGACGGGGAGCTGGGTCCCGACGCGTGGATCCGTACGGTGGCGTGGCGCCTGGCGGTCAGCCGCTGGCGGCGGGTGCTCGGCGGGCACCGCGCGTGGCGGCGGCGCTCGGACCCGGTGGCCGTGGAGGGCCCCGACCCGTACCTGGTGGACCTGGGGGCGGCCCTGCGGCGACTGCCGCCGCGCCAGCGGCAGTGCGCGGCGCTGTTCTACGTGTGCGACGTGCCGGTGGGGGCGATCGCGGCCGAGACCGGGCTGTCCGAGGGAACGGTGAAGACGCACCTGTCGCGTGCCCGGGCGCTCCTCGCGCGCCATCTGGACGACCCCGAGCGCAGTTCCAGGGAGGACCGCCATGTCTGAGCCGGACGACCGGGTACGGGACGCGCTGCGCCGGGCCGCCGACCGGGCCGGGGCCGGGGCGCCGCCGCTGAGCGGCCCCGCGGTGGTGGCGCGGGGCAGGCGGCGCGTGAGGCGGCGGGCGGCGGTGGCCGCGGGGGCGGGCGCGGTGTGCGCGGTGGCGGCGGTCGTGCTGCTGCTGACGGGCCGGCCGGGCGCGCCGGAGCCGGTGGTCCCGGCGTCGGTGCCGAGCCCGGTGGCGACGCCCTCGCCGACGGGGACGGAGGGCCCGCGCGAGGCGCCGACACCGACGCCGACGGGCGCGGGCACGCTCCTGCCGGAGCGTTCACCGGTGCCGCCCCCCGCCGGGGTGCCTTCGACGAGCGTGCCGCCTCCCCCTGAGTGATCCACGTCTCATCCGCGCGGGCGTGTCAACCCGGCCTCCCCGGGGGCGCGTAGGGCCAGTGACCAGCTGACCTCCGAGGGAGCCGACGTTGCCCCAGACACTGACCGCCCGCGCGGCCGACGGCAGGCCCGCCGCCGCGCCGCCGTACGCCGAACCATCCCGCCCGGACCGCCGTACCGTCCGGTCGCGTGCGCGCCACGACGGCCCGCGTGCCGCGCTGGGCGTGGTCGCCGCCGTGCAGGGCGTGAGCGCGGCCGTGCACCTGACGGTGCTCGCGCTGATGACGGCCGCCAGCGGTACGACGCTGGGGCAGCGGCTGGTGGCCTGGGACGGTCAGCTGTACCTGTCGATCGCGGCCGACGGCTATCCGGACTCCTTCCACCACACGCCCGACGGGGCGCTGACGGGCAACAACCTGGCGTTCTTCCCGCTGTATCCGCTGCTGGTCCGGGCGTTGCACGCGGTGACCCCGCTGAGTACGGACCTGGCGGGCCTGGTGACGGCCCAGCTGGCATTGTCCGCCGCGTTGTACGCGCTGTACGTGCTGCTCGGTTCGCTGTACGGGCGGCGTACCGCGCTGTGCGCGGTGGTGCTGGTGGCGGGCGTGCAGCCGATGGCGCTGTGCTTCTTCATGGCGTACAGCGAGGCCCTGTTCCTGGCACTGGCGGCGTGGACGCTGCTGGCGCTGCGCCGGGGGGCGTGGCTGTCGGCGGGCGTGCTGGCGCTGTGCGCGGGGCTGACGCGGCCGGCGGCGGTCGCGGTGGTGGCGGCGGTGGCGTGCGCGGCGGGGCAGCGGCTGTGGCGCGCACGGCGGTGGGAGGCGCGTCCGGTGGCGGCGGTGCTGCTGGGCTGCCTGGGGACTCCGGCGTACCTGCTGTGGGTGGGGCTGCGACTGGGGCGGCCCGACGCGTGGTTCGTGATCCAGGAGGCGGGGTGGGGCACGCACTGGGACAGTGGCGCGGCGTTCCTGCGCTTCCTGCTGGACGCCTTCGCGCACCAGGACGGGTGGGTGCCGGTCAGTTCGGCGGTGCTGCTGTGCGCCGTGATCGTGGCGACGGGGCTCGCGTGGCGGCGCGGGGAGTGGCCGCCGCTGCTGGTGTACGGGACGGCGCTGGTCGTGCTGACGGTGGCGCAGAGCAACTTCTACCACTCGAAGTTGCGGCTGCTGATACCGGCGGTGGTGTTCCTGCTCCCGCCGGCCCGGGCGCTGGCGCGGGCGCGCCCGGTGACGGCAGGGACGGTGCTGGCGGCGGGCACGCTGTTCGGGAGCTGGTACGGGGCGCACATGCTGACGGTGTGGCCGTACGCGATCTGAGGCGCCCTAGGGCCGCCCGGTGTCCGCGAGGGCGTCCCGCTGCAGCCGCCTGGCCAGTGTCCGCCGCACGGACGGCGATCCGGGCGCGGGCTCCTGCCGCCCGGACGGGACGTCGAGCGCGCGGCTGATCCGGTCGTACGCGGTGCGGTACTCCCCCGGCAGTTCACCGTGGTGGGTCCGCAGGTCCTCCTCCACCAGGCGGCGCAGCTCGTCGACGCCCCGCGGGGTGAACCGCTCGCGCCCCCGGGCGAGCGCGTGGACGTACGGTGCACAGCGCGCGGCGCCCCCGGGGACCGTCTCGGCGATCTCCTCCGCGAGGCCCCACAGCCGCCCCTCCAGCCAGGGCGCGTCGCCCTGGTCGAGGGTGAAGTCCGGTGCGGGGCCGGGCCCGGCGTCCCGGTGCCTGGCCATCTGCTTGGAGACGGCGGGCTGGCTCATCCCGGTGAGCCGTGCGATGCGGTCCTGGGTCCAGCCCTGTGCCGCGAGCAGCTGGATGACCTCGGCGCGCTCGGCGCGCGCCTGTTCGCCCGCGCGGATGACCTCGTTCAGCTCGTCCAGCATCCGTCCGGCCTGCTCCTCGGTCAGCGCGCCGGGCCGGTCCGTGCCGTTCTTGTCCTCACCTGTCACGCCTCGGTTATACACGCCTTCGCCATGCCGGTCATAACCGGGTTGTATAACCCGGTTATTCCTGCCATCATCCCGCCATGCCCACCTACCGCTTCCCCGCCCCCGACGGCACCCCGCTCGCCCACCACGTCCACGGCGACGCCGACGACCGCGCCCCGCTGCTCTGCCTGCCGGGCGGCCCCGCCGACTCCCGCTACCTCGGCGACCTGGGCGGCCTGTCCGCGCACCGCCGACTCGTCGTCCCCGACCTGCGCGGCACCGGCCGCTCCGGCGTCCCGGAGGACCCCGCCACGTACCGCTGCGACCGGCTCGTCGACGACCTGGAGGCCCTGCGCGTCCACCTCGGGCTCGACCGGTTCGACCTGCTCGCGCACTCGGCCGGGGCGAACATCGCCACCCAGTACGCGGCGCGCCACCCGCACCGCGTCGAGCGGCTGGTGCTCGTGGGCCCCGGCACCCGTGCGGTGGGCATCGAGGCCACCCCGGCCGTGCGGCGCGAACGGGCGCTGCTGCGGGCCGGGGAGCCGTGGTTCCCGCAGGCGTTCGCCGCACTCGGGGCGATCGCGGAGGGGCGGGGCGCCGACTGGGAGGCCGTGGCGCCGTTCACGTACGGCCGCTGGGACGCGCGGGCCCGTGAGCACTACGCGGCGGGCCGCCCGGACAACCCCCGGGCGGTCGCCGGCTTCGGGGCCGAGGGCGCCTTCGACCCGCCCGCCACGCGCGCCGCGCTCGCGTCCTTCGGGGCGCCGGTGCTGCTGCTCACCGGGGAGTACGACCTGAACAGCCCGCCGGAGCCGACCGCGGAGTGCGCGGCGCTGCTGCCCCGCGCCACGCTGCACGTCCAGCCGGGGGCCGGGCACTACCCCTGGCTGGACGACCCGCGCGCGTTCGTCACGGCGGTGGCGGACTTCGTCGGCTGAGCACGGGCCGCCCGCGCACGTGCTCCCCCGCTCCCCGCTACTCGCTACTCGCTACTCGCTACTCGCGCTCCAACGCCGTACAGACGCACACCTTGTTGCCCTCCGGGTCCGCGAGCACCGTGAACGACGGCGCCCCGGAGTCGTCGACCAGGGTGCCCCCGGCCGCCAGCGCGGCGGCGATGCGCGCGTCGGCCGCCTCCGGCGCAAGCCACAGGTCGAAGTGCCAGCGCTGGCGCGGCGCGCGGTGCGGGTCGGTGGGCTGGAACCAGACGCTGGGCACCCGGTTCGTGGGGTCGAAGACGGAGTCGAACACCACGTTGTCCGGGGATCCGGTCAGCAGGGCCGACCAGAACGGCGCGACCGCCTTGAAGTCCACCGTGTCCAGCGCCAGTTCCAGCTGGGCCACCGCCGACGGCTCGGCGACCAGCCCGCGCCCGGCCGCCAGCGCGCTGACCGTGCGGGCCAGTTCGAGCTCACGCGCGGTGATCCAGCGCCCGCCGTCGGCCTCCCGGGAGCACAGGGTCACGTCGACGACGCCCGCGCCCAGCCGGAACTCGGCCCCCTCGCCGCCCGCTTCCGCCACGGCCGCCGCGAAGGCGGCACCGGCGGCCAGGCCGTCCGCGCGGAAGCGGGCCCACAGGCCCTGTCCCAGCTTCCGCCAGTCGCCCAGGTCCCCGGCGATCGCCGCCAGGACCTCGGGTGTCCCGACCTTCCCCGACTGCCCCTGCTCGTCCATGCGTCCCCGCTCCTCGCCGTCGTACCGGTTCGTCACTCCATGCTGTCAGCCACCACTGACAGACACGCCGGGGTACGGCCGCGGGGGTGCCGTGAAGCACACGGCACGGCGCCCGTCAGCCGCCCCGGGTGGCTCGGGCGCGGGGCGGCCACGGCACGAACCCGCTGGTGCGCCGCTGGTACTCGGCGAAGCCGGGCCGGTCGGCCATGTGCGCCTCCAGGAGCCGCTTGCCGCTGCCCCGGGTGACCAGGAACGACACCAGGAGCGGGGAGACGACGGTGAGCAGCGCGGTCTCCCAGCGGGCGCAGGCGAGCAGGAACAGCCCCCACCACAGCAGGAACTCGCCGAAGTAGTTGGGGTGCCGGGTCCAGCTCCACAGGCCCCGGTCCATGATCTTGCCCTTGTTGGCCGGGTCGGCCTTGAAGCGGGCCAGCTGGTGGTCTCCGACGGCCTCGCACGCGGTGCCCGCCGCCCAGAGGACGGCGCCGGCGTACGCGAGCGGGCCGAGCGGCACGTCCAGGTAGCAGGCGGCCTGGACGGGCAGCGAGATGACCCAGGCCAGGGCGCCCTGCAGGAGGTACACCTTGCGCAGGGCGTACAGGGCGCGGCTGCCCGGGGCGCGCGACAGCATCCGCTCGTAGCGCGGGTCCTCGTCGTGGCCGCGCCCGCGCCGGGCGATGTGCGCGGCGAGCCGCACGCCCCACACGGTGGTCAGGGCGGCGGCGAGCAGCCGTCGGCCGTCGTCGCCGTGGCTCGCGGACAGCCCGTAGGACGTCCAGGCCACGGCCGTGAAGGCGAGCCCCCAAGTGATGTCGACGTACCGGTGGCGTCCGCGTGCCACGCCGACGGCGAAGGTGGCGAGCATCGCGGCGTACGACGCGCCCGCCGAGGCCAGTGCTCCGGTGCCGAAGGCCGCCCAGTCGAAGCCGCCGCTCATCGCCCGGCCGCCTCCCCCGTCGCGTACCACCCCGCGGGTGTCGCGGGCATCCGCGCGTCGCCGCCCTTGTCGGTGCGGACGGCGAGGATCTGGTCCACGCCCATGCGGCGCTCGGCGAACGCCAGGGCGGAGCCGGCCAGGTACAGGCGCCACACGCGCGCGGTGGGCTCGCCGACCAGGTCGGTGAAGTCCTGCCAGCGGGCTTCCAGGGTGCGTTCCCAGGCGCGGATCGTGGTGACGTAGTGCTCGCGCAGTGCCTCCACGGAGCGCACTTCGAGTCCGCCGTCCTCGATGAGGGAGACCGTCTCGCCGACCGGGCGCATGTGCATGTCGGGGACGATGTACGTCTCGATGAACGCGCCGCCGCCCGGTTCGCTGCTCCCCCGGGACATCTGCTGGACCAGCACGCGCCCGCGCGGGCGCACCAGTTCGTACAGGCGCCTGGCGAAGTGCGGGTAGGCGTCGCGGCCGACGTGTTCGCCCATCTCGATGGCGCTGACGGCGTCGTAGTCGCCGCCGTCGATGTCGCGGTAGTGGCACAGCCGTACGGTCACCCGCTTGTCGAGGCCCTCGTCGCGCACCCGCTCGAGGACGTGGTCGCGCTGCTCGCGGGAGAGGGTGACGGCGGTGACCTCCGCGTCGTACTCGCGTGCGGCGTGCAGGGTGAGGGAGCCCCAGCCGCACCCGATGTCGAGCAGCCGGGCACCGGGGCGCAGGGCGAGCTTGTCGCAGACCAGGCCGGCCTTGGCGCGCTGGGCGTCGGCGAGGGTGAAGCCGGGTCCCTCGGGCTCGGTCCAGTAGGCGCAGGAGTACGCCATCGACTCGTCCAGGAGCAGTTCGTAGAACGCGTTGGACAGGTCGTAGTGGTGGCTGATGGCGGCCCGGTCGCGGGTCTTGCTGTGCAGGGCGCCGGTCATCCGGGCGCGGGGCGCGGCCGGGGTGCGCGGGCGCGGTCCCAGGGCGCCGAGGCGCACCGCGTCGGCGGCGGCTCGGGCCAGGTCGGCGGGGCCGGGGCGGAGCCTGCCGCCCTCGCGGACGGCCGCCCAGGCGCGGCTGAGGCCGTCGCCGAGGTCGCCCTCGACGTCGAGGTCGCCCGCGATGTACGCCTCGGCGAGGCCGAGTTCGCCGCGCTGCCAGGCGAGGCGGCGCAGTGCTCGCGGGGAGCGCAGGACGACGAGCGGGGCGTGCGCGGGTCCGGCCTCGCTGCCGTCCCAGGCCCGCAGACGGACCGGCAGGGGCCCGGGGAACCAGTGGGCGGCGATCCGGGCGAGGCGGTGGGCGGCGGCGGTCATCGGACGGTCTCCCCGGTCGGCTGGAGCAGCAGTTGGCGCACGTCGAGGTAGCCGGAGCGGAACCCGGCCTCGGAGTAGGCGAGGTAGAGCTCCCACATGCGCCGGAAGACGCGGTCGAAGCCGAGGGCGTCGACCTGGGATTCGGCGCGGGTGAAGGCCTCGCGCCACAGACGAAGCGTTTCGGCGTAGTGCGGGCCGAACGCGAAGTCCTCGGTGACGCGCAGTCCGGCGTCGGCCGCGGCGCCGTCGACGGCCTGCCGGGAGGGGATGAGGCCGCCCGGGAAGACGTACTTGCTGATCCAGGTGTGGGTGCGGGCGGTGTTGAGCATCTCCTGGTGGCCCATGGTGATGGCCTGCAGGGCGACGCGTCCGCCGGGGGCGCACAGCCGGGACAGGGCGCGGAAGTAGTCGGGCCAGAACTCGGCGCCGACGGCCTCGATCATCTCGACGCTGACGACGGCGTCGTAGTGGCCCCGCACGTCGCGGTAGTCGCACAGTTCGACGTCCACGCGCGCGTGCTGCCCGGCGCGGGCGACGCGTTCCCGGGCGAGGACGAGCTGTTCCCAGGAGAGGGTCACGGTGGTGACGCGGGCGCCGCGCTCGGCGGCCCGTACGGCGAGTTCGCCCCAGCCGGTGCCGATCTCCAGGACCCGGGTGCCGGGGCCGACGCCCGCCAGGTCGAGGAGCCGGTCGATCTTGCGGTGCTGGGCGTCCGGCAGGTCGGCGGGGGCGGCGGGGAACCGGGGGAAGAGCGCGGACGAGTACGTCATCGACTCGTCCAGGAACAGGGCGAACAGTTCGTTGGACAGGTCGTAGTGGCAGTGGATGTTGTCGCGGGCGCCCTCGCGCGTGTTGCGCTGGGCGGCGGGCCTGCGGCGCACCCAGGCGCCGCGCAGCCGCTTGAGGGGCCCGGGCACGAGGGTGTCGACGTGCGTGGCCAGGACGGTCAGCAGGCCGGCCAGGTCGTCGCTGTCCCACTCGCCCGCCATGTACGACTCGCCGAAGCCGATGAGGCCGTCGGCGCCGATGCGGCGGAAGAACGCGCGCGGACGGCGCACGTGCAGCAGGGGGCCGCTGCCGGTGGCGGGCTCGCCGCCCAGGCGCAGGGTGAGCGGCAGGGCGGTGAGGGCGCGCAGGACGAGGGCGCGGGCGACGGCCACGCGCGCGGTGGAGGACGCGGGGAGCCGGGCGACGTCGGGCCAGCGGGCGGCGTCCACGGCGCGGCCCCCGTCCTGCGGCCCCTGGTCTCCGCCCGGCACCGCGCTCGTACCGGTCCAGGGCGTGGTCGTCGTCATCGCAGTCCCTCTTGCGTCGGATGGGCGGGGCGGGCGTGCACCGGCAGCCCGCGCAGGAAGAGCCGGACCCCGTGCCGGCGGATGTCGGCCGACACCTTTGCGGTCGGCCAGGGGTTGCGTGCGAGGAGGCGCAGGAGGGCCCCCGGGGTGGCCCCGCGGCGCTCTCCGGTGAGTACGGCGGTGAACGGCACGTCACCGTCCAGGCGCAGCCGTACGGTGACGCTGAGCGCGGCTGCCGGTTCGGGCACCCGCATCCGGTAGGCGCCGTCGACGGGGAAGAACGGGGAGACGTAGAAGTCCTTGGCGACGTCCGCGTAGCCGTCGTCGTCGGGCCGCAGCAGGTAGCAGTGGCGCTGCCCGTACGTGTTGTGGACCTCGGCGACCACGCAGACCGGGGCGCCCTCCGCGTCGTGGCACCAGTACAGGGTGATCGGGTTGAACACGTACCCCCACACGCGCGCGCCGGTCAGCATCCGCACACGCCCGCCACCGAGGTCGACGCCCTGGGCGGCGAGGTAGTCGTCCAGGGCGGCGCGGATGGTGGGGGCGTGGCCGCCGAAGTGGTCGCGCGGGTCGAAGCGGGCGGCGGCGCGCAGGGGGCGGGGCAGCCGCGGCGGGTCGTCCGGGTCGATCAGCCACAGGAAGGTGCGGTGCCGGAAGGAGTGGCGGACGCGGCCGGTGCGGGCGTGGCTGACGACGCAGTCGTAGAGGGCCGCGGTGGTGCGCGGCGGGCGGGTGTCCGCGACGAGCCTCACCAGGTCACCCCCAGGGACGCGGCGGCGGCGACGCCGGAGCGGCAGCCGTCCTCGTGGAAGCCCCAGCCGTGGTAGGCCCCGGCGAAGGCGGTGACGGGGGTGTTCAGTTCCGGCAGGCGGCGCTGGGCGGCCACCGACTCCGGGGTGTAGACGGGGTGTTCGTAGACCATCTCGGCGAGGACCTTGGCGGGGTCCACGCGCGCGGTGGCGTTGAGGCTGACGTAGTACCGGGCCGGGGCGGGCAGCCGCTGCAGCCGGCCCATGTCGTAGGTGACGCGCACCCCCTCGTCACCGGCGGCGCAGTCGCTCATCAGGTAGTTCCAGGAGGCGCGGGCGCGGGGCCTGGTGGGCAGCAGCGTGGGGTCGGTGTGCAGCACGGTGGGGTTGCGGGAGTAGCGGAACGC
This sequence comes from Streptomyces sp. NPDC001941, assembly GCF_040296945.1. Taxonomy (NCBI): domain Bacteria; kingdom Bacillati; phylum Actinomycetota; class Actinomycetes; order Kitasatosporales; family Streptomycetaceae; genus Streptomyces; species Streptomyces sp. NPDC001941. The sequence continues at coordinate 9,295 of NZ_JBEOYE010000119.1, read as the reverse complement.
GCCGAGCACCTCGCGCTCGGCGTCACCGGCGTCCGCGAGCAGCCGCAGCGCCTGGTCGGGATGGACGGCGACGACCACGCCCGCGTAGTCGTCGCTCTCCCCGCCCGCGGTGGACACCCGTACCCCGTCGGACAGTCGTCGCACCGCGCTGACCGGACTGTCGGTGCGCACGGCGGTGAGCTGCTTGGCGATCCGTTCGACGTACCGCGCGGACCCCCCGGTGACCGTCTTCCACTGCGGGGATCCGGTGACCGACAGCAGCCCGTGGTGGTCCAGGAAGCGGAAGAGGTACGCGGCCGGGTAGTCCAGGGCCGTCCCCGAGGGGCAGGACCAGACGCAGGAGACCAGCGGCAGGGCGAAGTGGGAGGTGAAGTACGGCGAGAACCCGCCGTCCGCGAGGAAGCGGCCCAGGGTCCGTCCGTCGGCGTCGCCCCGCTCGCGCAGCAGCCGCCTGGCGCCCCGGTGGAAGACGGGTACCTCGGCGAGCATCCGCAGGTAGCGGGGGTCGAGGGAGCGGCGCCCGGCGAACAGTGCGCCGGGCCCGCGCGCGCCCGCGTACTGCAGCCCGCAGCCGTCGCACCGTACGGACATGCTCATCTCCGCGTCCTGCACGGTGACGTCCAGTTCGCGGAAGAGGCGGGTCAGCAGCGGGTAGGTGCGGTCGTTGTGGACGATGAACCCGGAGTCCACCCGCGTGAGTGCCGCGTCCGCACCGGACGGTTGCGCACCGGACAGCTCACCGGACAGTTCATGGGTGTGGGCGTGGCCGCCCAGGCGTCCGTCCGCCTCGTACAGGGTCACGTCGCACGACCTCTGCAGGACGTACGCCGCCGTCAGGCCCGCCACACCGCCGCCCACCACGGCGATCCGCCGCCTCTCCGCACTCACGCTCACGCTCCCCTTTCGTGCCGCACGGCCGGACCGGATGCAGCCGTGGCACCAGTGATTCGGAGCCGGGGGCGGAAGGGATGGGTGGTGATCCGGGGGATTTCGCGCGGCGGGGCGGGCGCTGCGACCTGGGCCCTACGGGGGCTGTACGGCGTGAGCCCCATGGCAGTTCCACGGGCGTCAGACCTACGCCGGATCCACGGGCGTCAGACCTACGGTTTCAGCGCGGACCGTGAGACCTACGGCTTCAGCGCGGACAGGAAGTCCAGGAGCGCCGCGTTCACCTCCGCGGGCCGCTCCTGCTGCGTCCAGTGCCCGCAGCCCTCGATCACCACGCTGTCGTGCAGCCGCGGCGCGATCCTGTCCAGCGCGCCGAGCACCAGGTCCACACCGCGCATCGCCTGGACGAGGTCCCGGTCCCCGCCCACGTACAGCGCGGGCACCTCGATGCCGCGGCCCGCGAAGGCGGTCAGCAGTTCGTGGTTGCGCTGGATGTTGCGGTACCAGTTGAGGCCGCCGGTGAAGGCCCGCTCGCCGTGCCCGGCGTACTCGCGCACGAACACCTCCACGTCCCGCTCGCTCAGCCAGCCCGGCAGCCGCCCGGGCTCCGGGTACGGGGCCAGGACCTCCCCGCCCTCCGGCACGATCCACGGGCCGGGCTTCTCGTTCGCCGGGTTGTCGCCGGACGCTCCGACGAGCAGCCGGCGGAACGTGGCCGCCGGGTCGCGGGCGAACTCCGCGTCGGCCCGCCCCTCCTCCTGGAAGACCACCTGGTAGAAGCCGTCCCCGTACGCCTGGCGGCTCATCGGCAGCGAACCGGTGCCCGCGGGCAGCGCGGGCGGCACGCTCAGGCCCGCCACCGCGCGCACCACGTCGGGGCGCATCATCGCCGCCGCCCACGCGACCGGCGCGCCCCAGTCGTGGCCGACGACGACGGCCTGCTCCTCGCCGAGCGCACGGATCAGCCCGATCGCGTCGCCGACCAGGTGCGGCAGGGTGTACGAGTCGACGTCCGGGGGCTGCTCGCTGCGCGCGTACCCCCGCTGGTCGGGGGCGACGACGCGGTACCCGGCGGCCGCGAGCGGGCCGAACTGGTGGCGCCAGGAGTACCAGCACTCCGGGAAGCCGTGCAGCAGCAGGACGAGGGGGCCCTCGCCCTGTTCGGCGACGTGCAGCCGGACCCCGTTGACCTCGACGAACCGGTGGTCGATCTCGTCGGTCATCCGTACTTCCCCTCCCGCGTGGTGCCCTCCGGCCGGGCGGGCGCCCGTCCGGCGTGCCCATCCTTCAACGGACCCGGGCCGCGCGGGAAGCCCGGGCCGCGCCGGGTGCGACGACTTCCGGCCAGGGGCGCGGACGCCGCGGTAGCACTCGGCTAACGCCGGTCGGCGGGCAGCTCCCCGGCGGGCAGCCGTACGGGCAGGAGGTCGGGTCTGCGGGCCGTGCGGCCGTCTCCGGAGGAGCGTCCGCGCAGCCGTCGGCCGAGCCAGGGGCCGAGGAACCCGGCCGCCCAGCGGGCCTCGGTGGCCGCCGCGCGCCAGCCGGTCGGCAGCGGCCCGTCCGGCGGCAGCGGGCGGGTCCAGGAGTCGTCGCTGCCGGGCACCGCCAGGGCGTGGGCGAGTGCCTCGGCGATGATCCGGTGGCCCAGCGGTCCGGCGTGCAGCCGGTCGGGGCTCCACAGCCGGGGGTCGGTGGCGACGGGTTCGCGCGCGGTCTCGGCGACGACCACTCCGTGGCGCCGGGCGGCTTCCCTGATGCGGGAGTTGAGGGCCGCCGCGCGCGGGGCGAGGGGCCGGGCGAGCGGGGTGATCCGGGCCGGGTCGGGGAAGGTGAGCGTGGCCACGCGGGTGCCGTGCGCGGTCAGCTCGGCGAACACGGCGTCCAGGTGGCCGCCCACCTCGTCGGCGTCGAAGGACGGGCGCAGCAGGTCGTTCATCCCGGCGACCACGGTGGCCAGGTCGGGGCGCAGGGCGAGGGCGGGCGCGAGCTGCTCCTCGCGCACGTGGCGGGCGAGCCGGCCCCGTACGGCCAGGTTGGCGTAGCGCACGCCCGGTTCGTGGCGGGCCAGCGTCTCGGCGAGGCGGTCGGCGAAGCCGCGCAGGCCCACCGTGTCGTCGCCGTCGCCGACCCCTTCGGTCTGGCTGTCGCCCAGCGCCACGTACCGCAGGGGCCCGCGCGCGGTGTCGTCCCCGGGCGGGGTCGCGTCAGTGCCCGGCATCGGCGGCCTTCCTCTCGCGCAGTATCCGTGCCGTCCGCTCGCACCACTCGTGGGTGGCACGTTCATGGGTGATGCCGCGCAGGCAGGTGAGGTACGGTCCGATGCGCTCGCCGTGGCGCAGGAAGGCGTCCTCGTCCCGCTCGCCGCGCATGGTGCGCAGCAGGTTCTCCAGGACCTCGACCTTGGCGCGGGCGAACTCCGCGCGCTCGGTGAGCTGTTGGACCAGGTGTCCGGCGTCGACGTGGTCGGCGGCCTGCACCTTCACCAGGAGGTCGTCGCGGATGAAGGAGGGGCGGGCACTGCTCGCGGCGAAGCCGTGCAGCGCGGCGAGCCCGGCCTCGGTGACCTTGAACATCCGCTTGTTGGGGCGGGCTTCCTGGACGACCTCGCGCCCGGCGATCAGGCCGTCCTTCTCCAGCCGCGCCAACTCGGCGTACAACTGCTGGGGTTGGGCGTGCCAGAAGTTCGCCACCCCCAGGTCGAACGCCTTGGCCAGCTGGTAGCCGCTCAGCTCCGCGTCGAGCAGCGCCGCCAGCAGGGCGTGCCGCAGTGCCATGGTGCATCCCCCTCGTCCGTACACTGCCCCGCATCATAGTCATGAACCCGACTATTCCGATACGGGAATACGGGGCACTCCCGCGGCCCCCCGTGGACCCCACAGGCCCCACCGGCCTCGGCCCCTGCCGCCACTCCGGTCCCGGCCCGCTCCCGGCCCCGCCCCCGCCCCGTCCCGCCGGGGCACCGCCCACCCCGTGTTCGCCGCGCCCGTCGGGGTACTGGTCCCCCGTCAGGAACGCGCGGCGGGCGCTTCGTTGCGCCGGACGGGGCGCGCGGGGATCCCTCCCGCATGACCCACCGGGCGCACTGGGTACGGTGCGGGGCGAGGCGCGGGGCCAGCGGGGCCCCGGGGCGGAATTCGGGGTGGGAACGTGTCACGTCAACGGTGGATCACCACGGGGCTCCTGGGCACCGTCCTGGCCCTCGCGGCCACGGGCTGCTCCGGCACGCTGGAGCAGGGCACCGGCGCCGACGGCAAGGGCGCGGCCACCGGGCCGCCCGCCTCCAGCGCGGCGCCCGGCGGCGCCGGCGGCGCGCCGAACGGGGTCAAGGCCCTGCCCGGCATCCCCGCGCCCGCCCAGGCCCGTACCGAACTGGCCGGCCTGAAGGTGGCGCCCGCCGGGTCGATGTCCGGCTACAGCCGCGCCAAGTTCCCCCACTGGGCGTCCCAGGGCGAGAACTGCGACACCCGCGAGACGGTCCTGGACCGCGACGGCAGCGGCGTCGAGCGCGACGGCCAGTGCAAGGCGGTCACCGGCACCTGGGTGAGCCGCTACGACGGCGTGACCGTCACCAAGGCCTCGGGCATGGACATCGACCACACCGTGCCGCTCGCCAACGCCTGGCGCTCCGGCGCCGCCGCGTGGACCACCGAGCAGCGCAAGGCGTTCGCCAACGACCTCACCCACCCGCAGCTGGTGGCCGTCACCGCGAAGACCAACCGCACCAAGGGCGACCAGAGTCCCGACCAGTGGGCACCGCCCTCCAAGGGGTACTGGTGCGCCTACGCCGAGTCGTGGACCTCGGTGAAGTCCACGTACAAGCTCACCGTCACCCAGGCGGAGAAGGACAAGCTGACCGAGATGCTCGGCACCTGCACCGGGTGACCGGGCCGGACCCGCGGAGGCGACCCGCATGACCGGCAAGAACGAGGACCGCAGCCGTACCGGCGAGGTGACGGCGGGGCCCGGTGGCGCGATGACCGACGAGGTCGGCGTCATCACCGGCGACCTCACCCTCACCACCACCCTCGACGACGACGGACTCGCCCGCTTCCGGGTGCAGTACACCGGTGCCGACGAGTGGTACACCCTCAGCGGCGGACCGCGCGAGGCGTCCCCCGACGTCCTGCCCGACCTGCACGAGAAGGCCCTCGACGCGCTGCGCGAAGGCGGTGCGGCCGAGGCCCCGAAGCCCTGACGCGGCGTCCCGCGAGGCCGATGACGCACCGTCAATGCGCTTGAGGTGGAAGGTCGGTGGTGTGACGGGGTGGTAGCACCGGGTACGGGCCCCAGGGACCGACCGACTGGAGGAACAACCCTTGAGCCCGTTCCCGTACCACGAGGACGTGTCCCCCGGGCACGGCTGCCTGCCGCCCCGCGCCTGGTACGCCGCGTCCGACGCCGCCCGGCTCCCCCTCGACGGCACCTGGCGGTTCCGGCTCTCGCCGACCGCCGCGTGCGAGGACGAGTCCTTCGCCCGGCCCGGCCACGACGCCTCCGGCTGGGCGGAGTTGGAGGTGCCCTGCCACTGGGTGCTGAGCGGGCACGGCGCCCCCGCGTACACCGACGTCGCCTACCCGTTCCCGGTCGACCCGCCGCGCACCCCCACCGAGAACCCCACCGGCGACCACCTGCGCCACTTCGACCTGCCCGACGACTGGCCGACGGACGGCGAGGTGCTCCTGCGCTTCGACGGGGTGGAGTCCTGCGCCCGGGTCTGGCTCAACGGCGAGGAACTCGGCGACTTCCAGGGTTCCCGCCTCGCCCACGAGTTCGCCGTCGGGCGCCTGCTGCGGCCGCGCGGCAACGTACTCGCCGTCCGCGTCCACCAGTGGTCGGCCGGCTCCTACCTGGAGGACCAGGACCAGTGGTGGCTGCCCGGCATCTTCCGGAACGTCACCCTGCTGCACCGCCCCGACCGGGCACCCGCCGACTTCTTCGTGCACGCCTCCTACGACCACCGCGACGGCACCGGCACCCTGCGCGTCGAGTGCGACGTCCCGGGCCGCGTGACCGTCCCCGAGCTGGGCGTCGACGCCGCCACCGGACAGTCCGTCACCGTCCCGGTGGAGTCCTGGACCGCCGAGACGCCCCGCCTGTACGACGGCGAACTGAGCACCCCCGGTGAGCGGATACCGCTGCGGATCGGCTTCCGCACCGTCGTCGTGGAGGACGGGCTGCTGAAGGTCAACGGCCGCCGCGTCCTGCTGCGCGGCGTCAACCGCCACGAGTTCCACCCCGCGACGGGCCGCACCGTGGACCTGGAGACCATGCGGCGCGACGTCGTCCTGATGAAGCGTCACAACATCAACGCCGTACGCACCTCCCACTACCCGCCGCACCCGGCCTTCCTCGACCTGTGCGACGCGTACGGCCTGTGGGTCGTGGACGAGTGCGACCTGGAGACCCACGGCTTCGAACCGCTCGGCTGGCGCGGCAACCCCGTCGCCGACCCGCGCTGGACGCCCGCCCTCCTGGACCGCGCCGCCCGCCTCGTCGAACGCGACAAGAACCACCCGTCCGTCATCATGTGGTCCCTCGGCAACGAGAGCGGCACCGGTGGGGGCATCGCCGCCATGGCCCGCTGGATGCGCGAACGCGATCCGTCCCGGCCGCTGCACTACGAGGGCGACCAGACCTGCGAACACACCGACGTCTACTCGCGCATGTACCCCTCGCACGCCGAGGTCGGCCAGATCGGCCGCCACGAGGACGGCGGCCCGGAACGCCGCCGCCAACTCCCGTTGATCCTCTGCGAGTACGCGCACGCCATGGGCAACGGCCCCGGTGGACTCGCCGAGTACCAGAGGCTGTTCGAGACCTACGAACGCTGCCAGGGCGGCTTCGTGTGGGAGTGGATCGACCACGGCCTGGACCACCCGCGCCACGGCTACGCCTACGGCGGTGACTTCGGCGAGGACCCGCACGACGGCAACTTCGTCTGCGACGGGCTGCTCTTCCCCGACCGCACGCCCTCACCGGGCCTGGTCGAGCTGAAGAAGGTGATCGAGCCGGTCCGCGTCACCGGGGACGCCCGGGCGGGCACCGTCCGCCTCACCAACACCCGCGACTTCAGCGACCTTTCGGCGCTCGCCTTCACCTGGACGTACGAACGCGACGGGGAGCCGCTGGCGTCCGGGCCGCTGACCGTGCCGCCACTGGCCCCGGGCGAGTCGGCCGTGGTCAAGCTGCCCCCACGGCCGGTGGAGCACGGCGGGGGCGAGGGCGTGTGGACGGTACGCGCCCAACTCGCGGCCGACACGGCGTGGGCGGCACGCGGACACGAAGTCGCCTGGGGACAACTGGTCGACTCTGTAGGCCACTTGAGGAGCGACGCGGCCGGAAGCGCCGCGCGACCCTCCCGCCCCGACCACCCGGAAGGCGCCCTCACCCTGGGCCCGGGGACCTTCGACGCCGCGACGGGGGCGCTCACCCGGATCGGGAGCCTGCCGGTGACCGGCCCGCGCCTCGACGTGTGGCGGGCGCCGACGGACAACGACATCGGGGCCTCCTGGTACCCGGAGGGCCAGCTCGCCCGCCTGTGGCGGGCGGCCGGACTGCATCGCGTGCTGCACCGTGTCGACGACGTGCGCGTGGAGGAGTACGCGGTGACGGTCCGCACCCGGGTGGCGCCCGCCTCCGGGGACCTGGGCCTGCGCACCGAGTACCACTGGACGGCGGAAGGACCCCGGCTGCGCCTCGAGGTGTCCGTCACCCCGGAGGGCTCCTGGGACCTCCCGCTGCCCCGGCTCGGCGTACGGCTCGGGCTGCCAGGCTCGCTGGGGCGCGCCCGGTGGTACGGCGGCGGGCCCGGCGAGGCCTACCCCGACACCCGTACCGCCGCCCGCCTGGGCCGCTGGTCCCGCACCGTCGAGGCCCTGCACACCCCCTACGTACGACCGCAGGAGAACGGCGCCCGGGCCGACGTCCGCTGGGTCGAGCTGGCCGACTCGGCGCCCTCGTCGGACAGCGGTGGCGCGGTGCTGCGGATCGAGGGGGACCCGTCGTTCTGGTTCACGGCACGGCGCTGGACCACCGAGGAACTGGACGCGGCCGCACACCGTACGGAACTGACGCCCGGCAGCACGCTGTGGGTCCACCTGGACCACGCGCTCCACGGCATCGGCACCATGGCGTGCGGACCCGGGGTGCTACCGGAGCACGAACTCCACCCGGGCCACGCCCGGTTCGCCCTGACGTTCACCTGCCGGTAGGAGTGCCGGGGTCATGCGTACGCCACCCTCAGGTCCACCACGTACCGCTCCTCCACCTGCCCGTCGGGGAACACCTCCAGCAGTTCCCGGCGCTCGCGCTCCATGAAGTCCGCCGTGGAGCGCGCGTCACGGACCAGGAACGCGGAGTGCGTGGCGAGGTTCGCCAGGTGGTCCTCCACGGACAGGGTGCGGGTCCAGGCGACCTGGCGCGCCGTGAAGTCGAGGGCTTCGGTGAGGGCCTTCGGACGGTGCGTACCACCGTGGGCGCCTTCCTCGGCGCCGAGGTGGACGCGCAGCCGTGCGTCCTGAGCCGCGATCCAGTCGACCTCGTGGTCGGAGACGTTCCACCACAGGGCGAGCGCGCCTCCGGTTCGCAGCACCCGCATCGCTTCCGGCACCGAGCGCTTCTGATCGGTCCAGTGCCAGGACTGCGCGTACGTGATCAGGTCTGCCGACCCGTCGGCCAGCGGCAGCGCGTCCCCGTCGCCCCGCACCAACGGAACGCCGGGCAGGGTGCTCCGGAACTGTGCGGCCATGCCGTCCCCCGGCTCCACCGCGAGCACGCGGGCGCCCCGGGCCACGAGCAGCGCTGTGGCGATGCCCGTCCCCGCGCCCACGTCGACCACGACGGCCCCGTCCAGCGACCGGCCCACCAGTTGCTCGACCGCGTCGAACAGTGCCGGGGGGTACGAGGGCCGGTGCCGGGCGTAGGCCGCCGCGGCGGCGTCGAAGGAGCGGGCACGCAGGGCGTTGTCATGGGTCATCGCCCCACTGTGCCAGGTCCGCACCTTCGGGTGGGGGTGGGGACGTCTCCGCCAGGGGGCTGGCACGCGACGTCCCACACCCCACCCCATCGAGTGAACCGCGCTTCCCGTCCCCACGGGTGGTGAGCAGCAACTCGACGATCAACTGCACTGCGACCGGGCGGGGTTGGCCCGGCCCGGGTGGGATCCGGATCCGACGGGGGTCGGAAGGCGGTGGTGTGGGGGGATCCGAGCTCCGCGGAATCGTTCATGCTGCGGCCGTGCGGCACAGCCCGGCCGCCACCGGTTGCTGTCGCCCTACCCCCACAGGCCACCCCCAGGTCCACCCAAGGATTAGCCGTGAAGAACTATCTCGTCGTCACCTCCGCGCTCTGCGGTGCGCTTCTGGCTTCGCCCGTGCCCGCCCAGGCGGCGGGGCCGACCGCCGGTCCC
>NZ_JBEOYE010000118.1:0-24996 GCF_040296945.1 Streptomyces sp. NPDC001941 | reverse complement strand
TAACCGCCCCGCCTCCCCTTGAGGCTCGGCCCGGGGGCGGGGGCGGGGGACCGGTACGCGACCGGTCCCGCACCGGCTCACTGGTCCGGGCTGAAGCGGATCGAGGCCTGCGGCAGCCGGGCGCCGCACCAGATCCGGGCGCCCTCGCGCAGTTCGTTGTCGGCCCCGACGACCGCGCCGTCACCGACGACGGCCCCGGTCAGGACGGTCCGCGCGCCCACCACCGCACCGGCTCCCACCAGCGAGTCGGTGACCACCGCGCCGGCCTCGACCACGGCGCCGGCGAGCACCGCGCTGCCGCTCACCCGGGCGCCCTCGCCGATCGTGGCGCCCTCGCCGACCACCGTGCCGCCGGTGAGCTTGGCGCCGGGCGCGACGGTGGCGGTGGGCAGCACCAGGGACTCGCCCCGGCGGCCCGGCACCGCCGGGGAGGGGGCGCGGCCGAGGACCAGGTCCGCCGATCCCCGTACGAACGCCTGGGGGGTGCCCAGGTCGAGCCAGTACGTGGAGTCGACCATGCCCTGCAGGTGGGCGCCCGAGGAGAGCAGGTCGGGGAAGGTCTCGCGCTCCACCGAGACCGGGCGGCCGGCCGGGATGGTGTCGATGACCGATCTGCGGAAGACGTACGCGCCCGCGTTGATCTGGTCGGTGACGATCTCCTCCGGCGTCTGCGGCTTCTCCAGGAAGGCCCGCACCCGGCCGGTGGCGTCGGTGGGCACCAGGCCGAAGGCGCGCGGGTCCTCGACCCGGGTCAGGTGCAGCGACACGTCCGCGCCCGACTCCTGGTGGGTGTCCACCAGGGCCCGGATGTCCAGGCCGGTGAGGATGTCCCCGTTGAAGACCAGGACCGGCTCGTCGGGGCCCGAGCGCAGCCGCCCGGCCACGTTGCGGATGGCGCCGCCGGTGCCGAGGGGCTCGACCTCGGTGACGTACTCCAGGTGCAGCCCCAGCGCGGAGCCGTCGCCGAAGTACGGCTCGAAGACCTCGGCCAGGTACGAGGTCGCCATGACCACGTGGTCCACGCCCGCGGCGCGGGCCCTGGCCAGCTGGTGGGTGAGGAACGGCACTCCCGCGGCGGGGACCATCGGCTTGGGCGTGTTGACCGTCAGAGGGCGCAGCCGGGTGCCCTTGCCGCCGACCAGGAGGATGGCTTCTGTCACGTGTCGTCTCTGCTTCCTGCCGTGGTCGTCCTGCCGGGTGGAGGATCGACCCTATGTCCGATGGAGGTGCGCGTGGCACCCCGGGGTCATCGGCGGCCCTGGTACTTCGCCGACGTGGTCCGCGCCTTGCCCAGCTTCTTGTAGAGACGGCCGCCGGGGCATTCGGTCGCGAAGCCGTCCCGGTGTCCGGAGATGACGTTCAGCCTGACCTTCCTGCCCTTCTTGTACAAGTTGCCGCCGCCGGATTTGAGTACCGTCTTCGCACGCGGGTTCACCCCGTACAGACCAAGCTTCCACGCGGTCAGCCGTGCGACGGCGTTCACCGCGGCCGGCGGGGGCGTGGAGTCGGTGTAGGTGCCGAGCACGGCGATGCCCATGCTGTCGGTGTTGAAGCCGAGGGTGTGGGCGCCCGTGACGGGCCGGTCCACGCCGCCCGCCCGGCCCTCGAAGATGGTGCCGCACTTGTCGACGGCGAAGTTGTAGCCGAAGTCCCGCCAGCCGCTGCTCTTGACGTGGTAGCGGTAGATGCTGCGCATCACGGCGGGCGACTGGGCGCAGGAGTACTGGTTGCCGGTGGCGCTGTGGTGCACGAAGGCCGCGTGGACCGTCCGGCCGTACTCGGACCCCTTCTCCCGCAGCTTCTCGTCGGCGCCCCAGCCGCGCCGGGTGACGATCCGCGGCCGCGCCCCGACGAAGGGCCTGGCGGACACCCCGCCCGCCTCCGCCTCGGTCTCCTCCTTGCTGAGCGCCGGGATCACGGTGGCGCCGCGCGGGGCGGGGGCGCCGGCCCGGGTGCCGTCGGGGGCGGACTTCCCGGGGCCCGGGTCGACCAGTTCCAGGTGCAGCCCGGCGGGCAGCGGCGCGGCGGCGGCCCGGCCGGTGCCGGGGGCGGCCGGGCGGACCCGCACCTGGACGCCGTCGCTGTCGCCGACCCAGAGCGGGGCGGTGGCGCCGCGCACCCGGGCGCGGGTCCGTTCGGCGCTGCCGGGGTCGGCGGCGTGCTCGTGGTTGTGGGTCTCCACGTCCTCCCAGCGCGACCAGTCGCCGCGGGTGGCGTGGGTGCGGACCTGGACCGTGCCGCGCAGTTCGCGCTCCGGGTCGTCCCAGACGACCCCGACCAGCGAGAAGGGCGCCACGTCCGGCAGGGACAGGCCCTGCGCCGCGGTGCCGCCCAGCGCGCGGTCGCTGCCCACCGGCCGCAGCGGCAGGGACCGGGTGGAGCCGGGCAGCTCCGCCGGGGCGGACGCGGCGCGGGCGGCGGGGGCGGCGGAGGCGGGCGGGGTGAGCGGCAGGACGAGGGCGGCGGTGCACGCGACACCGATGGACGAGGCGAGGATGGCACGCATGGGGAGATCCTGGACAGACCCATCCGCACGCGCGCGCCGGGAAACTGACGGACCGTCGGGCCAACCGGACGACGGCGTCACCGGTACGGCGGCGCGGCCGGCGGCCCGCCCCGTACCCTTGCGCGGATGAACGCCAGCGACCGCACCCCCGCCGACCTGCTGCGATCCGCGCTCGCCGCGGACCCGGCCCGCCCCTTGGTCACCTTCTACGACGACGCCACCGGTGAGCGCGTCGAATTGTCGGTGGCCACCTTCGCCAATTGGGTGGCCAAGACCGCCAATCTGCTCCAGGGCGACCTGGCCGCCGAGCCGGGCGACCGGCTCGCGCTGCTGCTGCCCGCGCACTGGCAGAGCGCCGTCTGGCTGCTGGCCTGCGCCTCGGTCGGCGTGCACGCCGACGTGCAGGGCGACCCGGCCGCCGCCGACCTGGTGGTGAGCGGCCCCGACGCGCTGGAGGCGGCGCGCGCCTGCTCCGGGGAGCGGGTGGCGCTCGCGCTGCGCCCGCTGGGCGGGCGCTTCCCGCAGCCGCCGGCCGGGTTCACCGACTACGCGGTGGAGGTGCCGGGGCAGGGCGACCGGTTCGCCCCGTTCGCGCCGGTCGACGCGGACTCCCCCGCGCTGAGCGCCGGGGGTACGGAACTGACGGGCGCCGCCCTGGTGGAGCGGGCCCGCGCGGAGGCCGGGCGGCTGGGCCTGGAGCCGGGCGGGCGGCTGCTCTCGGGCCTGGCGTACGACTCCTGGGAGGGCCTGGCGGCCGGTCTGTACGCGCCGCTGGCGGTCGGGGCGTCGGTGGTGCTCTGCCGCAACCTGGACCGGCTGGCGCCCGACGCGCTGGCGCAGCGGACCGAGAGCGAGCGGGTCACCGTCACGGTCCGCTGACCGGGCCCGCGCCGCGGCACCTCCCCCCGGCCGGAACCCCTCGGCCGGACCCCCGCACCTGAACTCCCGTACGAAAAGGGCGTCATACGTACGAAAAGCGGTCCGACCGGGCCGAAAGCGGTATGACAACCGATAGAGGTCCACCCGTGTGGCGCACCCCGGGCCGAGTCCCCCGGGCCCGGGCGTCAACTCCGGTACATGATCGGCGTGAAGAGTCACCCCTCGCACAACCAAGCGTCAGTTTCGGCCGTCTAGCACAGCGATCGAGCGGCCGGCTGACGCGCCGCCGACGCATGAAGGACGGACTCAGACGTGACGGACAGTGCCGGCAAGGCAGCGGAACCGGACACCCCGGGCGGGGAAGGGGCGGACCCCGGTTCCGCCCCGGACCCCGCGGACCCCGCGGCCCCCGGCGCGGCCGGAGCGCACAAGCGGCGCTGGCTCCGCTGGGCCGCGCTCGGAGCCTCCCTGGTGGTGCTCGCCGCGGCGGGCACCGGCTGGTGGTTCTACAAGAAGCTCGACGGCAACATCACCACCGACACCACGGCCGCCGCCGAGCTGGAGACGTACGAGAAGGAGCGCCCCTCGCCCGTCGTGGCGGACGCGCAGAACATCCTGCTCATCGGCTCCGACAGCCGCCAGGGCGCGGGCAACAGCAAGTACGGGCGCGACGACGGCGGCAGCCAGCGCTCGGACACCACGATCCTGCTGCACATCGCGGCGGACCGGCGCAGCGCCACCGCGGTCTCGGTGCCGCGCGACCTGATGGTGAACATCCCCGCCTGCCGCAAGCCGGACGGGACCCGGACCAGGGAGCAGTTCGCCCAGTTCAACTGGGCGTTCGAGTTCGGCGGGACGGCCTGCACGATCCGCACGGTCGAACTGCTCACCGGCATCCGGGTGGACCACCACATGGTCATCGACTTCAGCGGCTTCAAGGACATGGTGGACGCCGTCGACGGCGTGGAGGTCTGCCTCAAGGAGCCCGTCGACGACGCCGACGCGCACCTGAAGCTGCCCGCGGGCCGCCAGGTGCTCCACGGCGAGCAGGCGCTGGGCTTCGTACGGGCCCGCAAATCCATCGGCAACGGCAGCGACACCGAGCGCATGGACCGCCAGCAGCGCTTCCTGGGCGCCCTGGTCAACAAGGTGCAGAGCAACGGCGTGCTGCTGAACCCGACCCGGCTCTACCCGGTCCTGGACGCGGCCACCAAGGCGATCACCACGGACCCGGGCCTCGACTCGCTCAAGGACCTCTACGACCTGGCGCGTTCGCTGCGCGGCGTGCCGACGGAGAAGGTCCAGTTCCTGACCCTGCCGCGGCAGCCCTACCGCTACGACCCCAACCGCGACGAGGTCGTGGAGCCGGACGCGGGCGCGCTCTTCAAGCACCTGCGGGAGGACACTCCCGTGGCGGTGTCGCCCGGGCAGTCGTCCACCGCCGAGGGTGAATCGCCGAATGGCGAATCGAGTTCCGCACCCGAGGACGAATCGGACGGGGAATCCGACGAGAAGCCGGACGACACGGGTCCCGCGAGCCCTGCTCCCACGCCGACGTTCACCGGTACGAATGCGGCGGTGAGCCCGTGCGGGTAAAGCCGGGACCAAGCCGGAGTCGGCAGCTCACGGAGATTGGGCGGATTGCCCGGTTGTAAGGGGCGTGGAATTTGTCACGGACGTCGCCCCGCGCTGAACTGGGCGGATAGTGTGACGCGATCCGGTGCGCCAAGCCGTCAGGTCGCGCACCCAGGGATCGAAATACCGAGCGCCGTCGGGGGAGGCGCCTCGCGTGGCACCGACGGAGGACTCAGGCAACCGTGGACGCGCAAAGTCGTGGACGGGCGGACGACATCGACCCCGCCGACCAGTGGGTGCTGAACCCGCAGACCGGCAATTACGAATTGCGACTGGACCAATCCGCTGGGCAGTCGCCGGATTCCCGTCCGCACGTCGCCACTTCGCCGGCGAACTCCTCCGGAAGCAGAACGGACGTCCCCGGACAGGTGCCCGGGCAGGTCCCCGGACAGCGCCGCCGCAGCCGTTCCGCCGGCAGCGGCGGCCCCTCGGAGGGCGCGGAGCGCGCGCAGGGCCCGGGGCGCCGCAAGCGCAAGCCGCAGAAGGCGAAGAAGAAGCGGGCCCTGGTGTGGACCGGCGGCGTCGTCGGCTTCGTCCTGGTCGCCGGGTCCGCGGGCGCGTACGCCGTCTACCGGCACTTCGACGGCAACCTCAACACGGTCGACGTGCAGGGCGCGGGCACCGGCGGCTTCAAGAAGGACCAGGCCGTCAACATCCTGCTGATCGGCACGGACAAGCGCACCGGTGACGGCAACGAGGGCTACGGCGACAAGCAGAGCCCCGGGCACGCCGACACCACGATCCTGCTGCACGTCTCCAAGGACCGGACCAACGCCACCGCGCTGTCCATCCCGCGCGACCTGATCACCGACGTGCCGGACTGCCAGACCAAGACCGCGAGCGGCACCAAGTCCATCCCCGGGCAGCGCGACGTGCGCTTCAACACCAGCCTCGGCCAGTCCGAGCGCGACCCCGGCTGCACCATGCGCACGGTCAAGGAACTGACCGGGATGACCGTCGACCACTTCATGATGGCCGACTTCAACGCCATCAAGACGCTGACCAGCGCGGTCGGCGGCGTCGACGTCTGCGTCGCCAAGGACGTCAACGACCCCGACTCGCACCTGAAGCTGACCAAGGGCACGCACACCATCGAGGGCGAGCAGGCGCTGGCCTTCGTGCGCACCCGGCACAGCTTCGGCAACGAGAGCGACCTGGACCGCATCAAGACGCAGCAGCAGTTCCTGTCCTCGCTGATGCGCAAGATGAAGTCGTCCGACACCCTCTCCAGCCCCACCAAGATGTGGAGCCTGGCGGAGGCCGCCACCAAGGCGCTCACCGTCGACACCGGGATAGGGAGCATCGACAAGCTGCGCGACCTCGGCATGGAGCTGTCCAAGGTCGACCTGCAGAACATCACCTTCACCACCCTCCCGGTGCTCGACAACCCGGCGGAGAAGGTGAAGGCGACCGTGGTGGTCGACGAGGCGAAGGCCAAGCCGCTCTTCTCGATGATGCAGAACGACGTCTCCCTCACCGAGGTGAAGGAGAAGGAGAAGGAGAAGGCCGACGCCGCCAAGGAGGCCGCGGCGGCCAAGCTCCAGGGCGCCCGCGCCCAGGCCTCCGACGTCCGCGTGGACGTCTTCAACGGCAGCGGCCAGCAGGGCGCGGCGCAGTCCACCATCAACTGGCTGCAGAACGACGCGGGCGTGCTCAAGTCCAGCAACAAGAGCAACGCGCCCGCGGACCAGCCGAAGACGACGCTCGTCTACGGCCCCAACCAGGCCGACCAGGCGCGCAAGCTCGCGGACCTGATGGGCCTGCCGGGCACCGCCCTGCGGCCGGCCACCGCCGACGCGGTGGGCAGGCAGGCGATGGTGCTGACCCTCGGCGCCGACTTCAAGGGCGCCGGGGTCCCCCTGACGGGACCGGCGAAGGCGCCGGAGGGCGTGCAGAAGGTCGAAGCAGACAAGCAGGTGTGCGCCAAGTGACCCGGGTTCCCCGGGCCGCGTGGCGCGCCTGACACGACAGGAGTGACCCAGGGGTGGGACAGAACAGCGTGCGTGGGGAGGGCACGCGGCAGCGCGCGCCGCAAGCCCGTGATCTCGGCCGGGACGACGGGCCGCACGACGGCGGGGAGCGCTCTCCGCAGGGTGCCGCGGGCAGCGCCCCCGGCGGATCCGGCCCCGGCCGGGGCCACCGCAGGGGCGGTCCGCGCCGCCGCGGTGCGGGCGGCAAGGGCCGCAAGGGCGGCAGACGCCGAATACTGCGCTGGACAGCCGCCGGCGTCTCGCTGCTGGTACTCGGCACGGCGGGCGCCGGCTACCTGTACTACGAGCACCTCAACGGCAACATCCGCAAGGGCGAGCGCAGCGCCTCCGCGTCCGGCGCGCAGAAGGCGGCGCCCAACGCGGCCGGGCAGACCCCGCTGAACGTCCTGCTCATCGGCTCCGACAGCCGCGCCTCCGAGGCCAACCAGAAGCTGGGCGGCTCGCGGGACAACAAGGACAACCCGCCGCTGGCCGACGTACAGATGCTGCTGCACGTCTCGGCCGACCGCAAGAACGCCTCGGTGGTCTCGATACCCCGCGACACCCGGGTGGACATCCCCGAGTGCCAGGACCCCAAGACCAAGAAGAAGTGGCCCGCGGCCAACGACCTGATCAACGAGACGCTGGGGCGCGGCGGCCCCGGCTGCACCCTCTCCACCTGGGAGAAGCTGACCGGGATCTACATCGACCACTGGATGACGATCGACTTCGCGGGCGTGGTCGCCATGTCCGACGCGATCGGCGGCGCCGAGGTCTGCGTGAAGTACCCGGTGTGGGACCACCCCACGGTCCGCGTGAAGGGCGGCTCCGGGCTGAAGCTCGCCAAGGCCGGCAAGCAGACGATCTCCGGTGAGCAGGCCCTGCAGTGGCTGCGCACCCGGCACGCCTTCTCCAGCGACATCGGCCGCTCCCAGGCGCAGCACATGTACATGAACTCGGTGATCCGCAACCTCAAGCAGCAGGACGCGTTCACCGACGGCGGCAGGCTGATGGACCTGGCCGAGACGGCGACCAAGTCGCTCCAGGTCTCCGAGGAGATCGGCACGGTCAAGAAGCTCTTCGACCTGGGCATGACGCTCAAGGACGTGCCGCTGGACCGGATCACCATGCTGACGATGCCGCGCGTGCAGGACCCCAGGGACGAGAACCGCGTGCTGCCCGCGCCCGGCAAGGCCGACCAGCTGTGGCAGATGCTGCGCGACGACGTCGCGGTGGACGGCAAGGGCGGCACGCCCAAGCCGAAGGCCTCCGCGAAGCCGAAGGACCCGGCGTCCGCGCCCGGGGAGACCGGGGTGCTGGTGCGCAACGGCACGTACACCGCGCAGCTGGGCTCGGCGCGCGGCCGGGCGACGACGGTCGCCGGGCTGCTCGTGGGCAAGGGGTACGCCCGGGCGAAGGCGGACCAGAGCTCCACCGCACCGCTGGCCTCGACCACGGTGTACTTCCCGAGCGCCGACCTGGAGGGCGACGCCCAGGCGGTGGCCGGGGCGCTCGGCGTCCCGCTGACCTCGGTGAAGAAGTCCACCGACGTGTCGGGCGTGACCCTGGTCGTGGGCGCCGACTGGCGCACCGGCTCCGCCTACCCCAAGGCCTCCACCGCCAGGCCGAAGGTCGACAAGGCCGAGACGGAGGCGCAGACCGCCTCGGACGAGGGCGGGTGCATGGACGTGTACGCGCCCTACCGCTGGTCGGGCAAGGGGTAGCCGGCCCTCGCGCGTCCGTACGCGTACGTACGTGAGGAGGGGCCCCGCACGGCGCGCGTGCGGGGCCCCTTCGCGCGTACGGACCGGCGGACGCCTCCGCGGCCGGGGAACGCCCGTCGCGTTACCGCGAACGGGGGACACCGGCGCGCGCCGCCCGGGTCGGGTGCATGAGCCGCAGATCGTATCGGCCTACGGTGCTCTCATTCCCCCAGTCACCGCGGAGGTGTCCCCCGTGCCCACGCCGCCCCGGCCGACCGCCCGCCCCAGACCCCCGCGCGGCCGTCCGCAGGGGCGCAGACCGGCGGGCCGGCCCCGCTGGGGCATGCGGATCGCGACGTCGCTGTCCGTGCTGGTGCTGGGGGCGGGCGGGATCGGGCACGCGGTGGTGACCAGCCTGGACACCGGGATCGCCCGGGTGGACCCGTTCCGCGACATGAAGAACCGGCCGGAGGCCGGGCACGGCACCAACATCCTGCTGGTGGGCACCGACGGCCGCGACAAGATCACGCCGGAGGAGAAGGAGAAGTACCGCCTGGGCGGCGCTCCCTGCCACTGCACCGACACGATCATGCTGGTGCACATCTCCGAGGACCGGGAGCGGGCCAGCATCGTCTCGCTCCCCCGCGACTCGTACGCGGAGATCCCCGAGCACACCGACGAGAACAGCGGCAAGCACCACAACCAGCACCCGGTGAAGATCAACGCGGCGTACGCGGAGGGCGGGCCGAACCTCACGGTGCGCACCGTGGAGCACATGACCGGGGTGAAGATCGACCACTACCTGGAGGTCGACTTCACCAGCTTCATGAAGACCGTCGACGCGGTCGGCGGGGTCGAGGTGTGCACCGCCCGCCCGATGAAGGACTCCTACACCGGCCTGGACATGGCGGTGGGCACGCACCGCCTGGACGGCGGCCAGGCCCTGCAGTACGTGCGCTCGCGGCACATCGACGGGGCCGCCGACCTCGGCCGCATGCAGCGCCAGCAGCGCTTCCTGGCGGCCCTGATCAACCAGGCGACCAGCAGCGGGGTGCTGCTGAACCCGGTGCGCTTCCGGGAGGTCGCCACCACGATGCTCAGCTCCGTGCGGGCCGACGAGGGCTTCGGCACCGAGCAGATGCTGGCGCTGTCCAAGGCGATGCGGGGCTTCACCCCGGCCTCCTCGGAGTTCACCTCGGTGCCGATCGGCCAGATGAGCTACCCGGTGAAGGGGATCGGCTCCACGGTGAAGTGGGACCCGGTGAAGGCGGGCAAGCTGTTCCGGACGCTGCGCGAGGACAGGCCGCTGGCCCCGCGCCGGGCGCCGGCGAAGGTGAAGAAGCTGCTGGTGGCGGTGGCCCCGCAGCAGATCCGGGTGCAGGTCTACAACGGCACCCGCACCGACGGGCTCGGCCGCAAGGTCGACGACGCGCTGCGGGCGACCGGCTTCAACACCACCAGGGCGCCGCAGACCGGCGACCGCAGGGACGTGCGCCGCACGCTCGTCACGTACGACCCGCGCTGGGACCGCTCGGCGAAGTCCCTGGCCACCGCGCTGCCCGGGTGCGAGCTGCGGGCCGTGAAGGGGCAGGGCGGCACGCTGAAGGTGACGGCGGGCACCGACTTCAAGGGCGCGGTGCCGGTCCGGGCCGAGGACGCCTACCAGGGCGAGTTCGGCGCGGTCACCGGCGACCAGGTGGTCTGCCCCTAGCGATAGCCCCTAGTCCGGGTAGCCGTCGGCGGTGCGGCGCTCGCGGAGCTCCTTGATCGCGCGGCGCCGGGCCAGCCGGTGCGTGCGGCGGATCTGGGCCTCCTGGTAGCGCCGCCGGTCCTTCTCGGTCTCCGGGACCACGGGCGGTACGGGGCGGGGCTTGCCGTCCGCGTCGACCGCGGCGAAGACCAGGTAGGCCGAGCCGACCTGGGTGGCCGGGGTCGACTCGTTCCAGCGCTCGGCGAGGACCCGGACGCCGACCTCCATGGAGGACCGGCCGGTCCAGTTGACCTGGGCCTTCACATGCACCAGGTCACCGACCCTGACCGGCTCCAGGAACGCCATCTCGTCCATCGAGGCGGTGACGGCGGGACCGCCGGAGTGGCGGCCCGCGACGGCGCCCGCGGCGTCGTCCACCAGCTTCATGATCACGCCGCCGTGCACCGTGCCCAGCAGGTTGGTGTCGGCGTGGGTCATGATGTGGCTCAGCGTGGTGCGGGACGCCGAGGTGGGCTTGCCCGGGACGTCACTCTCCGGACCGGTGG
Source organism: Streptomyces sp. NPDC001941 (assembly GCF_040296945.1). Classification (NCBI taxonomy): domain Bacteria; kingdom Bacillati; phylum Actinomycetota; class Actinomycetes; order Kitasatosporales; family Streptomycetaceae; genus Streptomyces; species Streptomyces sp. NPDC001941. The sequence continues at coordinate 14,047 of NZ_JBEOYE010000118.1, read as the reverse complement.
CCTGATCTGTCATGCCCCCAGCGTAAGCGGGCCCGCACACCTGTCGTATTGCATCAGCTTGGCAACAGCACGGCTGCCGTTTCCCACCCGCCCTGTCAGCCACTGCCACGAGCCCGGCACACTGGACCACATGAATGACTGGCCCGATGGGGGATACGGACGCGGCAGCGGCGGTGCCGAGCCCGAGGGTGCGCGCGCCATGCCGCACGTGCGGCGGCAGCCGCGTCAGCCGGTGCGCCCGCCCGTACCGTCGCAAGCGCCCGCCGGCTACGGCTACGGGAACGGCGGTGACGCCCCGTACGACAGCGGTTACAACACGGGCCAGGTCTACGGCCAGCCCTCCGGCGGGAACGGCGGGCACGGCGGCTCCGGCCAGGTGCCCCCGCAGCGGCCGCGCGGGCCGCGCCCCGGGCAGCCCGCGCCGGACTGGCGCAAGCGGATCAAGGTCGGCTCGATCGTGCTGGTCGTGGCGGTGCTGGGCTGGGGCGTGGGCACCTACGCCTGGGCGAGCTCGCAGATGCGCAACGAGGTCGACCTCTCCAAGGTCATCGAGCGCCCCAAGGAGGGCGACTGCACGACCTACCTCATCGTCGGCTCCGACTCCCGCGAGGGGATGTCCGACGAGGAGAAGAAGAAGCTGCACACCGGCTCCGCCGAGGGCAAGCGCACGGACTCGATGATGGTCCTGGCGAAGTGCTCCAGCGGGAACACGATGATCTCGCTGCCGCGCGACTCGGACGTGGAGGTCCCGTCCTTCCGCGGCTCGCAGTCCGGGAAGATGTTCCCCGCCACCGGCAAGCGCGCCAAGCTGAACGCGACGTACGCCACCGACGGCCCCGAGCTGCTGGTGCGCACCGTCGAGTACAACACCGGGCTGCGCATCGACCACTACGCGGAGATCGGCTTCGCCGGCTTCGCCAACATCGTGGACGCGCTCGGCGGCGTCGAGCTGGACATCCCCAAGGCCTTCAAGGACAAGAAGTCCGGCGCCGACTTCCAGGCCGGCACCCAGACGCTCAACGGCGAGCAGGCCCTGGCCTTCGTGCGCACCCGGTACGCGTTCGCCGAGTCGGACCTGGCGCGCACCAAGAACCAGCAGAAGTTCCTCTCGGCCCTCGCCAACCAGGCGGCGACCCCGGGCACGATCCTCAACCCGTTCCGGCTCTACCCGACGCTCGGCGCGGGCCTGGACACCCTGATCGTGGACAAGGACATGTCGCTGTACGACCTCGGCCAGATGTTCTTCGCGATGAAGGGCATCAGCGGCGGCGACGGCACGTCGATGAACATGCCCATCTCGGGCAGCCGCGGCGGCAACCTGGTCTGGGACAAGGCGAAGGTCAAGCAGCTCGTCTCGCAGATCCAGAACGACGAGAAGGTCACGGTCAAGGGCAACTGACCGCCGGACCGCACGGGCCCGCCACCCACGCCGGGGTGGCGGGCCTCGCCGTTCACCAGTGCGGGTGAACGGTCACGTTCCGGACGCCGCGGGCCGCACCGCCCTACGATGATGCCCTCGACACGAACCATCAGGAGGCGCCATGTCCGCCGCAGCGGTCGAACGGCCCCACCCCGAGACGCCGGCGACGCTGCTCGCCACGGCCAACTGGCTCATGGAGCGCAACCCCGGCCTGCGCGTCGAGATCATCGGAGGAGTCATCACCGTGACCCCACCCCCGGACTACGCCCATGCCCGCGTACTCACCACGCTGATGCGCGCGTTCGACCACGCGGGCCTGCACGAGGGCGACACGGCGATCGCGCAGGGTGTCGGCCTCTGGCTGCCCGGCGGTCCCGAGGACTACGCCATCCCCGACTTCGTGCTGGTGGACGCGGACATCGAGGAGCACCTGGTCGAGAACAACTGCTACGACCCGGTCTGCTTCCGCCTCGTCCTGGAGGTCACGAGCAGCAACTACAACAGCGACCTGCGCGACAAGGTGCGGGCCTACGCGCAGGCCGGGGTGCCGGTGTACGTGATCGTGGACCGGCGGCACCAGCGGGTCAGGGTCCTCACGGACCCCGCCGACGGCGACTACGCCACGACGGCGCTGCACGCCCCCGGCCAGCAGGTGACGCTGCCCGACGCGATCGGCGCCAAGGTCACCCTGGACGTCGACTCGCTGCTGTCCGCGGGGACGGCGCGCACGGAGCCGCGCGACTGAGACGGGCCCGCTCCGGGTGGGAGCGGGCCCGTCCGGTGAGTGGGGGTTACGGCAGGTTCCTCGCCATGACGATGCGCTGGACCTGGTTCGTGCCTTCGTAGATCTGGGTGATCTTGGCGTCGCGCATCATGCGCTCGACCGGGTAGTCACGGGTGTAGCCGTAGCCGCCGAGCAGCTGGACGGCGTCCGTGGTGACCTCCATGGCGATGTCCGAGGCGAAGCACTTGGCCGCGGCGCCCAGGTAGGTCAGGTCCGCGTCGCCGCGCTCGGAGGCGGCGGCGGCCTGGTAGGTCAGGGCGCGGGCGGCCGAGACCTTCATGGCCATGTCGGCGAGCATGAACTGCACGCCCTGGAAGTCGCCGATCGGCTTGCCGAACTGCTTGCGCTCCTTGACGTACCCCTTGGCGTAGTCGAGGGCGCCCTGCGCGATGCCGAGGGCCTGGGCCGCGATGGTGATGCGGGTGTGGTCCAGGGTCTTCATCGCGGTGGCGAAGCCGGTGCCCTCCTCGCCGATCATGCGGTCGGCGGGGATGCGGACGTTGTCGAGGTAGACCTCGCGGGTCGGCGAGCCCTTGATGCCGAGCTTCTTCTCCGGCGCGCCGAAGGAGACGCCCTCGTCGGACTTCTCCACCACGAAGGCGCTGATGCCCTTGGAGCGCTTGTCGGGGTCGGTCACGGCCATCACCGTGTAGTACTCCGACACGCCCGCGTTGGTGATCCAGCGCTTGACGCCGTTGAGCACCCAGAAGTCGCCGTCGCGCACCGCGCGGGTCTTCATGCCGGCCGCGTCCGAGCCCGCGTCGGGCTCGGAGAGGCAGTACGAGAACATGCCCTCGCCCTTGGCCAGCGGGCCCATGTACTTCTTCTTCAGCTCCTCGGAGCCGGAGATGATCACCGGGAGGGAGCCGAGCTTGTTCACGGCGGGGATCAGGGAGGACGACGCGCAGGCGCGGGCCACCTCCTCGATCACGATGACCGTGGCGAGCGCGTCGGCGCCCGCGCCGCCGTACTCCTCGGGCACGTGCACGGCGTGCAGGTCGTTGGCGACCAGCGCGTCGTGCGCCTCCTGCGGGAAGCGCGCCTCCTCGTCGACGGCGGCGGCGAACGGGGCGATCTTCGCCTCGGAGAGCCCGCGGATCGCGTCCCGGAGCATGTCGTGCTCTTCGGACGGGCGGTACAGATCGAAGTCAGGCGTTCCCGCCAAGGCTATTCACTCCCCTGTGCTGCTAACTACCGTTAAGTAACCCCGATTTTAGGGGCCGGGCCCCCGCGGGGCATACGTGAGCTTGGTGACAGCGTGAAACGTGCCCCCGCCCGGCCCCGACTATGCTCGGGCCCGCAGTCGACCCGCACCCCTCAGGAGCACCACATGGCCCTCAAGATCACCGTGATCGGCACCGGCTACCTCGGAGCGACCCACGCCGCGGCCATGGCGGAGCTGGGGTTCGAGGTGCTGGGGCTCGACGTGGTGCCGGAGAAGGTCGAGCTGCTGGCCTCCGGCCGCGTACCGATGTACGAGCCCGGGCTGGAGGACCTGCTCCGCAAGCACGTCACCGGCGCCGAGGGCTCCACCGGACGGCTGCGCTTCACCACCTCCTGGGAGGAGGCCGGCGCCTTCGGCGACGTGCACTTCGTCTGCGTGAACACCCCGCAGAAGCACGGCGAGTACGCCTGCGACATGAGCTACGTCGACGCCGCCTTCGCCTCCCTGGCCGCCGTGGTGCGCGAGGGCGCCCTGGTGGTCGGCAAGTCCACCGTCCCCGTCGGCTCCGCCGAACGGCTGGCCGAGGTGCTGCCCGAGGGCGTCGAGCTGGCCTGGAACCCGGAGTTCCTGCGCGAGGGCTTCGCCGTGGAGGACACCCTGCACCCCGACCGGATCGTGGTCGGCGTGCGCGGCGAGCGGGCCGAGAAGACGCTGCGCGAGGTGTACGCCGTCCCGGTCGGCGAGGGCACCCCCTTCGTCGTGACCGACTTCCCCACCGCCGAACTGGTGAAGACCGCCGCGAACTCCTTCCTCGCCACCAAGATCTCCTTCATCAACGCGATGGCGGAGGTCTGCGAGGCGGCCGGCGGCGACGTCGCCAAGCTGGCCGAGGCCATCGGCCACGACGACCGCATCGGCGCCAAGTTCCTGCGCGCCGGGATCGGCTTCGGCGGCGGCTGCCTGCCCAAGGACATCCGCGCCTTCATGGCCCGCGCGGGCGAGCTGGGCGCGGACCAGGCGCTGACCTTCCTGCGGGAGATCGACTCCATCAACATGCGCCGCCGCGCCTCCATGGTGGAGATGGCCCGCGAGGCGCTGGGCGGGACCTTCCTGGGCAAGCGGGTGGCGGTGCTGGGGGCGGCCTTCAAGCCGGACTCCGACGACGTGCGCGACTCGCCCGCGCTGAACGTGGCCGGGCAGATCCACCTCCAGGGCGGACAGGTCACCGTCTACGACCCCAAGGGCATGGCGAACGCGCGCCGGCTCTTCCCGACCCTGGGGTACGCGGACTCCGCGGCGGAGGCGGTCCGGGGCGCGGACATCGTGCTGCACCTGACCGAGTGGCGGGAGTTCCGGGAGCTGGACCCGGCGGCCCTGGAGCCCGCGTCCCCCGTGCTGCTGGACGGGCGCAACGCGCTGGACGCCCTGCGCTGGCGGGGCGCCGGGTGGACCTACCGCGCCATGGGGCGGCCGCGCGCCTGAGCCGCCGCCCCGGCGGGGCCGTCGCCCGCGTCCAGCCGTCAGCCGTCGAGCTCGGCCAGGGTCTTGTTCGACGGGCCCCGCCTGGACCGCTCGTCGCGGGCGACCGACTCCGCGTCGCGCAGTACGCGGACCGAGTTCTGCCAGGTCAGCTTGGCCAGGTCCGGGCGGGACCAGCCGCGGCGCAGCAGCTCCGCCACCAGGTTGGGGTAGCCCGACACGTCGTCCAGGCCGTCCGGGGTGAACGCCGTGCCGTCGTAGTCGCCGCCGATGCCGACGTGGTCGATGCCCGCCACCTCGCGCATGTGGTCCAGGTGGTCGGCGATGGTGGCCGCGGTGGCGACCGGGCGCGGGTGGGCGGCCTCGAAGGCCGCGTGGACGGCCATGCCCGCGTCCGTGGTGTCCAGGTGGTGCAGCCCGTGCGCCCGCATGTTCTCGTCCGCCGCCGCCGTCCAGTCCACGGCCGCCTGGAGGACGAACTTCGGTACGAAGGTGGCCATCGCCACGCCCCCGTTGGCCCGCAGCAGCTCCAGCACGTCGTCCGGCACGTTGCGCGGGTGGTCGCAGACCGCGCGGGCCGAGGAGTGCGAGAAGATCACCGGCGCGGTGGAGGTGGCCAGCGCGTCGCGCATGGTGGTGGCCGCCACGTGCGAGAGGTCCACCAGCATGCCGAGCCGGTTCATCTCCCGTACGACCTCGTGGCCGAAGGGCGACAGGCCGCCCACGCCGGGGACGTCGGTCGCCGAGTCCGCCCAGGCGAGGTTGTCGTTGTGGGTGAGCGTCAGGTAGCGCACGCCCAGCCCGTACAGCCCGCGCAGCGTGCCCAGCGAGTTGTCGATCGAGTGGCCGCCCTCGGCGCCCTTCAGGGACGCGATGCGGCCCGCGGCGCGGGCCGCCTCCATGCCGTCGGCGTCCAGCGCGGGCGCCAGCGCGTCCGGGTGGCGGGCGAGCAGCTGGTCCACGCAGTCGATCTGCTCCAGCGTCGCGCTGACCGCCGCGTCGCCCGCCAGGTCGCTGCGCACGTACACCGACCAGTACTGGGCGCCCACGCCGCCCGCGCGCAGCCGGGGCAGGTCGGTGTGCAGCCGCCCGGTCTGGTCGCGGGCGACGTCGAGGCGGTCCAGGTCGTACCCGGCCTTCTCGCGCAGCGCCCAGGGCAGGTCGTTGTGGCCGTCGACGACGGGGTACTCGGCCAGCGCTTCGCGCGCTTCGGTGAGGAAGTCCATCTCCTCAGGCTGTCACCTCGCGAAGCCGAACGCCGAGGAGCCCTCGACCTTCTGCCGCAGCCGCTTGCCCTTCTCGGTGGCCTGGTCGTTCAGCTCCTGCTGGAAGTCCCGCATGCGGGTGAGCAGTTCGGGGTCGTGCGCGGCCAGGATGCGGGCCGCGAGCAGTCCGGCGTTGCGCGCGCCGCCGACCGAGACGGTGGCGACGGGCACCCCGGCGGGCATCTGCACGATGGAGAGCAGGGAGTCCATGCCGTCCAGGTACTTCAGCGGCACGGGCACGCCGATCACCGGCAGCGGGGTGACCGAGGCGAGCATCCCGGGCAGGTGGGCGGCGCCGCCCGCGCCCGCGATGATCGCCTTCAGTCCGCGCCCGGCGGCCTCCTCGCCGTACGCGACCATCTCGCGCGGCATGCGGTGCGCGGAGACGACGTCGACCTCGTACGGGATCTCGAACTCGTCCAGCGCCTGGGCGGCGGCCTCCATCACGGGCCAGTCGGAGTCCGAGCCCATGACGATTCCAACGACGGGGGTCATTCGGTGATCGTTCCTCGCAGGTAGCCGGCGGCGTGGCGGGCGCGGTCCAGCACCTCGTCCAGGTCGTCGCCGTAGGTGTTGACGTGACCGACCTTGCGGCCGGGCTTCACGTCCTTTCCGTACATGTGGATCTTCAGCTGCGGGTCGCGGGCCATGCAGTGCAGGTACGCGGAGTACATGTCGGGGAAGTCCCCGCCCAGCACGTTGCACATCACGGTCCACGCGGCGCGCGGGCGCGGGTCGCCCAGCGGCAGGTCCAGGACCGCGCGGACGTGGTTGGCGAACTGGGAGGTCACCGCGCCGTCCTGGGTCCAGTGGCCGGAGTTGTGCGGGCGCATGGCCAGCTCGTTGACCAGGATGCGGCCGTCGCGGGTCTCGAACAGCTCCACCGCCAGGTGCCCGACCACGCCGAGCTCCTTGGCGACGCGCAGCGCCAGCTCCTGCGCCTGCCCGGCCAGCTCGGGGTCGAGGCCGGGCGCGGGCGCGATCACCGTGTCGCACACGCCGTCGACCTGCCGGGACTCCACCACCGGGTAGGCGACGGCCTGCCCGTGCGGGGAGCGGACGATGTTGGCGGCCAGCTCGCGGGCGAAGTCGACCTTCTCCTCGGCGAGCACCGGCACGCCGGCCCGGAAGGGCTCCTCCGCGTCCGCCTCGGTGCGCACGAACCAGACGCCCTTGCCGTCGTAGCCGCCGCGCACCGTCTTGAGGATGATCGGGAAACCGTCCCCCTCGGCGGCGAAGGCCGCCGCGTCGGCCGCGTCGGACACGATCCGGTGGCGCGGGCTGGGAACGCCGATCTCGTCGAGCCTGGCCCGCATCACCCCCTTGTCCTGGGCGTGCACCAGCGCGTCCGGGCCGGGGCGGACGGGGATGCCGTCCGCCTCCAGGGCGCGCAGGTGCTCCGTGGGCACGTGCTCGTGGTCGAAGGTGATCACGTCGCAGCCGCGCGCGAAGTCACGCAGCGTGTCCAGGTCGCGATAGTCGCCGATGACGACCTCGCTGACCACCTGGGCCGCCGAGTCCTGGGGCGTGTCACTGAGGAGCTTGAACTTCAGGCCGAGGGGGATGCCCGCCTCGTGGGTCATGCGGGCGAGCTGACCGCCGCCGACCATGCCTACTACCGGGAACGTCACCCTCTTAGGGTATCCGCCGAATGGGAGACCCCCGCCAGCCTGTGGAATGTCACAGCTCGCCACGCCTTCGGGCCGCGCACGGGCATCGGCGCGCCAGGGTGGTTAGCATTGCCGGGTTGACGGAACCGGTCCGTACTCCACTCTGTCCTCCAAACCGACGGGACTGATCATCACCATGAGCGAACGGGGCGCGCTGCGCGTGCGACTGGAGCAGCTCGCGCGCGAGGTCGCCAAGTTCGGCGCGGTCGGCGGCCTGGGGCTGCTGGTCAACATGGCCGTGTTCAACCTGGTGCGGCACGTCACGGACCTGCCCGTGGTGCGGGCCAGCCTGATCGCGACCGTCGTGGCGATCGCCTTCAACTACGTGGGCTTCCGCTACTTCGCGTACAAGGACCGCGACAAGACCGGGCGCACCAAGGAGCTGACGCTCTTCCTGCTGTTCAGCGCGGTCGGCATGGTGATCGAGAACGGCGTGCTCTACGCGGCGACGTACGGCTTCGGCTGGGACGGGCCGCTGTGGAGCAACTTCTTCAAGTTCCTCGGCATCGGGATCGGCACGCTGTTCCGGTTCTGGTCCTACCGCACCTGGGTGTTCCGGGCACTGCCCGCCCGCGAGGCCGTGCAGACCGCCGAGTCCTTCCTGGAGCCGCGGCCGGACCCGGCGCCCGTGCGCCGCTGACCCCACGTCGCCGGCCTTCCGCCGCCGGCCTTTCCGCCGCCCGGCCGCCCGTGCTCAGCGGATCGGGCGCTCCGGCTCCGCGCCCCGGTCGCCGTGCTCCGGGTCCCCGTGCCCCTCGCGGCTGAGGAACAGCGCGAACACGGCCGGCTGCTGCTGGAGCAGCTCCAGGCGCCCGCCGTCCGCCTCGGCCAGGTCCCGGGCGACCGCGAGGCCGATCCCGGTGGAGTTGCGGCCGCTGATGGTCCGCTCGAAGATCCGCGCCCCCAGGTCCACCGGCACCCCGGGGCCCTCGTCGGTGACCTCCACGACCGCCTGGTTGCCGGTGACGCGGGTGCGCAGGGCGACGGTGCCGCCGCCGTGCATCAGCGAGTTCTCGATCAGCGCGGCGAGCACCTGGGCGACCGCGCCGGGGGTGGCCACGGCCCGCATGCCGACCTTGCCCGAGCGCACGATGGCGCGGCCCGCGCTGCGGTAGGCCGGGCGCCACTCCTCGATCTGCTGCTTGACGACCTCGTCCAGGTCGAAGGCGACGGCGGAGCCCGTGCGCGGGTCGCGCGAGTTGGTCAGCAGCCGCTCGACGACGTCGGTGAGCCGCTCCACCTGGGTGAGCGCGATCGTCGCCTCCTCCTTGACCGTCTCCAGGTCGTCGGTGAGCGTGATCTCCTCCAGGCGCATGGAGAGCGCGGTGAGCGGGGTGCGCAGCTGGTGCGAGGCGTCGGCGGCCAGCCGCCGCTCGGCGGTGAGCATCCGGGCGATCCGCTCGGCGGAGGAGTCCAGCACGTCGGCGACCCGGTCCAGCTCCGGCACGGCGTACCGCTTGTGGCGCGGGCGGGGGTCGCCCGAGCCCAGCCGCTCGGCCGTCTCGGCGAGGTCGGTGAGCGGCGAGGCCAGCTTGTTGGCCTGGCGTACGGCGAGGAGCACGGCGGCCACCACGGCGAGCAGCGCCACCGCACCGATGATCATGAGGGTGCGGCCGACCTCGGCGGTGACGGTGGAGCGGGACTCCTCCACGGTGACGGACACCCCGCGCTCGCTGTGCGCGGTGGCGCGGATCACGCCGCCGTCCGGGCGGCTGCCGATCTCGATGGGGGCCTTGCCGGGCTGGGTGACCCGCGCGTACCGCTTGGTGCCGGACTGGCGGGCCAGGATCTCCGGGTTGACCGGCTCCTTGCCCACCAGGCGGCTGTCCACGATGGAGACCAGGCCCCTGGCCTCGGACTCCACGCTCTCCTGGGCGCTGTTGGAGATGGTGCGGGTCTCGACGATCACCAGGGAGACCCCGAAGACGGCGATGACGACGAGCACCACGGCGAGCGTGGAGTTGATCAGGCGGCGGCGCACGGGTCGGACTCAGCTCTTTTCGAAGCGGAAGCCCACGCCGCGCACGGTGGCGATGTAGCGCGGGTTGGCGGCGTCGTCCCCGAGCTTCTTGCGCAGCCAGGAGATGTGCATGTCGAGGGTCTTGGTGGAGGACCACCAGGTGGTGTCCCAGACCTCGCGCATCAGCTGGTCGCGGGTGACCACCCGGCCCGCGTCGCGCACCAGGACGCGCAGCAGGTCGAACTCCTTGGCGGTCAGCTGGAGCTCCTCGTCCCCCATCCAGGCGCGGTGCGACTCCACGTCGATGCGCACGCCGTGGGTGGCGGGGGCGGGGGCGGGCTCGGTCGCGCCGCGCCGCAGCAGCGCCCGGACCCGGGCGAGCAGTTCGGCCAGGCGGAACGGCTTGGTCACGTAGTCGTCGGCGCCGGCGTCCAGGCCGACGACGGTGTCCACCTCGTCGGCGCGGGCGGTGAGGACCAGGATGGGCACGGTGTGGCCGTCGGCGCGCAGGCGGCGGGCGACCTCAAGACCGTCCATGCCGGGCAGGCCGAGGTCGAGCACGACCAGGTCGACACCGCCCTGCAGTCCGGCGTCGAGCGCGGTGGGACCGTCCTCCCGCACCTCGACCTCGTAACCCTCCCGACGCAGGGCGCGGGCCAGTGGCTCCGAGATGGATGCGTCGTCCTCGGCGAGCAGTACACGGGTCATGGCGACGATGGTAGTCCGCGAGGGGCCCGGTCAGGGCGGTGATCGACAAGCCCTTGGGGCCTGGGGCTGAACTTGAGATTCACCTTTGAATATGGGCAGATGGTTCCACAGACGCCTGTGATCCATGTCTCAAGTCCTTCCATATGCCGCACTGTCGTGTCGTATGGTGGCCAACACGCCTGTAGCACTACTGGGGACCTTTGGCTGGCTTGATGGTCAAGGGTCTCTTTTCTGCTCGGGGTCGGGTCCGACCGGACCCGCCCTGGAACAGTGAATGACCTGTGGGCCGGGCCCCGCGGCGCGACGTTGCGTCCGGGGCGTGGATCCCGGTGAGGACCGCATCCCCCGTCTCCGTACTCCGTACGGGGCGATCCCCTGTAAGGCGTGGGGCGGGACGGTTCCCCTGCCGGTGCCGGCCACCCGACGGGCGATTTCGTCGCTACGAGCGACGCGTCCCGAGCAAGCAAGGATCGACATGGCGTCCAGCCTGACGAAGTCTTCGACCGGAACCCCCGGTTCCGAGAAGACCTTCTTCGGCCACCCCCGCGGCCTGGCCACCCTCTTCATGACCGAGATGTGGGAGCGCTTCTCCTACTACGGCATGCGGGCCCTCCTCGTGTACTACCTGGTCTCCGGGGGCGCCGACGCCGCCGCGGGCAGCCAGGGCGGCGGACTTGCGATGAAGGCGGCCACGGCCACCGCCATCTACTCCGTGTACGTGTCGATGGTCTACCTGATGGCCATGCCCGGCGGCTGGTTCGGCGACCGCGTGTGGGGTGCCCGCAAGACGGTCACCATCGCCGGTTTCGTGATCATCGCGGGCCACCTCTCGCTGGCCCTGCCCGGCCAGGCCATGTTCTTCGTGGGCCTCGCCCTGGTCGCCGCCGGTTCCGGCATGCTCAAGGCCAACATCTCCACGATGGTCGGCCACCTCTACGACGGCCCGGACGACGAGCGCCGTGACGGCGGCTTCACGCTCTTCTACATCGGCGTGAACCTCGGTGCCTTCATCGCGCCGTTCGTCGTCGGCACGGTCGGCAAGGAAGTCAACTGGCACCTGGGCTTCGCCCTGGCCGCCATGGGCATGGCGCTGGGCCTGGTGCAGTTCCTGATCGGCACCCGCAACCTCAGCGCGCAGAGCGACATCGTCCCGAACCCGCTCTCCCCCGCCGAGCGCAAGGCCGTCCTGACCAAGGTCGCGCTGGTCGTCGTGGTCGTCGCCGCCTTCTACGGCGTCGTGGTCGCCATGGGCGCCTTCACCCTGAACTGGGCGATGGTCCCGCTGACCCTGATCGGCCTGCTCATCCCGGTCGCCGTCCTGGTGCGCATCAAGCGCGACAAGGACCTGTCGCCCACCGAGCAGACCAAGATGTCCGGCTACATCTGGTTCTTCGTGGCCGCGGCCGTCTTCTGGATGATCTACGACCAGGGCGGCTCCACGCTGTCGCTGTTCGCCGACTCCAAGACCGCGGACACCGTCTTCGGCCTCGGCTTCTCGGCCACCTGGTACCAGTCGCTGAACCCGCTGTTCGTGATGGCGCTGGCCCCGGTCTTCGCCTGGCTCTGGCTGTGGCTGGCCCGCAAGAACCAGGAGCCGAACACCATCGTGAAGTTCTCGATGGCCCTGGTCCTGGTCGGTGCGTCCTTCTTCGTCTTCATCGTCCCGATGAACATGGCGGGCGACGGCACCAAGGTCTCCCCGATGTGGCTCGTCTCGATCTACATGATCCAGACCATCGGCGAGCTGTGCCTCTCCCCGGTCGGCCTCTCCGTCACCACGAAGATGGCCCCGAAGAAGTACGCCTCCCAGATGATGGGCGTCTGGTTCCTCGCCGTCACCGCCGGTGACTGCACCACGGGTCTGCTGTCGCTGGCCGGCGTCGACCTGAACGGGACGGGGATCATCGCGCTCCAGGCCTCGCTGGCGGTCCTCGCCGGATTCGCGATCTACATGTACCGCAGGAAGGTCCAGACCCTCATGGGCAGCGTCCACTGACGCGCCCGTGAGGCCTGACGGCCCACGAGGGGCCCCGCACCGGACCGGTGCGGGGCCCCTCGCCGTTCAGCGGGTCCCGCGCAGCCTGCGCCACGGGGTGAACGTGAAGACCGCGCCGCCCAGCAGGATCACCGTGCCGGCCACCAGGGCCAGCGCCCGCAGCGCGCCGTCCTGCTCGGCGCCCGTGTTGGCCAGGCCGCCGGAGGAGCCGGAGGAGGACGAGGAGCCGCCGCTCGCGGCGGCGCCGCCGTCGTCCCCGCCGCCCTGGGCGCCGCCCTCCTGCTTGCTGGTGTCCAGGGTCAGCGAGGCGGCCGGGGTCCCCTTGACCGTGCAGGGGATGTTGATCTTCTGGCCGCTCAGGTCGACGTCGATGGTGAGGGTGCCCGGGGTCAGCGTCGACTTCCCGGTGGCGCCGGGCTTGTAGGTGCCCTTCATGTCGGGCAGGTCGACCGGCTTGCCCATCTCCAGGGGCGCCGGGTTGCCGGGTCCGACGACCTTGACCGAGCCCTTGTCCGCGCCGCCCAGGGTGATCGACATCGAGGGCTTGAGCGCGCCCGCGGGCAGCGGCGCCGGGCTGTTCATGACGCCCTTGGCGGTGACCACCGTGAGGTCGTAGCTGCCGCCGTTCTTCCTGGCGTTGACCGTCACCTTGCCCGCGATGTTCGCGGGCCCGGGCGACTTGCAGGCGAAGTCGACGGCGACCTGCTTGCCCGGGAAGTCGCTCTGGTCACCGCCGCCGCCCGAAGCGCCCCCGGACGACGTGGTGCCGCCGGAGGAGGTGGTGCCGCCGGAGGACGTCGTGCCCCCCGAGGACGTGGTGCCGCCGCTCGCGGTGGTCCCGCCCGCCGTCGTGCCCCCGGTCGTCGTGGTGCCCCCGGCGGTCGTGCCGCCGGACGTCGTCCCCCCGGTCGTCGTCGTGCCGCCCGAGCCGCCGCCCTCGGTGACCTTGATCGTGGCGCCCACCTGGACCGCCGCCTTCGGCGAGCACTTGGTGTCCGTCGAGATCGGCTTGCTGACGTTGATGGTGTACGCGTCCGGGGTCAGCGTCACGTCCCCGGCCTTGTCCAGCTTCAGCTTCGCCTTCATGTCCGGCAGCACCATCGGGCTGTTCTTGGGGATCGGCGGGTTCTGCCGGGGGCCCTGGACCTTCAGGGTGCCGCTGCCCGCGCCGCCGAGCTTGACGGTGCCACTGGGCTGCACGGTGTCCTTGTCCAGGTCGAGGACGTCGGGGTTCTTCGACGCGGCCTCGACCGTCTTCCAGACGACCTCCACCTCGTCGCCGACCTTCGCCTCGGCGGGCGCGGTGATCTGCACCTTGGTGGTGCCCTGGACCGGGGGGAGCCCGGAGATGGCGGGCGGTATGCACTCGGTCGCGTACGAGACCTCGGCGGCCTGGGCCGGTGGCGCGGCCACGATGATCCCCGCGCCGCCGAGCATCAGCGCGACTCCCGCCGCGCTCATCCTCCGTTGCGTCTTCACGGATGTCCCTTCGTCGTGGGTCGGTTCTCTGACGGTGCGGAGTCCGGTGCGAACCACGGCAGGGCGCCGGTGGCGGGCCCTGCCGCGGGGGTGGTGCCGGGGGGCGCGGCGGGGGCGCCCG
>NZ_JBEOYE010000117.1:0-25484 GCF_040296945.1 Streptomyces sp. NPDC001941 | reverse complement strand
GCCGTCAACATCGAGCGCCTCGGTGGTCGGCCACCAGCCGAGGAAACCTCTGTGCCCCGGCTACCGACCGCCTTCCAGAGCTACCTCGACCACCGCGGGATACACCGGCCGAAGTCCTGGCGCACCTTGGGCACCTGACCTCGAAACTCCAAGATCCCCGACAGAGTCAAGCTGAGCCGGCGGGAGAGAGGATGCCGGGTCCAGGGGGAGTCACGGCGTCCGGCGCACTGTCGACGTGATGACCCCCATCCGCCTGGTCCGCACCCCAGGCGTAACAGAACGGCCACAAAGGCCCCTCGCGCACTCGGACTGCTGCCAGCCTGGCGCGATGAGACCCACCGTCCCCCTCGCCGGCCTTGTGCTGTGCGCGCTCGTGCTCGCCGCATGCACCGACTCGAATGAGAAACCACGAGCTGCTGCCTGGCCCAAGTCCTACGCCGAGACCACCTGCCCCGAGTACAACTCCGCCATGACCGAGGAGCAGCAGCGCGCTGCCGCGGCCGACATGCTTGCCGACGCCCAGAAGCTCGACGGCAGCACCCAGTCTCCCATGGACAGGAAGGTCAACGGCTTCGTGGTCAGCCTTGCTATGACCTGTGCTCTTCACCCCAACCTGGACCTGGCCACCGTCGGCGTCACCCTGTACCGCAGGGACAAGAACTACAAGCCCGAGCCGCTTCCGCCTGCTCCGACGCTCTCGCCGTAAGTCGTTGGCCCGGGTCCATCACCGTATGCGCCTGGGGCCTGCAGCGGCTCGTGACAGCCGTCTCTCTTCCTTCGATGGTGAGGCCTTCGCACCGGCTGTCGCCGCTGGGACCCGATTCAGGCGCGCGCTGCTCGCCCGCGGGAGTGGCCAGCGCCCGCGGCCAGGATCTTCCGGCAGGAACGGCGAGGTCCTTGGACAGGGCCCCTGCTTGGGCGGACACGCACCTGACGTGCTTCTTGGAGGCTGCAGCGCCACACAGCGAACCGGGCAGGTTCAGGTACGGGCGGGTGTCACGGGAGGTTCAGAGTCGCCAGTCGCGAAGGTGGTGGTGTCGATGCGCTTCTGCAGGACGAGAAACCCGATGGCCGCGATGGCTCCTAGAGCACCGCTCATCATCCACATGAGCTCAGTTCCACCCGCGTCAAGGGCGGTTGAGCTGATGAGCGGTGCGATCAGGGAGGAGACACCCATGGTGGACGCCCAGACACCGGTGTAGCGGCCGCGGCCTGCGGCTGGTGTAAGGCGTTCGACCGCTGTCATGACGCTGCTGAAGAACAGCACCTCGCCCAGGGTCCAGACCGAGGCGGCCAAGGCGTAGCCGATGAGGGACTGCCGGGCTCCCAGGTTGCCCCCCATGCCCAGGCCGAGAACGATCGCGCCGGTCGCGCACACTACCAAGGGCGTTCGTCGAGTAATCCAGGCCTGGAGCAGTGGCTGGAAGGCGACAACACCGATCGCGTTGAGCAGGTTGATGAACCCGTATCCCGTGGGGCTCAGCCCTTCGTACTCCATCGCGACGGGCAACCCGAACAGGACCTGCTGATAGCAGCAGAGGTACACGAGCGTAAGGCCGACCAGGGCCAGAAACCTGCGGTCGCGGATCATACTGTGGTACCCGCCAGTTCCTGGGCCCGGATGTACGTGGTGCTTCGTCGGATGATGGCCTGCCCCGATCCTGCGGATGAGGATGATAAGCGCGAAGGCCGAGTTGGACGCGGCGGCCACGTAGAAGAGCACGTGCATGTGCCGTTCGGAGAGTGCCGTTCCCACACATCCGGCCAAGCCGGCGCCGAGGTTGGATGCCCAGTACAGCCGCGCGTAGGCCCGTCCGCGTGCCTGTTCGGGCACCAGGTCCGCGACGAGGGCCAGGACGGCCGGGCGGGGTCCGTCGAAGAAGAGCCCGACTCCAAAGGCCGCGCCTGTCAGCGTGGACAAGGAATGCAGCGCGGGCAGCAGGAGGTACGTCGCCGTGACGGCGGCGAGAGCCAGCAAGAGTGTGGCGCGCCGGCCCATGTGGTCGGCCAGCCAGCCCGCTATGGCGGGTCCGATGGCCCAGCCGGCCCCGAACGCGGCACTGACCTGGGCAGCCTCTGCTGGGCCGAAATGTTGCTGCCGCACCAGGAACAGGGAGAGGAACGGCACGACGACGCAGCCGCTGCGGCAGATGGTGAAGCCTGCCACCAGCGTCCAGTACGTCGCCGGGAGCCGCGGCGGAGCAGGCCAAGGCGGAGGGGTGGGATGTTTGTCACGGACCACCGCTGCTCCTTGTGCTCGTAGCGGATGATTATGGGTGTGGCCGGGGCATAGGGAGTGCCGCGTTCGCTGACCGCAAGGTCGAGGCGGCAGGGGCTCCATCTGAAGATGCAGTCTTGCCGCAGTGTCCGGGGGATCCGGCTGCGCTCGGCGCCGTCGGACGGGAGACGATCTTCGTGCCCGTTCCGTGACCCGGGCGGGCCGTGTCTGTCCGTCGCGCCGGGGTCAGCGGGGCGCCGGGCAAGATCAATCGCTCTGGGTGCGTCTTCCGGCGCTGGATCCGAGCCGGGGTGGGCGTTCGTCCTCGGACGCACCGTAATGTTCGCGGCGCCACCCGGGACGGGGTTGTCGCGTGGCCCGTGCCCGGGCGCCTCAGGCTCACCCACCCGCAGATCACTCAGGTCTGGACGATTCCAACTGCGCCTATGACGTGCTGTCCGTCTGGACATCGCGGCGCCTGCGGGGTCCCTGCGGGGCGGTGTGTCGTGGCAGCCGCGCACACTCGCCCGAGCTCCTGAAGTTCTGCCTCTTCGGTGCTTTCCAGGTCGGCCGGGCAGCCAGGACTGGGGCGCCGGCTGCAAGCAGTGCGGCGTGAAGGCGGGGCCAGACCCGGCCTGGGTCCAGTCCGGCAGACGACGCCAGGTGGTTACCCGAGAGCAGCCCACGACTTCGCTTGTTTGTCACGCCAGGCCACGTCCTTGCGCAAGACGTAGACGATGCCCGCCAGGGCGACTCGGTCCGGCACCGGGAGCCGTCCGGCATGGCGGTACCCCCGCGGGCGCCCCGGAAGTAATGGGGCTATCCGATCCCAGAGATCATCGGGGGCGAGGTTCAGGGTCACGAGGCCGATGCTTGCCAGAGAACCTGGTTGAGCACACGGAGACGGATCGACATACTCCCTGGGTGAACAACGCAGAGAGCGAGAGCACTGAGCAGGGTTGGGATGAGCCCTGGTACCGGGTACGCACAGATCGGTTCGAGGCGTCCTTCCTGCCCAGCGCCGGCGAGGATCTGGATGCCGTCTGCAACGTCGACGTAGAGGTACGGCTGACGGAAGACGGTTCCCGCTGGACTGCAACCGTGTTCACGCTCGCCGAGGTCGAACGCCTGATGAAGAGGTGGTCCCAGACAGGCGAGGAGCTGGGCGGCCGTTACTTCTGGTGTTCTGACGGGCTGATAGTTGGTGACCCCGGCATCGACAACATGACCCGAGTACTTGCCGACCTGCTCAGCGCCGGTGACTTCACACAGATGCTGCAGCGAGTCGACGACGAGTAAGCGTGTCAATCTGAATCTGAAACGATCAGTTTGGGGATCTTGCCGACAGCGGCCTCGATGTGACGGTCGACCAGTGCGGGGGCGCCCACCAGCATGACGGCGACGTTGTTCGTGCGTACAGACATGGTCTTGAGGACCTGTGGGCCGGCGGGCAGCGCGATGGTCATGGTGTAGGCGAATTGCTCGTCGCCCAGCTGAGGGGTGACCGCCTTGGACACGGTTACTTCGATGGGGGTGGTACCCGATGTCATCGTGAAGGTCGGGCAAGAGGTATAGGCGGTGAACAGCTGGCGGATCTTGCTGGAGAGCACGGAGGGCCGATCGCTGTGCAGCTCCTCGTCCAGCGTGGCGTCCTGGTCGTAGGCGAAGCTGGCCTCCGCCTTGGCCGCGAACATGTCTTTGTCGTCGTTCTGGCTGAGCTTTTCCAGCTCGGGGCATCCCTGCACCGAGATGTCGTCGAACTTGTCGCTCTCTGTGTCGTCCTGGACCTGGGCATATCCGCTGCCGAGGTCTCGCTGGGTCAGGAGCAGGGGGCGCAGGGCCTCGGCAGTGAGGGGCATCGCGTCAACCGCTGGCTGCGGTGGGGGCTTCCTTGTGCCGCCGTCGGTGCCGCCACTGCACCCGGTGATCAATAAGCCGCACACCACGATGCCGAGCATCCACTGCTGCGTCCTGGACGTTGAAATACGCATTTTGACCAAACTCCCATGGGGTTGCAGGGGCATGACAATACCGGTTCGTGTGGCGGCGCCTCCCCCCCTTCGTGGCTGCTCTCGGCCCTGGCCGTGCGACCGTGCCATGTCAGTCGTGCGTGGGTGTCAGCTCCTCGCCGACGGGGGCGTCGGGCTGCCTGGCTCATCGGTCACTGCACGGGAGCTCAGCAGTCCGCGGCCGTGGACCTGCGTGACCGAGTGCGTGTGCAGAGTTGCCCCTGGCGAGCGCGACGTGACCGAGGGAAAGCCGGTGCTATCCGTCGTAGGTGAAGCCGACTGTCCAGGCGATGCCGGTGGTCGAGGTGGTGCGTGGTGTCGCTGTGAGCAGGGGCTGGTGATCGAGCAGGAGGTGCTGGGCGACGGCCTCTAGGGCTGTGGTGGCAAGGGCATGATGCAGCTGCTGGAGGGCAGGTTCGATGGCTGCGGTGGGTACGGACGGCTCCAGGCGCCAGGCGGTGCGGCGTGCGGGCCGGTCGGGCGCGGTGATGGTGAACGACTGCGGCGTGAGCGTGATGCCGTACCCGGGGGGGCAGGCTCAGGTCTTCGGCGGACAGCGCACTGCGATCGTGCGCGGTCGCAGTGGTGGGGTGCTGCTGGGGTGTTGCGCCGGCGTAGTTGAGCCAGATTCCCACGGCTCCGCAGCCGTCCGGGCCGCCGTCTTCGTCCAGTGGCAGGACTGGATCGCGCCGGTGGGGTGGGAATACCTGTCGGCCCTGGTAGGTGAAGAACTCTCCGACCTCATGGACTGCGATGCAGGCGAGTGCGTAGTGGGCCAGGCTGAAGGCAAGGGCCAGGACCTGATGGTCGTCGGCGCCGCTGGCGCAGGCGTGCAGCAGCTGGTCGTCTTCCCAGTGGGCGAAGCCGCGGAGGGTGAGCGGGGTGCGGGCGGGGTCGCTGGCGTCGGGGACGTTCAGGCTGATGCGGGGTGTGAAGGCTTGCGCTGTCAGGGAGGCGGGGACCCAGGCCAGGGTCAGCCCGGCGTGATCGTACGTGATCCGCGAGAGCAGCGTGTTCAGGCGGGTGCCGTGGCGGGCGAGTACCACGGGGCGGCAGTCCGGGCACAGTACCTGTTCCGCCCGGAACCCCGGACGGCCGCAGGTGCAGGAGAGTGTGTACCGGGTCAGGGGTGGGTCGTAAGGGGTAAGCGGAAGCACTTCGAGCGGCTCCGAGCCAGTCGCGGGGCCGCCGTGTGGCGCGCTCCTGGGCTGGGCGATCACGGGGTGCACCTCAACTCTTGGTGGCGTGTGGGGTCACGTGCGGGGGTTGAGCCTGACCACGCGGACGGCTTGGCCTTCGAGGAGGAGCGCGTCGATGCGGGCGTCGGTGTTCTCGCCGTGGGTAGCGTGCGGGAGGTCGAGTGTGAGGTGGTAGTCGCGCAGCGCCAGGCGGATGCGCCTGGGCAGGCTTGCGTAGCTGTCGGTTTCGACGGGATCGGCGGCCAGGATCAGGCGGGTTTCGCGGGGTGCCTCGATCCCGGTGACGTACACGTCGACCAGCTGCAAGTCGTTCGCGCTCAGGGCTTTGCGGGCTGTGTCGTGCAGGGCGACGGCGGCCAGGTACTGCTTGACCTGGTCGCGGCCGAAGGCCTGCGCGGCCTGGCGGGCGACCTCGTTGGCGGAGGTTCCGGCGCGGAATTCACGCGTGATCGCATCGACCAGGGTCCGCTTCTCACCGAGGAAGTTGTCGAGCTCGGTCCTGATGTCCATGTGTCACACCCTATCCATCGGGCTGATTTCAGACCAGTCTGGTTTCAGGCTGGTTAGGGTCGCAAGTCAAGGCGGCTGGAGACCTGAAGGCCGGTCCTCGATCACTGACGCACATTATGCGAGCGCCTCGTCGACGCGGAGGCCCCCGTGCTGACAGGCTCACCGTGGTGAGAGCGCGCATCCCGACGGCGCGGGCTGTCGAGGCCCGCGCTAGCGCTCTCGGCGTGGCCCGTCGGCCTGCGGTGTCGCCTCACCTGGGCGAGGGTTCGGGCTGCGGTGACGAGCTGGGATTGCAGGAGGGCCGCACCGTGCTCGCCGCTGGCGCGAGTAACGTTCAGCCCTGCCAGCATGATCGCGGGCGCGTTCTGGCGGTTCCACATCACCACGTAGGCATCCGGGACAGCAGGCAGTGTCGCGGGCATCAGCCCGGGCATGTTCAGGCTCCATCCCTGGCTGCCTACACAGCCTCCTGGAGACTGTTGAACGGCTGCCCTCCGAGCCCTTGCCCGGCGCGACCGTTGTGGTGAAACCGCGCGAAGCCCTTCGCCTCGTCATGGAAGACCACGCCGAAGCCGCGCCCGCTGGAGAACGCGTACGCGGAGGCGATCTGCGCGTTGCCGCTGTTGATGACCGCGGCGGCGAAGTAGCACGAGGTGCGGGCGAGGCTGGCCTTCTTGCTGCTGTCGAACAGCTCCGGGAACGGCACCTCGGCCGGGCGGTCGCCCTCGACGGGGGTCTCCTCCCCCACCCACTTGTCACCGGGGGCGGCGGCGCTGGTCAGGCCGATCCAGAACTGGGCGCCCGTCACCAAGGTCACGTGCACGCCGCGCAGGTGCTCGGCCCCCCGGTCCCACGGCTGCGCGGACTGGACGTCCGGCGCGGCAGCGAGGGCGGAGACGGCGAACGTGTGGAAGCTGTCGAGGCGCACGGGGGCTGCTTTCGGTCGGCGGGAGGCCGCCCATCCTAGGCCGCGCCCGGCCCCTGCCCGGACGCCTACGCTCGCGGCGCACCCCGGTTCCAGGCTTCTGGCAAATGCGGTGCGCGCCGCTCTCTCCCCCTGGGAGTCTGGTCCGGTTGAGATCTCGAAAGGAGCGCCCCATGATCATCCTGGATACGTGCGTCCTCAAGAGCACGTCCCTGCGCGGCCCCGAGGCCGAGTTGCTGCGGGCGATCAGCGCCGTCGGCGTCGAGTCGTTCGGGGCGCCCTGGATCGTCGTGGAGGAGCTGGCGGCGCAGCAGGCACTCTCATACGCACGCAAGTACGAGGCCGCGCGGGCTGCCGTGGCCGACCTGGCAAGGGCGACCCCGTGGGGGGGGTGCCCCTATGTGTTTGGTCAAGGTCCGAGGCCAGTAGGTTCGTGCGGGCAAGGGCGGGCCGAGCCGTAGGGGTGTGCATGAGTGATAGCCAAGTCATGATCCAGCTCACGAGTGACGAGGCACTGGTGCTGTCGCATTGGCTGGAGAAGCTCCAGATGACGGACCTCAGCCGCGTTGTCGACGATCCGGCGGTCTGGGCTCCGATCCATCGGATCGCTGGAACGCTCGACAAGTCACTTCCTGAGCTGTTCGCGCCTGACTATGACCAGCGGCTTGAGGCCGCTCGTCAGCGGCTTCGGCCGGAGGATTGATCGAGCAGTCTGGACTCCTCACCTGGCCGCAGCCGGTTTGGGCTCGTAGAAGGTCCCGTCGCGGAGCATCGCGAACAGGACGTCGGCCCGGCGTCTGGCGAGGCAGAGCAGGGCCTGGGTGTGGTGCTTCCCTTGGGCGATCTTCTTGTCGTAGTAGGCCCGCGATGCCGGGTCGCTGAGTGCGGCGAACGCGGAGAGGAAGAAGGCCCGTTTGAGCTGCTTGTTTCCTCTCCTGGAGGGCTGTTCGCCGCGGATTGAGGAGCCCGAGCTCCGGGTTGCCGGGGCGAGGCCGGCGTAGGCGGCGAGGTGGCCGGCGGTCGGGAAGGTGCTGCCGTCGCCGACCTCGATCAGGATGCGGGCTCCGGTCCTGACGCCGACTCCCGGCATCGACCTCAGGACCTTCGAAAGAGGGTGGGCCTCCAGGAGTTCTTCGATCCGCCCGGCCAGGAGTTTGCGCTGGTCAAGGACGGCGGCCAGGGATCCGGCCAGGCTCGGAACGATCAGCCCGGCCGCCTCGGTGCCGGGAACGGTGACGGTCTGTTCGTCCAGGGCGGTGAAGATGTCCTCGACCAGCCGCTCGGCCATCCTCGGGGCCTTGGGCCGTATCAGCGTGACCAGGCGGCGCCGTCCGGCCCTGCGTATCTGGGCCGGTGACCCGAACCGTTCCAGCAGCGTGATGACGGCCGGGTGCTGCAACCGCGGTCCCAGGACCCGTTCCAGCGATGGATGGATCTGCGTGAGCAGGCCGTGGAGCCGGTTCGCTACCCTGGTTGCCTCGCCGGCCAGGTCGTCGTCGAAGCCGACGATCATCTCCAGCTCGGAGATCGTCTCGTCCTCGCCGTCGATCGCCCGCAGCGTGTGCGGCATCGCCCGGGCCGCGTCCGCGATGATGAACGCGTCCTTCGCATCGGTCTTCGCCTCACCGGGGTAGAGGTCGGCGATCCGTCGCATCGTCAGCCCCGGCAGATAGGCGACCGGGCAGCCCATGGCCCGCGCGACCGCGAGCGGCAGGGCCCCGATCGAGGCCGGCTGGTCGACCACGACCAGCACCGTCCCGTGCTTGGCCTTCAGCTTGGCGAAGAGCTCGCGGAGCTTGGGTTCGGTGTTGGGTAACCGCTTGTCGAAGGCCTTCTTTCCGGCCGGGGTGACGGCGGTGGCGTGGTGTTCGCCCTTGCCGACGTCCAGGCCGAGGAAGACGTCGATGTCGCCGGTGTCGATCACGTGCAGGCCCCTCCATCACACTCTCATCCGGCCTCGCCTGGGCACCGAGCGTGAAGTAGGCCGCCGACGAGGTGCCCGTGGCTCGGGTCCTTTTCCGACGGCCCCTTCCCGAACCGGACGGGCCCGCTTTCCAGGCATCCGGCTCTCCAGTGGTCATCTCCGGGTTGAGGATGTGGCCCGACCTGCATGAATGGCACGATGGCAGGCTTCGCAGACCACGAGGGTCTTGCGTCGGCGCTTTGCCATCAGCACCTTCCAGAGCGGAGGGTCGGGCCGACCGGGACGCTTGAGATCGGCGAGCTTGCGGACGTGGTGAACATGAAGTCCGGTCCGCTTCCCGCACATCTCGCACTCACCCGCCAGGAGCCTGTGCAACAGCTCATTGCCTCGACTCCGCTTGGTGGCCGGTGCCCGGTCAAGGATCTCCGCCGCGCGCTGCCGCTTGAGCGGAATGCCCCCGAAGGTGGCGACCAGTGGCTTCCTTCCGCCGTCACGAGGAACCGTGACCTGCAAACACCACCGGGGCATCCGGAGTGTCGGTGGTCGCATAGAGCCTGCGAGCCACTTTCCGAACGGAGCAGGAGTGCTTACTCGCGAGGGTCTTGAGCATGGAAGTCTCCATGACCCACCGCAGGCGGCCCAGGCGGTGAACATCCTGGGCGAGCAGGTAGTACTGGACCAACCCCCGGTACTCCGCCTGGTACTTCACCACGATGGAATAGTCGCTGTCGTGGATGAGCACTCCGCGGCGTACGGGTCTTCCGCCGCGCATGTAGATCGCGCAACGTTGCCGGATCACAGCTGGTGGCACGTAGAGCCCGATGACGCCGTTGGTTGCCCGGCGTCCACGGGAGATCTTCGTGTCACTGCGCTGGGCCCGAATGTCGTAACCAAGGAAGCGCGCCGGCTGGCTGGCGGCGTGCGTGATCAGGGTCTTGGGCTCCGACAGCTCCAGCTTGAGCATGTCGCGCAGGAACTGCCGGATTCGGTCCTTGATCTCTTCGGCTTCGGACTTGGGTCCGGCGAATCCGAGGAGCCAGTCGTCCGCGTATCTGACATACCGAAGCCTCCGGTAGCCCGGATCATCGGGATCGAGGCTGGGCCTGCGACGTTGCTGTTGCCGAAGCTCCAGCGCCGTCGCAATGTCCCCACGCCGCCGAGCCCGCGCGATCTGGTCGGAGACCCGCTGATATTCAGGATGACGACGCCGGACGACCCCTCGGTTGTACTCCGGCAGCAGCAGTTCAACGAAGCGGTCGAACCGGTCCAGGTAGATGTTGGACAAGATCGGTGAGGCGACCCCGCCCTGCGGGGCTCCGCTGAGCGTGGCCTTCCACCGCCAGTCCTCCAGATACCCGGCCGAGAGCATTCGGCCGATGAGACGCAGGAACCGGCCGTCGCGGATCTTCTCTCCCAGGATTCCGAGGAGAACCTCGTGGTCCAGGCTGCCGAAGCAGTCGGAGATGTCGCCCTCGACGAACCAGTGTGTTCCCTTCCATGTCGTCACTTCCGCGAGAGCGGTGTGACAGCCCCGGCCGGGGCGAAATCCGTGGGAGCGGTCGGAGAACTGGACGTCGTAGTACGCCTCAAGCAGCAGACGTACCACCTCGGCGACCAGCTTGTCTGACCACGTGGGCAGGCCGAGACCGCGTCGTTTCTTCGTGCGTCCCTTCTTCTCGATGTAAACGCGGCGGGCTGGCAGCCACCGGTACGACTCCGTGCGCAGAGCGCCGATGACCGCATCGATCTTCGCCAGGGACATGCCGTCCACGGTCTCCCCGGTGACCCCCGGCGTCATCGCACCCGCGTTGGCATGGATGCGGCCGTAGGCCATGAGGAACAACTGCGGGTTGAACAACTGCCGATACAGCCTCTCCAGCGGCAGGTTCTTCCTGCCGCGTTCCCGGATGACATCCAGCACCGTTTCGGCGTTCTGCATTACGCATACCTCCCGAACCGAACGTCCTGACCTCCTGTGCCCCTTCGCCCTGTGGCCCGGCTTTCCCGGCCCCCTCGGCAGGTCGTGACTCCTGCGACTACTACGGGCACTCCGTCACCGTGGGGCTCGCGCCCTGTAGGTGATCCCGTGGTACGTCCTCGCTGTACGTATCGAGCGCGACGTAGGCCGCCCACTCATCTCCTTGACCGCCCTCGTTGGGCGACGCTCCCCGTCCCGGAGGTTGTCCGCCGACCGGCAACTTCGGCAGGCAGGGCGGGGTATCGGTGTCAGACGTCCTACCGACGGCGGTGGTGCACGCCGCTGGAGATTGGGCTTCAGGCAATCCAGCTTTGGCCATATCGCGCGGGTCTGACGGACGCCGCCCTGGACGCCTCCAGACGGTCCGTAGTCCTGGCATGCTCTTGTCCCCTCGCGCTTTCACGTCTAGGTAAGCCAGGTGACCCAGGAACATTCCTCCAAGTTCCTCCCGATTGAGTCGGGTATACAACGAGGCGCCTCACGGCGCACTGCCACATCCACGTTACGGAGAGCTCTTCCGGCTCGGGTGAAGCCGGTGCTCAAGCCCCTCATCAGCGGTCCGTCGATGCCTCCGGGCCCGGTGACACCACCCCCCGGATCATGAACAACAAGGGGGGGAAGTCATGCCGGACCCGAAGGCCGGTAGCCCCATTGCGGAGCCACGAAGACGGTAACGGGGGGGGGGGGACGTGGTGACACCGCCGCAGCAGCCCGCCGAGCGCGTACGGCAGCACTGGCGCGAGCGGTACGGGGCGCTCGTGAAGACGCTGCCCATCAGCGACGCAGCCCACCGCGAGGGGTACTTCCGAGAGGCGAACGAGATAGCGCCGTGCAAGGCCGTCGGGGGAAGTTCGAAGATCAAGACGGGTGCTCGTGATGCGGCGATCTGGCTCACCGCGGTGGCGTACGCCCATGCCCACCCGCACGAGACGATCTACTTCGTCAGCGAGAACATCAAGGACTTCGGCGACGGCACGTCTCTGGAGCCCGCCATGGCGGCCGACATCAGCGGCCTTGAGGACCGTTTCGTCGTTCTCACGTCCCTCGCCGATGTCCTCAGCAAGTTCGCGCGAGAGACCGAGACGGTCGACGCCGAACTGCTCACTCTGCTGAACGATCCGGTGGCGACCGCCCACGTGGCAGACGAGGCAAAGAAGGCACACCAGTTCAGCGCGACCCTTGCTTTTGCTGAGGGCCTGTTCGAGGCTGCTCACTGCACCCAGTGGATGAAGGTGACGGACGTCAGCGCTCAAGGCGTGAGCCAGGTCCGCGCGTTCGAGATCGCCGGATAGCGCTGGCACACGGCGGACGTCCTGTGGGCCGTTCGCGGATACGTACAAGGATCACGCGTGCGCGCTATTCGTACCGATAAGGCCCACTGCGCGTGGGCAACCCGCGTACTGATCGGCCCCTCAAAACGCGGCACGCACATATCGCTCCTTCACCGCGAGGAGATGCGCAACGCCGCCCCCGGGGAGTTCGAGATCGTCCCGGAGAAGATGTCCACGTCCATCCTCTCCGAACTCGGTCAGCGGGCCGGGACCTCGCTGGGAGAGCCAGTCCCTGTGGAGGTGTGGCGCCACCAAGACAAGATGTTGCGGTCCGTCTTCGGAATGCCCCCGGCAGTATGCCCGCAGTGCGGAGAACGTGTGGACGGCTGATCTGGTCCCCCTACTTGCCGATCCGGCGGCCGTACGGGCCGGCTGCGGCTGGGGGCTGGCGGCCACCCGAGCTGACGGGTGCTGTCGGCAGCGGCGCGTGGACGATCGCTCCCCGGTTCGCCTCCGGGATCAGGCCGTACGCGAGGATGCAGGACGCGTCGATCCGGCCGGGCGAGTCCGGGTCGGTGGGCTGCCACGTCGCCCACTCGTTCTCCAGGTCCACGAACGCACCGCGCAGCCGGATACGGTCCTGGATCATCAGCTGGGCCACCGGCTCTGCCCTCAGCAGCTTGCCTTGCTTGGCCCGCACGGGGTCGATGAGCGGCATCAGGTGGCTCTCGGGGATCGGCCCCTCGCGCTGCAACGTCTCCCACGACGTCTCCAAGGCCTGCACGGCCATGTCCCTGCCGAAGTTCCACTCCACGTACATGATCGTCGCGTTCGTCTCGTAAGCGAGCCTGCAGGCCGCGCGCGACCAGTCCGCCGACGACATGGCCGCCGACACGTCGTGCGTGACCCACACCCGCTTGTCGGCGCCGAGGAACCCGCCGATGACGCCCACGGTGTCCCGGCCGCCGCCGGACGGGTCGATTGCCACCGCGACGTTCTGCGGCTCGACCTGCGTCGCCCCGTCGCGGATCAGGCGCAGCAGGTCCCGGGAGACGAGGGCGCCGGCCGCGGGCTGCGTGCGGGTCGCCCTGGGCAGGCGCCCGGCGGGCAGCCGTTCAGTCGTGAGTCTGCCGTTTAATTTGCAGGTAGGTCGGACGTTGCCTCGGCGCATCGGCAGGTCATCCGAGTGCAGGGTGACAGCGACCCGGTCCTCCCCGAGCCGCCGTAGCGGGAACCACTTCGCGGCCGTCGTGCTGTTGTGCACCATCAAGTTGTCGCTGGTGAATGTGTGGTCCTCCTCGCCCCTCGGGCGGCGGCACCTCGGCTTGCCGTCGGGCTCCGTACAGGCCACGGGGGAGTTCGGCGGTGAAGAACGCGCGAGAGCACATTTCAAAGCTCCATTTCGTGTCCGAGAGTCAAACGGTGAGCTGCGCGGTGCCGAGCTCTGTGAGAGCCGTCTGAAGCCGAGCGGTGCACTGTGGGTAGTCCGTCCCGCTGACCCGGATGTGACCGCTGCGGTACAGAGGCCCTACCGGGTGCGCGACTGGGTACGGGCAGAGGGCTGCGTAGGGAGTGATGCGGGTGTGCGTCGTGGGGCTGGCAGGCACATCGTTGCTCGCGGGGTCCTGGAGGTAGTGCACGGCGGCTGCCCCTAGGCGCTTCTCTTGTGCGTGCGAGGTGGCGCCGCGGGCGTGGTCGCCTGCCTGGGTGATGAGGTCGATGCCGGTCACCTGCTCGATCAGCTGGCTGAGCAGGGGGTCGGTGAGATGAGAGGAGACGCTGAGGACACGGGGGCCGGTCGAGGTGATGCGCAGGCGGACCTGTGCCGGTCCTGACCGGTGTCCCAGAGCGCTCAGCGCCCGGCTGACGACGCCCTCGACGGCGGGCGCGCAGACGTCGTCGGCGTCGACGACCCCTTCCAGCGGGACCAGCGCGGGTTCGGCTCGTGGGTCGAAGGTGGCGTGGGACATCGCGATGATCCCAGGGCCTGCTGGGGAGTCGATGGTATGGGCGGTGGCTTCGATCCCGTTGAACAGCGGCTCGATGACCGTGCCACTGGCGTGCCCGGCGACGGTGGCGACCGCGGAGAAGGCCTGTGCCAGTTCGGGAAGGGCATTGACCCGTCGGGCGGTGTACCGCAGGCGGGCAGCTGCCGGCTTGCACACGAGGGGGAAGCCGACCTGATGAGCGGCTTCGAGGGCCTGGTCGTAAGTGTCGGCCTGGAGGGCCTCGCTGTTGTCTACGCCTGCGGCGTTGAGGAGTTGGGCCATGCCATGGCGCAACGTGGCCGCTTCCACGTTCGCCGTCGCGGCCGCGGGCAGGGAGAGCTCACGGCGCAGCAGGTCGACGGTACGGTCCTGGTCGGGGCGGAAGGTGAGCGCGCCGTCGACTGGAGAGGTGCGGGCGAAGCTCCTCACCGCGGAGAGGATCTGGTGGGGGTTCATGTCGGCAACGACGTGGACCTCGGGGGCAAAAGACCGCTGCCAGGTGGGTTCAATGGGCTCGATGAGAAGCAGCGGCCCTGCTGCGGCCAGCCGTTGCAGGACGTGCTCCCACTCCACCTGCGGCCCGCTTCCCAGGACGACCAGATGCCCCGCCGGACCATCGTGTCGGCGAGGCGGGTGGCTGTTCACGGGCGGAGCTCCAAGGGATAGGGGTCACGACGGGCACGCGCTCGTGTGGGAGTGTCCTGTGACTGTCCCCCGGTAGACCTGAACGTGGCAACGGCCCCGCGCGTCGATTCCCTGGCCGCGGTCGGTGTCAGGCTCCTCGTGTCGCAGGGCGGGACGCGAACCGAATTTCTGGTCGCCGCTGGCGGGACACGGTCCAAGCCATGGGAGATGGCCCCATGTCCGCAGGTCACATCGCGTTGAGCCGGCTGCTGGTCCGGGGGACGGCACGCGGCACCACCAGGTACACCCTCACCTCGGGCGGGCTCAGAATCCGATCGCACAGGCTGGCGAGATGCCCTCTGAGCTGGTCGTTCACTCCCCTTACGCAAGCTTCGTGCGCGGTCCCTACCGTGTCCTGCAGGGTGCTGGAAGACCCTCTTCCTGGAAGAGTCACTTCCTCCACAGGCCCCGGTCTGCGCGGTAGAGATGTGGCTAGCGGGACCCGTGACATGGGGCCAAGACCCGCTCGTGCCGACCAGGAGGGGCTGTCAGTGATCGACGTCAAGCTTGTCGAGTCCGCGGGCGCAGGGGAAGACGGTATGACCGCCCACGCCCGGGTCTATCTCGTACTCCAGACCTTGAACGGCATGGGCCCGGGGTTGCACCCGCTCAGGCGCATCATCGACGAGTCCGGAGTTACCAAGTCGACTGTCCACCGGATCCTGCGCGCGGGGGTGGAGTCCAAGCACTTGATCTACCGCGCGCCCGGCCGTTACGGCATCGCCACCGACGTGGCCACGCACCGACCGGATGCGAGTGTCCACCTGAACTTGCCGCACGACAGCGCCCTCGACAGGGAGACCACCGTGCTGCAGCGGCAGACCGCTCAGGTGGCGATGGCGTTCAGCGCCGTCCTGATCGATGACACCCCGGGACGACTGATGCTCGACCACACCTACGGCCGGCGCAGCGACTTCCAGGCAGCCTTCAACCACGCCGACGTCGACACGAAGGTGGCTCTGCGGTACTCCCCCCTCACCGCCGACGCGGCAGGGCTGGCCATCCTCGCTCACCTCGACGGCGCCCCGCAGAGCCACCTCATGCGCGAGATACGTTCCGAGGGGTACGTCCTGACCCCGTCGCCACTGCCGGAGTGGAGAATGATCGGTGTCCCCCTGTGGCGGGGCTCGACCGTGTACGGGTCCCTGGTCGTCATGGGGCTGCGCCCTCAGATGGAGCACAATCGGCGCGAGTATGCCGCGGCAGCACTGGCCTGCGCCGCACGTCTCAGCGCACGGTGCGAGTTGGGAAGCGGAGCGCTACGGCTGGCAAGCTGATAGGCCGCGGTATCGCCTCAAAGGGGTTGCTGCGCTGGAGTGGTGACGGTGGCGGATCCTGATGCTGCCCGCCTGTCGAAGTATGCACTCACAGTGATGCCTGGGGATTCGGGAGCCTCGGTGGCAAGCTCAGCCAGCCTCCCTCTCGGCCCGGCCATGACTTGCACGGCCGTGCGCTCGACCCGCCGGCCTCCGCCCGCGATCGCGTCGCCGATCGAGAGCCGCGAGCAGCTCGCGCGCAGTTCGTCAGAGTTCCGGTCCAGCAGCGTGCACGGCCTGGCCCGTTGGGGGCCGTAGTGCGGAGCTCATGGCCCGTCCGATCCAGCGCTCGACTTCGTGTCGGTGGCGGGCGCGCCGGCCCTCGGAATCGCCGCAAGCGGTGCCGGCCTCGCACTGCATGGTGCACCCGTGGAGCTCGTCAGCACTGCCTCACGTGGGCCTCGAATCCCCTCCGCTCCCGGCTGAACACCCAGCCAGAGTTGTGAAGATCTCCACACATTCTCACGCACGGCAACACAGACGAACCCTCCGAGATCAACGCCTATTAGCGCAAGAGCGAGACATCTACTCACAGTCCGTCACCGGAAGTGGGTCTTCCTGGAAGAGGGTCTTCCTGGCCATCCTCCGTGGGCCCGGGTAGAGATCTCGTAGACAGACCAGTAGCAGCACCAAACCGCCCCGGCCCACGTGTTGTTCTGGCGCAGCGGGGAGGAAATGTGCTCACTAGGTCACGTAGCGCGCACCGGCGCAAGGAACGCGACCGCACGAACGCGGTGCTGCATGCCCTGCTGCAGCTTGGCGCCGGCGCCCACAAGACAAGCGAGATCGCCGGACGGACAGGCATGGACGAGGACGAGGTACGTCGACGCCTGCTCCAGCTCGTCAGGGCGAAAATGTGCTACCGGCCCAGCTTCGGCTACTGGGAGCTCCACCCCGCCCCAGCAATCGCCCCTGCCGACAGTGCAGTCGTATCCCCCACTACCACCCCGCTGCTCGACGCCGCCGTCCTCCTCCAGGCGCTGCACAGGCATACCCAGCAGGCTGTGCTGCTGCACACCCACTCCCCCATCACCGGTGAACGCCTGTGCATCGGCGCCGCCGGGCTCCACACTCCCGACCTGCGGCGCCAACTGGCCTCCACTCCTAAAGCGGCAGCCCGGCTGCGGCAGGCGCCCCTCGACTCCGATGCACCAGGCCTGGTCATGCTCGCCAACCTTGCAGCCCAAGACGCGCCATTGCGCGAGGACCTGAGACAGATCCGGTCCGCCCAGGTCGCACTCACCAAGGCGCCCCTGCCCGGCTGGAGCCTCTCCTCCGTTGCGGTCCGCCGCCTTCCCGGCGCACCGGCGATACCTGGCGCCGAACCTCGCGTGGTCGCAGCGGTGAGCATCCTGGCCCCAGACCACGCGCACGGCAACCCCCTCGTCGCCTACGGCCGGCTGATGCACAACGCCGTCCAGGCGGCCATCGAAACCAGCGTCATCGTCGCCCACCCGCACCCCGCTGGGCCTGAGGCCGCATG
Organism: Streptomyces sp. NPDC001941; assembly: GCF_040296945.1. Taxonomy (NCBI): domain Bacteria; kingdom Bacillati; phylum Actinomycetota; class Actinomycetes; order Kitasatosporales; family Streptomycetaceae; genus Streptomyces; species Streptomyces sp. NPDC001941. The sequence continues at coordinate 7,979 of NZ_JBEOYE010000117.1, read as the reverse complement.
AGCCTCTCCCCGCGCGGTAGAAGCTCGCCAGCGTCGAAGACGGCCGTCTTGACCTCACATACGGAAGTTCACCCTCTAGGCGCCCAAGCCCGCGGCCGCCGCGGAAACCTGACCAAGCCGCCAAGGAGGACATGCTCGTCACGAACTCCAGAGCGCCGAACCGGGAGGCTCCCATGACCTAGCTCCCGGTTGCCCGGTGTCGAAAGACCAACACCTGGGCCAGGCCTTGCGCTTCCCGTGCGGTGTGCCACCACCTCACCAAGCGCAGGCCCCTCGTCATCGCCCGACCTGCCAGTCGAGCGAGTCCCGGTTACTCCCTTCGGAGGGACCGGGCGAACTCACTCCCACTCAGGAGCTCGCGCCCTTGCCAGGGAGCCGCGATGTTCCACAACAACACTGGGACGGACCACTTTCATGATGCAGCAGGTAGCTGCCGCTTGTCACCCACGCATGCCCGATTCCTCCCGGTACGCCCCTGCTCGCAGCCTGCTTTCAGGTCGCGCCTCGGGCTCGAACCAACCTGAGGACGCACGCGCTTCCGTAAACCGGGTCGCGGACTCGATAACCCCCTTCACGTCCATCCAGGCGGAGCTGTGATCGCAAAAGGTGCGACAACAAGGCTCCCGGCAGCAGCCGCACCGCCAGCATCCACACTCCGCTACACCACCATCCCCAGCGCGGGCGTACCCACGTCTCCTTACCTGCACGTGACGAAGTCACGAACCAGATCGGGGCGGCCAGCAAGCCTCCCCGAGTGGCCAACAACAAGGACTGGGCTGCTTGCCTCGCTGCCGCCCCTCTCGGCACGCATGCACAAGCTCCTACTCCTCGGGGACCAGGAGGCCGCATACGCGACGGGCAACCTCCAACGCGGAGGGAAGAACACCGCCGCATCCGACCACGCCTGGGCCATCACCAGGGCCGTAGCCGCCGGCGCCGCACGCGCTGGCTGGAGCCGCCACGCGTTCGTCCAGGTGATGCTCGACGGCCCTTACAAGGCCGGCCAGCACGCCCGGGCCCTCCAGCACCGCCGCGGCTACGACAAGGCCGCCTCATGGCTTCAGCGTGCCTGGGACGGCGCCAAGCGGCACGTGCTTGCAAGCCCCCCAGTCACAACCCGGCAGGACTTCCACGCCGCCCTGGCTGGCTTCCGCGCCCACATCGAGTGCACTCCGTGGCCGGGCATCACCGGCAAGACCGACCTGCGTAACCTCATCGCCCGAATGGACATCTGCGCGCGAGCCGGGAGCTGGGACCATACCGTCTCTGAACGTGACCTCGCCGAGCGGATGGGCTGCAGCCGGACGACCGCCCACAACTCCAATCAGCGCCTCCGCGATGCCAAGCTGCTACGCCAGCTCGACAACGGCTCCCCCACCGAAGGTGCCCGCTGGATGCTCATCTGCCGTCGGCCTTCCAGCATGTCTCCCCACTGGTCCACCCCCAAAGGGCCGGAGGCTGGGGGGGCCATGAGTGGCTCAGCCGTGAGACGAGTCGAGGCGACAGCTAACCTCGACTCCCGAACGATCAGCCGGTTGATGGATCTCGACGCCTTCTCCCACCATGGATTTGGTGGGAGCGGACTGACTGTCCTCGCATCGCTGGCGGAACACGATGGTCAGAGCATTGAAGAGCTTCGGGGCAGCGCTTCCGTATCCCGTCCGACCGCCTACCGGCAGGTCAGCAAGCTAATTCACTTCGGCCTTGTCCGGCGCCTGGGAGAGCTTTACTACCTCACGCCCGACGCGCTGCAAGCTATCGAAGGGCCAACCCCGCACAGCGCTGACCCAGCAGCCAACTGGAGCGAGGCTGCCGAACGCCTCGGCACCGCTGGCACAGTGCAGCGCCGCCGGGAACAGCACGAGGCTCAGCGACTGCACTGGCAACGAGAGCAGGCCCGGCTCGCCGAGCGTCGACGTGCAGAACGTCGGCTCCCGCTCCCCCACCCGTCCGTGGCTGACCTGCAGCACGTGCGTGCTGATGGCTGCGTGGTTGACCCAGCCAGCGGCGAGGTGATCCGCGGTCTCCACGTTGCGAGTGACGGCCGGTGGGTTTGGGATGACGTAATCATCATCAGTGCGCCTCTGGAAGATCCAAAGCCCCACGTACGGGTTCTAATGCTCTGAGCCACTTACAGACACCCGCTGCGCGACGGCGCAGGAGCCACAGAAGAGCCTCAATGGCCGCGTGAGGGCCGTAAGGCGCCCCCAGCACCCGATCACCCCGGCATGTGGCCGATAGAGCCTCTCGCGAGGATTCGCGCAAAACTGCAGGTCAGAGGCTTGAACAGTAGCGCCTTTTGCCGGATTTGCAGCTTTCGTCCTTCCGCTATGGAGGCCTTGCGACTTGTCGCCCCCTGTCTCCCCACGCACCACGATGAGGCCGAACGGGTGACGGCTCGCACGCCATTGGCGCACTCGACGCGACCGCCGATGCCTATCCATACCGCAGCCTCGCCATCAACCGCGATAGTGCTGTAGGGCGCATTACCGGACCTGACGGGTGCCTGCGGCCTGCGCTAGGTAGTGAGAGTGAGCGCCAACTCTTCACTCCGAAGCCGCCACCGTCCAGGCCTGACCCACGAGCTACGGCTGGAGGGAATCGCTCCTCAGCATCCGACCCAGCGCGCGCCGTGATCACGAGGTCAGGAATGCACATCGAGCTTGGGCTGCACGCCCACAATGAGAGCTGACTCGCCCGTTGACTGATTAGGTGCTGGTCACCCTGTGCACCTGCCTGGTCTGGGGCTCGGCGCGTCGACATCTCACGCACCAGTCTCAGCGCTGAGAGCGGTATGGCCCGACAGACAACCAGAAACCGGTCGACGCAGGCGTGACTGCCAAGCAGGGGCGCAGGCACATCAGCACGATGCAGGGGCTCTGTATCCGCAGCTTGTGCAATGGAGTTGCGTAACATCCAGGCGCAGAGCCCCCTCATCACCCGCCGCCTTGAAACACCCTAATGCTCAGCCCAACGATGGAGAGACGAAGGCGTCGTGGGAACGCCAGGGTCAGCTGGAGAGTGAGCACCGAACCTGCTCTCCGGTTCGAATGGGGCACAGCGAGTGCCAGCAGCAGTCAGGCCAGTCAGAGGTCGAATGTGGGTACAGCTGCGGCCTTGAGCTGTCTCATCACGATCGCCGGCCGGATCCGTCGATCTGGTCCTTCGCGCCGAGTCGACGCACGGCGCCTGTCTGGCTTGCTTTCGGATCTAGCAGAACGGGCAGCAGGAGCAGTGCCGATATCCGGCGAACCGTCCAGCGCACCCTCTGGCGCGCGTGGCGTTGCTGGCGCGCATTCGATCCACGTCCTTGATCGAGACTGCTTCATTGTCTCTGATGCGCGTCCCTTCCTCGACGCTTCATGGATGCACATTCCAGTCCGTCTGTAAGTGGTGTGCAGACCCGTGGGCGCGAGCTGTCTTTGAGTCAGATTGCCGCATCTAGCTGAGGCCACAAGGCGATGGCAGTGCCACACCGTCCAAGTGGTCTTCGACCGCGGCGTTTCCCACTCAAGCTGGGTGGCCGTCAGGGGAACCCTGTGCACCGAGGTATGTCATGGCATCATCTCCGCCGAGGTGCCACAACCCTCACGAGAGTCTGAACGCTTCCCCTCGTGGGGCAGACGACAAGACTGGCGGTAGGCGGCGCAAGAAGCGCCTTTGAGAGAGCGAACCTCCGTGCTCACTTGCCCGCGCCTCCTCCCGCACGGTGCTAGAGTTTCCCCAGGTCAAGAGGCCTTTTGCACCTTCATAAATAGTAAAGGGCTAGTCAAGCACTAGGGCTTGCGACGTATAGCACGCTAGGGCTCGTGCACCACGGTTCACTAGGCCTGCCGTTAGGTTGTGGCGGCACCAGCCTCCGAGCGCTACGCCGCCAACTTGTCTTGTCTCCTACCATGCACGCCCGACGCGCCACGCTGTTTTACAAGACGTGGCACTCCTTGTGCCGGTGGGCGTGTATGCTCCTGCCTTGTGGTTGACCCTGCTCCTGCATGCGCCCTCTGCTCGTGGATCAGGTGTCTCTAACAGCTTGCTGCTCAGCAGAACTCCTGCGCAGCGTGCGGCTGCTAACAACACGTCACACCCCACGAGATGAGGAGGACAGCGCCATGGTCACAACGACACTCGAAATTGCGGATGTCGGGCCAGCTTGGAACGCGCTACAGCGTAGACTCGCTAACGCTGAGTCAATTGCAGCCACGCGTAGCCGGTTGGTCATCATTAACGGCAAGGGCGGTGTCGGGAAGTCCAGCCTGGCGGCCTCCTTCGCGGTCACCTGTGCTTCCATCGGCCGCAAGGTTGCCCTTGTGGAGATGGATCCCCAAGGAAACAACGCTGAGGATCTCGGCTTCCTTGGCACTGAGTTGTTCGACAACGGGCAAGCGCAGGTCGACGCCATCTTGCACGGGAAGCCACTCGTTCCAACTGGCAGCGTGCGGGAAAACTTGTACGTCATTCCCGGGGGCGAACTACTCGAAGAGATCGTCCAAGAGCTGTACATCCAGAAGCGTGCATATCGGGATCAGGATGACCCGCTCGCCCGAGATGCGTGGATGGGTATGTACGCAGCCGCCCTTGAGGACCTTGACGAGGAGTTCGACCTCGTGATCCTTGACGTGGCTCCTGGGTACGAGACCCTGCAGCTCCAGGCGCTTGCGGCCGGAGACATGGTCATCATTCCCGCTAAAAGCGATCCCAGCTCCCGTAAGGGACTGCGTACTGTGGCGCGCCGCATGGTGCAGGCGCGACTCCACAACCCGGGCATCGCCTTCTTGGGGGTCGCCCTCTTCGGCGTTAACCCCAGCGCAAAGAAGGTACTTGGGAACATCAGGGACTACTTTGAGGGCGACCTTCAGGGCATCGCAGAGGTGTTTTCAACTGCGATTCGGCACGTGGAAGCAGCCGCAGTTGCCTGCCGTACCAACGGCCTGGTTCCGCAGGAACTCGCCGGTAGGGCCAGCGCAAACCTTGAGCCCAACACCAAGAAATCCGTGGTGAACCTCGCGATGGACTACCGGTCACTCGCCATGGAAATCCTCACGCGGATCGCTAAGGTCAACGGCGCTGGAGGTTCGGAGCAGTGACCCAGCAAGCAGACAACAGCCGCGGGAGCAGCAAGCGAGGGGGACTTCCAGAGGACGATGCCATTGCAGCGCTCGCCAACGGTACGCTGCTGGGTGGTGCCTCACGCAGTGGAGCCAAGCCGGCAAAGGCTGCACCACCGCAGCCAGCGGGTGCAGTACCTGCACCCGTCGCGACTCCTCCGGTGCCCTCGGCAGCTCCGCCTCAGCCGCGAGCGAGTGCCCCCGTACCTCGTCCTGCTGCACGGGAGGAAGCGCCGGCCGCCGAACCGAGTGCCTCCGACGATCGGTTCACCCAGGTGACTTCGATTGTCGACGTCGATGTTCTGGAGCGCTTCAAGAGCTACCAGCTCGACCAGAAGGTCAAGACCAGGGTAGAGCCCGCCAACACCGTCGTTGTCTTTCTGGCCATCAATGCTGCTGTACAGGGCGATAAGCTCTCAGAGCTCAACAGTGCCCCAGTAGACGCAGGGGACGGGTTCCTAGCAATCAACGCACCAGGTCGGCGTGTCTCACGTGAGCGTAGGAGGACGGACCAGCTGTCCTGGCGCCCGACCTTCGGCAACCTGGAGCAGATCGACACTCTGTGGCCGGGACACGGCTTCAAAGACCGTTCGCAGTTCATCAACGCCGTGCTGGACCTGTTCCTTCCGCCAGTCAAACGAGGCAGGCGTCACGCTCGGTAGGTGGCCTCGTTCGGCTATAGAAGCGATCCAGGAAGCTGTGCGCGGGTGCCTTGCTCGGTGGTGGCCCGTCTCCCGCTCGGGCCGGCTACAGAGGCCATCCGGAGGCGGGTGTCACCCGCAACCGATCGCCGTTCCTTCTAGGTAGCCCGTCTGCGGGGGAATCAGAAGAGGGGACAAGGAGGTCATTGCTTCCTCCAGCCCGGTAGGTGCCGTGGGCAGCAGTGAGGCACCTTGGACTGGCTCCTCGCGTCGGCAGTGGGTAGACTGGCATCCGATACCAGACACACTTGGGCCCCCCGCCGACGCGGGGGGCCCAAGTGTTTTCCTGCCTCTTCGTTCGCTACTGCGCCGGCACTCGGCGGTTGCGCCGCTGTCGATGCGCCACAAGATCTGTTGGCGGAAGCACCGGAGCCTTGCGCCTCGCGGCCTTCTGCTTCAGCACCTCTTGGTGCTCCTCAACGGCAGCCTGGTAGCGCTCCTCGAAGTCGTCGACGTCCAGGTAGAAGGACTCGTCCATCTGCCGGACTGCCTCTTCCGATTCCGCAGGGGTTCGGAACCCAGCCACCTGAGGATTGAGCTGATAGACGCCCTGTCCCAGCTTCCAGACCCAGCGGGCGAACTGCAGGTGCTGGAGGCTCAGGCCAACCGCCGAGCGCTTCATCCCGAGCGCCGATGCGATGCCCTCTTGGGTAATTACGATTCGGCCGCCAGGCTCTTGCGCACCCAGCAGGAAGAGCATTACGCGCAGTGCCGGACCAGGAAGGCTTGGAACGAAGGCAAAGGCGCTGGGTGACGTCCAGAGGTCCGGAGCGCGCTCCTCAGCAGGTTGAGCTGTCATCTATCCCTCCTACGCTCTGGGCTTCTTGGGTGCCCGGTTGGGAAGCACGAGCTGTGTGAACCCCTCGGGGACCTCCGCGTCTGCCGCGAGTTCCTCGATGAGTTCGAGCTGATCCACTCTTCTCGTTGCGGGCTTCCTGGTTGCGGACCGACCAGGCTCCTCTACCTCGATCATCCCACCTCTCAGCACGACCTGGGGATTGAGTTGGTACAGGCCCCGTTGAACCATGTGAACTAGCCCAAGCCCGAACAAACGACCGATTGCCCTGTTGACATGCACCCGGTTCAGTTGCAGGGCGTGGGCGATCTCCTTCTGCGTTGCCCTGATCCTCCCACCAGGCTCCTGGCTCCCCATCAGGTAGAGCAGGGATCTGAGGCACGCGATGTCGTCATGGAAGTAGATCGCCATCCACTTCAGGAACTCCAGGCTGTCCATGCTGAAGGCCCCGCCTAGAAACCCCACACTGGTGGGGTTCTTCTCCACGATCGCGCGGTGCCCTTCGGGCAGCTGCACGACCGTGGCAGGCTTCGCCCGCAAGGCTCCGCGAACCCTGCGGTACGGACTGGGCGCAGGGATGTTCCTTCGCGGCTTTGCCGCTACCTCTCGGTCGGGAGCCCTCTGCCGCTGTGGGTCCTCGGAGGGGAGTGCTGACATGGGTGCATGTGCTCCTCATGATCGAATACCAGACGATTAGCACCCTATCTAGCGCAACTATACGTGGCAAAGATGTCATCCATGGTGGCATCTGCCGTGTCGAAGGTAGCCCTGGAGGTACCTCAACCCAGAAGGCCCTTCTTGCCGTGACGCCCTAGAACGCGCGTTCGACTTCCTCCCGGGGCGGTCGCTCGCGTCGCCGAAGGGACATTCGCGAGGGCGAGATGCAAGTATACGTTGCATCTCGCTGTCTGGCGGCTCGCCTGCGGCTACTTTCAAGCCTCGTTATGTTGCCTCTGGCGTACGTTACCTATCGGTAATAATGCCTCTGACCTGCGGTTATCCCGCCGCCTAACTCTTATATCGTGCGCGCGCGTGATATCGAAGTAGCCCCCCTCCGCACAAGTTTCAAAGTACGCAAAGCGCAATAAATTTCCCGCTATCTCAGATGCTTGCCGAACCATCCTCACCAGCCACCACCACAGCGGTCCTCTCTACTTGGCGAGCTGGCACTCCAAGCCCACGCCCCCTAGTCGTCGTCGATCACCCCCCGACGGGAGACTGTTCACCCCCATGTGTTCAGTGAGGGCGCCCAGCGCCCGAGCGGTGCGGCAGCGACGTTAGGAGCTGTCGCAGAACATGTGGGTTGGGCTGGTCCAGGCCGCCAAGGGCCTGGCGCTGGGGGTCTGGGGGGCGAGTAGGCCCCCAGTGCGGGGTGCG
>NZ_JBEOYE010000116.1:0-25633 GCF_040296945.1 Streptomyces sp. NPDC001941 | reverse complement strand
ATCCCCGACCCGGTCGAACTCGTCCTCCAGGTCGGCCGGCTCGCAGCCCAGCACCCGGCAGGTGTCCACCACCGCGAGCGCCAGGTCGTGCCCGACGTGCGCGTGGACGCGGGTCAGCCCGCGTCGCCGGCGCCCCGGCGACGGCGCCACACCCCGGCGCCGACCAGCGCGAGCCCGGCCACACCGGCGGCGGTCGCCGCGGCGGTGGCCGAGTCCGTGCCCTCGGCGAGGGAGCCGCTGGTGGACCCGCTGCCCGTGTGCATGGCCCCGGACGGCTTGTGGTGCTCCGGCGGGGTGGTGGGGTTCACCACCGTGTCGCCGCAGATCCGCTGGGCCTCGGACGCGGTCGAGTCGGCCTTCTGCTTGAGCTGCGCGACGTTGTCCTGCTGGGACTTGTCCGGGTGTCCGCCGTCGTTGATGATCTTCTGGTAGTCGGCAAGGGCCGCCTTGTACGCCGACTCCGCCTCCATCGCCGCCGCGGTGGCCGGGTCGCACTGGGTGTCGGAGGCCGAGGCCGTCGGCGCGGCGAGCAGCAGGGCGGCGGAGGCGAGAACGGTACCGGTGGCTATCTTCAGCGAACGCATCAGGACTTCCCTCATCGGCGGCGGCCACAGCACCCGTCATGCCGTTGGCTTGAGCCGCTGCCATCCCTTCGAGCACAACCCCGGCCCCCGCCCGGCGCACTTCGGCACGGGCCGCCGCACCGCCCGATCGGCGGCCGTGCGCGGGCGAACGCCGACAGGGCTCCTGGTCACAGCAGTGCCCGCCGCCATCCGGGGGAAAAGGTGCACGGTCCACCGAACGGACCCATGGCGGGGTCGGGTGAAGGCGCCCTGACGGACCGTCGGACGGGGCACTCGTTTCGCGCGCGCCGCCGTCCGGTGATTACCCCTACGGTGACGGGACACCCGTGCGGTGACGGCCTCGTGCCCGTGATGGCCGCGTGCCGTGATGGGCTCGTGCCGTGATGGCCTCGTGCCCGCCCGTCGAAGAACCGGAGACATCATGATCCGCGTCGTCCGAGAGTTCCGCGTCGACCACGACCTGACCCACGTGGTGGCCTACCTCGCCGACTTCGCCCACACCGTGCACTGGGACCCCGGCACGCGGGAGTGCCGCAGGATCGGGGAGGGCCCGGTGGAGGTGGGGGCGCGGTGGCTGAACACCTCGACCTTCCGGGGGCGCACCACCCGGCTCACGTACGTCCTGGAACGCCAGGAGCCCGGCCGGCTCACCTTCACCGGCCGCAACAAGACCGCCACCACCACCGACGACCTGCACTTCGGCGCGGAGGGCGGCGGCACCCGGATCACCTACCAGGCGACGATCAGCTTCCACGGCCTGGCCCGGCTGGCCGAGCCGGTGCTGAAGCGGGAGTTCGAGCGCCTCGGCGACGAGATCACCCAGACGCTGCCCGCCGCGCTCCTGAAGGCCCTGCCGCCGTCGGCGGGGCTTCCGTAGCCGCCGCGGGGGCGGTGACCAGTCGCCGCGGCCCGCTGGTTAGGCTCGTTCCCCGTCGGCAACGTCGTCGACCGGGGACGAAGCCGACCGAAGGCGAAGGAGAACAACCAGTGCGCGACGCCGTCGTCACGTCCGGGGGCGACCGGATCCGCTGGGTCGAACTGCCGGGGCAGGAGCCGACCCGCGTCTACGTCCACGGCCTGGGAGCCACGTCACCGGCCTACTTCGCGAGCACCGCGGTCCATCCGCTGCTCGCCGGACGCCGCTCGCTGCTGGTCGACCTGCTCGGGCACGGCATCAGCGACCGGCCGGTGGACTTCGACTACCGCCTGGAGTCCCACGCCGACGCCCTCGCCACCGCACTGACCGCCGCCGGGGTCGAGGGCGCCGAGCTGGTCGCGCACAGCATGGGCGGCTCGGTGGCCATCGTCCTGGCCGCACGCCACCCCCGGCTGGTCTCCCGCCTGGTCCTGGTCGACGCCAACCTCGACCCGATCGCGCCCGTACCCGGCGCCGGGGGCAGCGGCGGCATCGCCGCCCACTCCGAGGAGGAGTTCCTGGCGGGCGGCTGGCAGGAGGTACGGGACCGGGCCGGGGCCCACTGGTGGTCCACCATGCGCCTGGCCGGCCGGGAGGCCCTGCACCGCAGCGCGGTCCACCTCACCCGCGCCACCACCCCTACGATGCGCGAGCTCCTGCTGGAGCTGGACGTCCCCCGCACCTACCTGCTGCCCGAGGCCGACGGCCCGCTCCCGGGCGCCGACGCGCTCACTGCGGCCGGGGTGGCCGTGGTCCCGGTCCCCGACTGCGGGCACAACATCATGCTGGACAACCCCGAGGGCTTCGCCCGCGCCACCGCCGCCGCGCTCACCGGCCGCGAAAGGCCCTACGCCTCAGGCGTCTCCGGGCCCGCCAGCCAGTAGTCGACCGCCTCCGAGAGCACCGCCCGGAACAGGTCGAAGTTGACCGGCTTGTAGACGTAGCTGTCCGCCCCGGCCGCGTAGCTCGCGTCGACCTCCGCCGGGGCCGTGGACGAGGTGAACACCACGATCCGCACCCGCTCCAGACCGGGCTGCGCGCGGATCGCGCGCAGCGCGTCGTGGCCGTCCATCCCCGGCATGTTCAGGTCGAGGACCACCAGGCCCGGCAGGGCCCCGTCCGCGCACCCGGCCAGCACCTCCAGGGCCTGCTCGGCCCGGGTGGTGAAGAGCAGCCGCAGGTCCGGGTGGCTGCGGGCGAGGGCCCGCCCGATCGCCTCGGTGTCCTCCGCGGAGTCCTCGACGATCAGGGCGAGGTTCCGGTCGATCCGGCGCGTACCGGGGTCGCGGGTGTCCATCAGGTGTTCCCTCGGGAGCGGTTGGTGGCGGTGAGGACGGCCGTGTCGTCGCTGACGCCGGTGCCGAAGTCCGCCGCGGCGGCCAGCAGGTCCGCCGCGCAGCGGGCGGGGTCGTCGGGGCAGCTGGCGGTGACGGCACGGTGCAGCCGGTCCTCGAAGAAGGCGCCGCCCGTCGAGCGCGTCTCCGTCAGGCCGTCCGTGTACAGGTAGAGGGTGTCGCCCGGTTCCAGGCGCGTGGTCAGCGGCTTGTACGCGGCCTGGGGCACGACGCCGAGCAGCATGCCCTTCGCGGAGGCCAGTTCCTCGACCGCGCCGTCGGCGCGGCGGATCAGCGGGGGCGGATGGCCGGCGCAGGCCACCCGCACGTCGAAGGCGTCCCCGTCTGGCGTGAGCACGGCCACGGCGGCCGTCACGAAGCGCGGGCTGCCCGCGTCCTTGAGCGTGCGGTTCAGCCGGCTCAGGGCCAGCTCCGGCGGCATGCCGTCCTCCAGGAGCAGGTGCAGCGTGTGCCGGGCCAGGCCGGTCAGCGCGGCGGCGACGGCACCGCGCCCGCACACGTCCCCGATGACCAGCGCCGTGCTCTTGTCCGCGGTCACGGCGTCGTAGAAGTCGCCGCCGACCTCCAGGGAGGTGTCGGCCACCTTGTACTCCGCGCTGAGCAGCAGCCCCGGCGGCTCCGGCAGCGCCTGGGGCAGCAGGTGCTGCTGGAGCTGGCGCACCTGGCGGCGCTGCGCCTCGTGGATCAGGCTGCTGTCGATCGCGAGGGCCGCCCGCACCGCGAGGTCGGCCAGGAACGCCGGGGACGTCCCGGCCCGACCGTCCCGGTGCAGGAACGTCAGGGTGCCCAGCGAACGGCCCCGGGCCCGCAGCGGATTCACGGTCACCAGACCGGTGCGCGGCCGGTCGGCGAACGGCCCGCCGCCCAGCTCCGCGCCCCGCAGCACCACCGCCTCCTGGCCCTCGGCCACCCGCTCCACCAGGGCGCCGAGCCAGGGGTCGACGGCCGCCTCGCCGCCCAGCCACCGCTGCTCGGCGGCGGCCACGTGCGCGTGGGCGCGCAGCACCAGGTCCCCGTTCTCGTCCCGCAGGTGGATCAGGCAGCCGTCCGCCATCGCCGGGACCGCGAGCCGGGCCACCCGGCCCAGCGTGGCGGCCGCGTCCAGGTTGGAGTCCATCTGCAGCGAGGCCTCGGCGAGGAAGGCGTCCTGCACCTGCCGCCGCTCGTACTCCCGCTGGGCGCGCACCCGCTCGTCACTGGCGACCAGGATGTCGCACACCTGCCGCAGCCGCTCCGCCAGCGCCTGCGAACGGCCGGGTGCCCCGTCCGAGGCCAGCGACAGCAGCGCGTGGTCGCCCGAGGGGAGCGCGAAGGCGCACTCGACGACGTCCCCGGTCCCGGCGCCCGTCAGGTGCTCGCCCCCGGGCCGGTTCCAGCGGGCGAACGCGTCCGCCCGGTACACCCGCACCGATGCCACGGGACCGGGCTCGGCCGGCAGGTCCCACTCCCCGGACGGCACGGGCGAGCGCAGCGTCGTCGGCGCCGGGGACCCGGTCAGCTGGTGGCGTACGTACGAGACACGGCCGCCGCTCCACCGGGTGCCGACCACCGCGCGCACCCCGGGAAGCGCCGCGAGCACCGGGTACAGCCTCGGCACGAGGCCGGTCACGTCGCCGACGTCCGACGCCAGGGTCCACAGCTGGTGCAGTTCGCGCAGCCACTGGACTTCGTCGGCGGCCGAAGGGCCCACCCGGTCCACGTCCACGAGATCCTCCGCCTCCGTCGTGCGCGGCAGCGCACCTCGCGCGGCAGAGCCTCCTCACCCTACGACACGGGCACGCACGCCAGTAGAACACTTCCGCCCGCTTCACCGGGAAGCGGGTACCGCGGGGATGATGGGTCCCAAGGGAAGCGAAGGGCAAGGGTGGAGCACGTGGTGGAAGAGAACTGGCTCTCGGACCGGCAGAGGTCCTCCGAGGCCGCCGTACCCGCGGCGTTCGACCTGGAGGAGTGCGTGCGGGAGCCGATCCACCTGCTCGGCGGCGTGCAGTCGTACGGCACGCTGCTCGCCGTCGACCCGGACACCGGCACCGTCCGGGTGGCCGCCGCCAACACCGCCGACGTCCTGGGCACCGGCCACGAGGACCTGGTCGGCGGCCCGGTCACCCGCGTCCTGTCCGCCGACGCCTGGGACGAGGCGCGCGACGCGGTGCGCGGACCGGACGCCGACCCGCAGGCGCTGCTGCCGGTGACCGTCGCCGGGCGCACCGGGGACTTCGACCTGTCGGCGCACGTCAGCGACGGCCTGGTGGTCCTGGAGTTCGAGCCGCGCCGCACCGAGGAGGCCTTCCGGTTCGCCCCCTTCCACCGGGGCGTGCGGCGGGCGGTCTCCCGGCTGCGCGAGGCCGCCGACGTCGAGGAGTGCTGCCGGGCGGCCGTCGCCGAGGTGCGGCGCCTGACCGGGTACGAGCGCGTCGTCGCGTACCGCTTCGACGGCCCCGAAGGGCCGGGCGAGGTCATCGCCGAGGAGGCGGCCGAGGGCTGGGAGCCCTGGCTCGGCCTGTGGTTCCCGGCGACGGACATCCCGCCGCAGGCCAGGCGGCTGTACCGGGAGAACTGGATCCGGGTCATCGCGGACGTCGACGACCCCACCGCCGGGCTGCACCCGCCGGTCCTCGCCGCGCAGGGCCGGCCGCTGGACCTGTCCTCGGCGGCCCTGCGCACGGTCTCCGGCTTCCACCTGGAGTACCTGCGCAACATCGGGGTGCGCTCCTCGATGTCCGTCTCCGTGGTGCGCGACGGCGAGCTGTGGGGCCTGATCGCCTGCCACGGCAGCGAGCCCCGGCCGCTGGCACCCGAAGTACGGGGCGCCTGCGAGCTGTTCGCCGCCGCGCTCTCCCTCCAGCTGGCCGCCTTCGAGGAGCGGCTGCGCGCCGACGCGCTCGCCGGGGCGGGGGAGCGGTCCGCCGCGCTCGCCGGGCTCCTCGGGCCGGACGTGACCCGCTCCCTGGAGAGCCACCGCGACGTGGTGCGCGCGCTGGTCCCGTCGGACGGCACGATCCTGGTGCGCGGCACGTACACGGACGTCGAGGGCGCGCCCGTGCCGCCCGAGTGCCTGGAGTGGCTGCGCCGCACGGCGGCGGCCACGGAGGCGGGGTCGACCTGGTCGACGGACCGGCTGCGGGAGGTGGTGTCGGGGGCGGGGGAGGACGGTGCCGATGCCGGAAGCGGCTCCGGGGTGCGTGAGCCGGTCCCGTACGCGGACGAGCACGAGCCGATTCCGTATGCGTACGAGGACGACCCCGCGCCCCACGAGCGCGCCTCCGCCCCCGCCCCCGCCTCCGCCCCCGCCGGTGTCCTGCTCCTCCCGCTCGGTGCGGGCGGTGACTTCCTCGCCTGGACCCGGCGCGAGCGCCCCGCCCCCCGCGCCTGGGCCGCCGACCCCGCGCGCCCCGTGAGCGTCGGCCCGCGCGGCGAGCGCCTCACCCCGCGCGGCTCCGGCGCCGTCTTCCGGTCCGTCATCCGGGGGCGCAGCCTCCCCTGGAGCCCGGGCGACGAGGCGACGGCCCGGGCCACCTCCCGCCTGCTCACCGGGCTCGTCCTGCGCCACGCGGCCGAACTCGCCACCGTCAACGACGAGTTGCTGCTCACCAACGCCGACCTGGACTCCTTCGCCCACGCCGCGGCCCACGACCTCAAGGAACCCCTGCGCGGCATCTCCAACACCGTCGGCTTCCTGCGCGAGGACGCCGGGGACCTGCTTGACGCGGCGAGCCTGGCCCGCCTGGAAAGCCTCCAGCGGCTCGCGGGCCGCATGGACGACCTCCTCAACTCGCTGCTCCACTACTCCCGTCTGGGCCGCTCCGGGATCCGCCGCCGCGTCCTCTCGCTCGACACCGCGCTCGACCACGCCCTGGAGGTGGCCGGGCCGCGGCTGGCCGAGGAGGGCGTACGGGTGGTGCGCCCGGGCGCGCTGCCCACCGTGCACGCCGATCCCGACCGCCTGTACGAGATCCTGGTCAACCTGCTGACCAACGCCGCGAAGTACGCCGCCGACCGCCCCGACCGTCAGGTGGAGGTCGGGGCGGGCGGACCGGCGGACGCGCCCGTGATCCACGTGCGGGACAACGGGATCGGCATCCCCGAAGCGCTCCAGTCCGAGGTCTTCGACCTGTTCCGCAGGCTGCACGGCCCGCACGACCACGGCGGCGGCAGCGGCGTGGGCCTGGCGATCGTGAAGCGCGTCGTCGAACGCCACGGCGGCGAGCTGTGGCTCACCAGCAGCCCGGGCGAGGGGACCACGATCTCGTTCACCCTGGGGAGCGCCGGGGCTGATTCGCCCGACGCCTGAGCGCGAGCGGCGGCCCGTGGGCCCGGCCCCTCAGACCGTCACGTACAGGACGTCCATCCGGGGGTCGCTGCGGTGCTGTACGTACAGGCTGACCCGGGTCCCCGCGGGCAGCGCGGCCAGCCGGGCGTCGAGCTCGTTCACGTCGTTCACCCACACGTCGTCGACGCGGGCGATGCGGTCGCCGGCCACGATCCCCGCCTTCGCCGACGGTCCGCCGGGGGCCACCCGGGACACCACGAACCCGGGCACCGCCCCGCCACCGGGCAGCCGGGTGAGGGGCGCCGTCTCGACCCCGAGGCGGGAGACGGTCTGCGCGGACGCCCCTGCCCCGGTGCGAGGTGCCTCCTGGGCGAGGGCCGGGGAGGCGGCGGGGAGCGAAAGGGCCAGGGCAGCGGCACCGGCGGCGCACACCGCTGCGGCGCGTCGCGAGATCGACACGGGGGCTCCTCGGACGGGGGCGGGGATACCGCTCTCATTTAGGCACAGCTCCCGGCCCGCCGCCCGGCGGCGTTCGCGCGGTGCGCCCATTCATCGGGTACGCACCAAACGGGAACATGGCAATGATCTCGGGGTCAATCCGTACATATTGGCTAACATCGACGGCATGACCCCCGAAGATCAAGAACTGGCGCTGCTGGGCCTGATCGACCGTGCCGCGGTCCGCGAACTCGTGGACAGGTACGCGAAGGTGTTCGACGATCGCTCCTTCACCGCGCTGCTGCCGACGCTGTTCGTACCGGACGGCGAGATCCGACTGCCGCCGGGCGGCCATCGCGGTCTCGCGGGCATGGACGACTTCCACAGGGACGTGATGAGGCCCTTCGGGCCCACGCAGCACCTCTTCACCAACACACTCGTCGACATCGAGGGCGACCAAGCCACGTTCCAGGCCAACACCCACGTCACGCACACCGTCCTGAAGGACGACGGCACGGCGGATGACGACGACCTGTTCCTCGCGGGCGGCGTGCTGGCGGGCGTCACCGTCCGGACCACGGCTGGATGGCGGTTCCAGAAGGTCACGCTTGACGTCATCTGGCGGCAGGGCGACTTCGGCCCACCCGCGCCGTAGGGCGATCGCCCCACCGCTGACCACCGGCTCGTGAGCGGGCTCAGTCCCTCAGGTCGCCGGTCGATCGCATCGCCGACTGGACCGCCTCGTTCGTCTGGTCCATGGCCGGGCGCCGCGCCGGGCTGCCCACGGCCCGGAACAGCAGCACCGCCGCCGCGACGATCATCGCGAAGCCCAGGGCGTACGGGGTGGCGTGGCCGGTGCTCGCGTAGAGCCAGCCCGCGAGGAGCGGCGCGGTCATCTGGATCGCGGAGCCGATCGAGGAGACGCCGCCGGCCAGCCAGCCCTGCTCGTCCGCGCCGACCGCGTTCGACATCAGGCCGTCGAGCGCCGCCGTCATCGCCCCCTGGCCCGAAGCGAACAACAGCGCCGCGACGGCGAGGAGTTGGGGCGCGCCGAACCAGAGGGCGACCACGGCGAGACCACCGCAGCCGACCGCCTGGGCGACGATCCCCGACACCACGACGCCGCGTTCGCCGATGCGCGGCAGCAGCAGGGCGAGCAGCCCGCCCTGGACGACGATGTCGAGGACGCCCGCGGCCGAGAGCAGCAGTCCGACCTGGGAGGGGCCCCAGCCGACGCTGTCGTGGCCGAGGACGGAGAGGTTGTTGGCGTAGAAGTAGAAGGGGATGCTCACGAGGGTGAACCCGACGAGCAGCACCCGCAGTTCGGTCCGGGCGAAGGCGTCCTTGAGGACCTTGAACGGGTGCAGTTCCTCCAGCTTCAGCTTTGCCGTGCGGTTGCCCGGCGCGAGGCTCTCGGGCAGCGCGAAGACCGACACGACGCCGACGAGGACGGCGACGAGCGCGGTCGCGTACACCGGGGCGTCGAGGCTCACCTTCGACAGCGCGCCGCCGATGGCGGGGCCGATCATCATGCCGACGCCGGTCAGCGCCCCGAGCAGCCCGTAGCGCTTGGTGCGGTCCTTGGCCGGGGTGATGTCGGCGACGTACGCGAAGATCGCGGGCATGTCGCCGGCCGCGAGGCCCTGCAGGGCCCGGGCGGCGACCAGTACCCACAGGGCGCCGCCCACGCCGAACAGCGCGTAGGAGGCGGCGGCGCCGAAGGCGCTGAGGATCAGTACGGGGCGCCGCCCGACCCGGTCCGACAGGCCGCCGAGCAGTGGGGCGACGAGGAAGGCGCAGAGGGCGTTCACCGACTCCAGGACGCCGACCCACAGGGCGAGCGAGCCCTCGGGGACGTACTCCAGGGTCACGAACGGCAGGACCGGGAAGACCACGGTCATTCCGATGGAGTTCAGCAGCGTCAGGCAGACGATGACCCACCAGGCGCGTCGTGGCGCGGTGGTCGGTATGGCCTCGGGCGTGGTGGTGGCCGTGCTCTCGGACGGGCTCATGAGGGGCTCCCGGTGGGCGGGGACGGTGGTGGAGGGGAGGTGGAACCGCCGGGTCGCAGATCGCCGAGCAGTAACCAGAATGGGGCTGTTAACAGAACAGGACTGTAAACAGAACCGTTCCGACTTTGCAACTGGTATGGTGAGTGCATGGGTGCACAGACGCAGGCCGGTGGCCGTCGCGAGCGGAAGAAGGCGCAGACGCGGAAGACCATCGCGGACACGGCGCTGCGGCTCTTCCTTGAGCGGGGCTACGACAACGTGGGCGTGCGCGACGTGGCGCAGGAGGCGGACGTCGCCACCGCCACGCTGTTCGCCCACTTCCCGTCCAAGGAGGCCCTGGTCTTCGACCAGGACGGCGAGCAGGAGGAGATGCTGCTCGCGGTCGTGCGGGAGCGGCCCGAGGGCGTCTCCGTGCCGCAGGCGCTGCGCGGCTGGTTCCACGAGATGCTCGGGGAGGCCCGCCGGGAGCCGGACCTGGAGCGCTTCCACGCGCTCGTCGAGGGCACCCCGGCGCTGCGGGAGTACTCGGCCCGGATGTGGCTGCGGCACGAGCAGGCGCTGGCGCGGGCCATCGCGGACGACGCGGGGCTCGACGCCCCGGACACCGCCTGCCGCTTGGTCGCGCGCACGGCCCTGGAGACGATCCCGTCGATCAGGGACCTCGACGACGCGGCCGGGGTCGTCGACGACACGTTCGCCTTCATCGAGGCGGGCTGGGCGGCGGCCAGGGCGCGCCGGGGGTGAAGTCGCCCCGGGCGTAAGTGGCTTGACGCTTGGTCAGATCCCGGGCGCGAACTCCGCCAGGACCGTCGTCCCGTACCGCGCCCCGACGGCCAGGGCGTCGGCCATGACATCGGCGTCCTCGAGGTGTTCCTCGCGCACGACGACGTCGTGCCCGGCGGGTGTCGCGAGGGACTTGCTGAACGCGATCACCGCCCAGGCGTCGCCCGGGCCCGCCTCCGTCACCTCCCACACGCTGCTGAGCGCGGCCAGGAGCCCCTTGCCGCGCCAGCGGTACACCGTGCCGGGCCGGTCGGTGAGCCGGGTGTCGGTGCCCAGGATCGCGCGCTCGCGCCCACCCGACCGGTAGCCCACGCGATCGCTCATGCGCGGCGCCCCCGCCCGGCCGCCGGGCAGCGGGGCATAGGTGAACCGCGCGCCCGTACGCCTGCCGCCGAGCCACATGGGGAACGACGAGGACACGATCCACCAGGTCCCGGCCAGCCGCGCGGGCGCCATGTCGGGGCGGCCTTGTGGGGTAAGGGAGTTGGGGTCCAGGGGGTCGGCGGGGTCGGTGGGGTCCATGGGTCCCACCGTACGTGCCTGCCGCTCGGGCCGGGCCGTGCGGTGACCGGCAAGCACGTGACTGGCAAGCCCGGAGAGGCCTGCCAGTCACGTACGCGTACGCCTGCACGCCACGCCCCACGAGGGCGTGCCGCACATCCCCCGGCTCGCATGGTCCAGTGTGGACGATCGCAGCGCGAAAACGGAATGGTTTCTAGAAAGAATTCTGGAAAGCTGGCCCTAAGCTGTCCGGAACAAGGCCATGGAGGCTCGGGAGGCCCGCCCACCTCCCCGGAACAGACCGAGGACGCCCGCTCGATGACCCCGAAGCAACAGCGCGGAGAAGCCACCGTCACCCACGTCCTGGACGCCGCGCTGCGCATCTACGCCGCCGAGGGCGAGTCCGGCCTCACCGTCAGTGCCATCACCCGGGCCAGCGACGTCAGCGCCGGGAGCGTCTACCACCACTTCGGCAGCCTCCAGGGCGTCCTGAACGCCCTTGCCATACGCGCCACCGCCGGGCTCTGGAACCACATCGTGCAGGCCCTGGCCGGGGCGACCGGCGCCCGCGCGGGCATCGAGGCGGCGGTCCGCGCCTACCTGGAGTACGTGGGGACGCACCCGGACGAGGCGCGGATCCTGCACTCGGCCGTCGCCGACCGCGAGGTGATGACGCGCCCCCAGGTGGTACGGGATTTCCAGGAGGCCCGGATGCCGCCGGTCGCCCAGTGGCTGCGCGACCGCATCGAGGCCGGCGAACTCGTCGACCTGCCCTCGCCGTTGCTGGAGTCGCTGATCCTGGGCCCGGTCGTCGGCGTCGCCCGCCGCTGGCTTTCCATCGGCGACGTCGACCTCGAACGGGCCGCCGACGCGCTCCCGGACCGCATCTGGCGCTCGGTCAGCGCCTGACGGGCCCTCGGGGTCGGCCCGGGCGATCCTGACCCTGGCTCGCCCGGTTTCCGACAAGACCGACCAGATCCGGCATTTCCGGCGGGTGGATTGATCTTCCTCGTCAAACATCGGCGCAGGCGTAGATCGTTACGCCCAGGATGGCGCCATGACCATCGCCATCGACATCACCGGCCTGCCCGTGGAGCAGATCGACTTCGCGATCTCCCCGCTGGCCGAGCTGGGGATGGCCCTGCACGTCCTGGCCGGGGCGAACCACCACCCCGGGCTGGACGGATGGACCACGGCCACCACGGCAGGTCTGGAGGCAGAGCTCGCGGGGAGACTGGGCGAAGCCGACTTCCTGTGGCGGCGGGCGTACGCGGACGTCTTCCAGCCGTTCGCGGGAATCAACAAGGGCCCGGCCAGGCCCGGTGCGACCCTCGCGCAGGAACTGGACCTGCTGGACCGCCTCGACGACGAGCGCTTCGCGAGTGCCGCCCTGGAGTTCGCCGCGCTGCCGCACCTGCCGCAGGGCGAGGAGGCCTCCCCGCTGGCGGACGCCACGCTCCGGCGGCGTTCCCTGGAGCTCGCGGCGGCGCACGGCCCCCGCCAACTCGCCTTCACCCACCGCCTGCTGACCGAACCCGGGCAGGTCAGGATCTGGCTGCGCCGCCTCTTCGAGGACTGCGGCGAAGCGTTCTTCGACGTCACGTGGGAGCGCGTGCGCGCCCCGCTGGCCGCTGACGCCCGGCACAAGCAGGACCTGCTGCACCGCCACGGCGCCGCGGAAGCCCTGCGCGCGGCGTCCAAGGCCCTGTCCGTGGACGAGGACGGCACCCGGATACGGATCGACAAGCTCGTCGAGGACCGCACCACCGCCGTCGACCCCGACGTCGGCGCGGGACTGACCCTCATGCCCACCACGTTCGGCTGGCCCCACCTCATGGTGCTCACCGCACCGGGCTGGCGTCCGGTCGTCCACTACCCGCTCAGCACACCGCAGTTGACGCCCCCGGCTCCCGTGCGCCTGGTGCAGGAGCGGCTGCAGGCCCTGGCCCATCCGGTGCGGATGGTCCTGTGCCGCCACCTGGCCCGTACCGCGCACTCCACCGCGGAACTGGCCTCCCTCCTCGGCCTGACCGCCCCGGAGACCTCACGCCACCTCAGCACCCTGAAGAAGGCGGAACTCCTCACCACGCGCCGCCGCGGCCGCTACGTACTGCACCAACTCGACACGGCCGCGGTCGCACGACTGGGCGGCGAGTACCTCGAAGGGATCCTGCGTTGACCGGCACCCTCCCGGCCGCACGGCCGGTTCGCGCCGGGAAGGCCACCGACACCGCCACCGCCCACCTCCCGACGCGGCCGCGGAGCACGCCGCCGAGGCGCCGGACGAGCGGACGCACGTGAGCACCACGGGCGCGAGCCCCGACGGTGCGACTTCAACGGGCCGGCTGCGCCCGTCCACTTCCACAGGAGCGAAATGAACAGACCGATATGGACCGTGGTGGCGACCGCGGTGATGGCCCTGGCCATAGGGGCGGCGCCGGCGGCCGCCGGCACGCCTCCGCCCGACGCCCCGTCAGCTCCCGCGACCAGCGGTCCGGTCGACCCGTCGCTCTACGGCGTCGCGGCCAAGAAGGGGACGGTGCGCGTCAACGTCGTGACGGAAGAGCGCGCGGACCTCTCCGGCGCGTCCTCCGCCGGCACGACGATGCAGAAGTTCCAGAAGCTGCCGCTGGTCACGCTGCAGGTCACCAAGGGCGGCCTCGACGCGCTGGCCGCCAGGCCCGGCGTGCTGAGCGTGACGGAGGACACCCTCTCCGACCCCACGCTGGACACCAGCGTGCCCTTCGTCGGCGGCGACCGGGCCATCAAGGCGGGCAGGACGGGCAAGGGCAGCGCGATCGCCGTCATCGACACCGGTGTGGCGGTGAAACACCCGTTCCTCCAGGGGCGCGTGGTCTCCGAGGCCTGCTTCTCGCCGGTCGACCCCGCCTACTCCGCCACCAGCCTGTGCCCGCGGGGGACGGCGGCCGAGGAGGGGCCGGGCACGGCCGACTCCGAGGCCGGCCCGTGCGCCACCATCACCGAGTGCGAGCACGGAACGCACGTGGCGGGCATCGCGGCCGGCGACGGAACCGGCATCGCCACGGCTCCCGTCTCGGGCGTCGCCCCGGACGCCGACGTGATCGCGATCCAGGTGTTCAGCAAACTGGATTCCCCCGACTACTGCGGTGAGGGCAACACGCCCTGCGTGAAGAGCTTCACCAGCGCCCAGGTCGCGGCACTGGAGAAAGTCCTGCAACTGCGGCAGGCCGGAACCCCGGTGATCGCCGCGAACCTCAGCCTCGGGGGCGGGCAGTACAGCTCGGCCTGCGGATCCGACGTGCGCAAGCCCATGATCGACGCCTTGCTCGAGGCCGGGGTCGCCACCGTCGTCGCAGCGGGCAACAACGGCTTCGTCAACAGGGTCAACAGCCCCGCCTGCGTCCCCAGCGCCGTCACCGTCGGTTCCTCGACCTACGGCGACACGGTCTCCGACTTCTCCAACCGCGGTGCCCTGCTCGACCTGTTCGCACCGGGCAACGAGATCGTCTCCTCGGTGCGCAAGGGAGCGTACGCGGCCAAGAGCGGCACCTCGATGGCCGCGCCCCACGTGGCCGGCGCCCTCGCCGTCCTGCGGCAGGCCTATCCGACCAAGCCCGTCACCGAACTCGAGCAGTTGCTCAAGTCGACCGGCCGCCCCGTCGTCGACGGGAGCGTGACCACCCCGCGCCTGGACATCGGCAAGGCGCTGGGCGGGGCCGAGCCGACACCGCCGCCCACGCCGGATCCCAAGCCGAGGTCGTCGCACATCGGCAATTCCACGGTCTACGCCATCCCCGACCCCGGGATCGTGCAGTCGCCGGTGACCCTCACCGACGTGGCGGGCAAGGCGTCCAAGTCGCTGCAGGTGCGCGTCAACCTGAAGCACGACTGGCACCCCGAGGTGAAGATCGACCTGATCGCCCCGGACGGCAAGTCCTACCCCCTCAAGGCGACGGGAGGAAGCCAGACGGGCGGTGCGCTGAGTGCGACGTACACCGTCGACGCCAGTGCCTCACCCGCCGCCGGCACGTGGAAACTGCAGGTGGAGGACCGTTCCAAGGGCGGTGTCGGCACGCTCAGGGACTGGTCGCTGATCCCGAATCCGTTCGTGAAGAAGGGAACCGTCGCGATCCCCGACGCCGGCACGCTCGACTCGGACATCACGGTGGCCGGCTGGCCCGGCAAGGCGTCCGGGGCGCTGCAGGTGCAGCTGGACGCCGTCCACGAGTGGTCCGGGGACCTGAAGGTCGACCTGATCGCTCCGGACGGGACGCCCTACCGCGTCAAGTCCACTTCGGAAACGGACTCGCAGGTCAGCGGCACCTACACGATCGACGCCCGTACCTCTCCCGCGAACGGGACCTGGACGCTGCGGGTCCAGGACACCTCGGCCGGCGCCGTCGGCTCCCTCAACGGGTGGTCGCTGACCTTCCCGTCGTACGAGAGCCAGCCCGAGGTCGCCCTGCCCGACTTCAACTTCGTGCGCTCGCCGATCACGGTCGGCGGGATCGCGGGCAACGCGTCCAGGGAGCTCAAGGTGTACGTCGACATCACGCACGGGTGGCTCGGCGACCTGAACCTCGACCTCGTCGATCCGAACGGGAAGCTGCTCCCGCTCAAGAAGGATTCCATGTCGGAGTCCGGCGGCACCCTTCAGCGGATCTATACGGTGGATGCCGGTACGGCACCGGCGTCCGGGACCTGGAATCTCAGGGTGGATGACACGTCCGAGGGATCAACCGGCACTCTGAATGGCTGGACCCTTATCTTCTGACTCGATTTCGCGTGCGGTAAAAGGGAAAAGGCGACTCGATTTGCGAATGCGGAAGAGTCGTCTTTTCCATTCCGCGAAAGACAACGTTGTCTATTTGGGCAATTCGAAGAAGCTCAGATCTAGCTCAAGAAATTAAGTTTTATTAGCTCCGGGTCCCATTCCGTGCCAGAATTCTTTTCAGGACGCAGTTCCAGTGGGGAACGCGTCATCGCAGGGGGGAACCCTCATGTCCATTCGCACTGCAGTCGCGGCCGGCGCGGTCAGCATCCTGATCATCGGAGGCGCGGCCTCGCCGGCGCTCGCGGACACTCCGATCGACGCGCCGGTGATCGCGGAGGGCTCGACGATCACGCCCGGCGAGATCGGCGACGCCCCGTCCGGAGGGGGCGAGGTCCTCAACGGCGTCGAGTCCCTCGACGAACTGAACGAGGACCTCGCCCTGCCCGGCGAGGCGGACGGTCCCGAGCTCCCCGACGAGCCCCTCACCGGCGTCGAGGACCTCTCCTCGCCCACCGGGCAGTACTGCGGCAGTCCCTACAACTTCGTGCGCATCACCAGGAACCTGGCGAACACCATGTCCGTCAAGTACAGCACCTTCGTCCAGAACAACCGCAAGACCGCCATGGACTGGAAGTTCACCACGAAGAGGTCCGGTACGTCCGAGATCGGCGGCTCCGTCAGCCTGAGCGGTGAGGCCAAGGTCCTGTGGCTGGGGAAGATCAAGACCGAAGTCACCGCCGCGGCCAAGAAGTCCTGGACCTCCGATCTGGGAGTCGAAGCCAACGGCTCGGTCAGGGCGGGCAGGACCGTGTACGGCGAATACGGCATCAAGCTGGAGAAGGTGTACGGCTACATGGCCCGCGTCAACAGCAACTGCACCATCAGCAACAAGCAGTACCTGAACGTCTGGGCCCCCTACCGTGAGGGCTGGGTCATCAACGGCTGACCAGACTCGTGCACGACAGCGCCCCGGACGACCCAAGGGAGTCCGGGGCGCGTACTTTGAGGAGAACTCCCATGCGCAGAGTTGCATTCGCCGTCCCCGTACTGCTGGCCTCGTCCCTGTTCCTTTCGGCATGCGCGTCCGGAAGTGCGGAGGCCGGAATAGAGGCCGACGCCAAGCCGACCGCCACGACTTCTTCCGGAAGCAAGTCCCTCGATCTTAAGCTGCCGAAGAAGGCCGATTACCTGGTCCCGGAAACCACCGGATCGGGCACCAAGAGAATCGCCCCCTTCCTTTCCAAGAAGGACGTCTACACCGTCCACGTGCGCTGCGGCGGGAAGGGTGTTCTTTCCCTTCGGGACGGGTCGAAGGACCCCGTTCGCGTCACGTGCGGCGGCTCAGTCGCCATCGGTCACATCTTCATCGAAAAGGGGGCCGAGCAGAAATTGACGGTTTCCCCCGACAGCGAGAAGACCGCCTGGGCGATCGCCATTCTGGAAGGCAAGCAGAAACTCACGCCGTAAGTCGCGCGACACGGCTCAGGAAAGCGCCTGCGCGAGGAGTCAGGACAGCGCCTGTGCGAGCAGCGTCGCCGTCTTCGCGACCAGGGGGTTGTCGGGCGAGGCGTCGGGCTCGTACCGCGTGGTGAGCACCGCCATCAGAAGGGGTGCGCGGCCCGGCGGCCAGACGACGCCCACGTCGTGGTTGGTCCCGTACTTGCCGCCGCCGGTCTTGTCCGCGACCCGCCACCCCGAGGGGAGTCCGGCCCGGAGCTTCTCGCCGCCGGTGGTGTTGGCCAGCATCCAGTCGGTGAGCCGCCGGCGGTCCTTCGCCACGAGCGCGTCGCCGAGCACCAGGCGGGCGTACGTCCGCCCGATGGCGTCCGAGCTCGTGGTGTCCGTCTCGCGCCAGGGCTCTGCGGAGTTGAGCCCTGGCTCCCACCGGTCGAGCCGGGTGGTCCGGTCCCCGAGTGAGCGGGCGAAGCGGGTGATGGCCGTCGGCCCGCCCAGCTCGCGCAGCAGCAGGTTGCCTGCGGCGTTGTCGCTGTACGCGATCGTGGCGGCGCAGAGCTCGGCGACGGTCATCCCGGCCGCGAGGTTCTCCGGCTTCCCGGTGACCGGCGCGTAGCCGGAGTCGGTGACGTCCTTCTCGGCGTACCGGATGCGCCGGGCCAGGAACCGTCCGTCGCGGTCGAGGTCGCGCAGCACCGCGGCGGCGGCCAGGGTCTTGAAGACGGAGCAGAGCGGGAAGCGTTCGCGCGCGCGGTGGGCCACGGTGCGTCCGGTGGCGGTGTCGTACGCGTACACGCCCAGGCGCGCGGAGTGCTGCCGCTCCAGCTCCCGCAGCCGGCGCGTGACCTCGTCGGTGGCGCGGGCGGGGGCGGCGAGCGCGGTCCCGGGCAGGGCGGTGAGCAGGGCGGCGCCGCCTCCGAGGGCGAGGATGCCGCGCCGGGAACACGTGGTTGCCAAGGGGGTTGTTATGGGGCTCAAGGTGACCTGTCTCCTCAAAGGGTGAACCTTTAGGATCAAGGACACTGATTCGGGCGATTTGGTTCACTATGCGGAGCAACGGATTCCGGGCGGGGTCGGCGCCCGCCCGGAACCCTCGCCTCACGCGCGCACCGCGAACTCCCTGGTCGTCCCGCCGATCGCGCGGACCTTCCCCACAAGCGGGCGCGCGTCGCCCGTGTAGCGGACGCGGTAGCTGCCCGCCTCCGCGTCGGCCGGGACGTCCCAGGTGATCGTCACCTTCGAGGCGGCGACGCCCTCGCGGGCCCAGCGGAACGTCGTCGACCAGTCGGCGTCGTCCGCCACCTGGACCCAGGCGCCGTCGGCCGTCCGGCGCTCCACCGCCAGGTAACTGCCGCCCCGGTGCAGGTCGTTTGACGGGTGCGCGCCCACGAACACGGCCGTGACCCGCTGCCCGCGCCCGTAGCCCTCGCGCGGCTGGGTGAGTACGTCGCCGAAGGCGCGGCCGATCGGCGGCGCGTCCATCACCACCCCCGGCTGGAGCGCCAGCGCGCGGTCGGAGATGTCGGGCGAGACGGGGCCGAGCGGCAGGGACGTGCCGTCGCGCAGCGAGGTCGCCAGGCGGGCCGCCGTCTGCTGGAGCGCGGGCAGCTGCCACCGGCCGAAGAGGGTGCTGCCGCCCTCGTACTGCTGGCTGTCGTACTCCTCGGGCGTCGTCAGGTAGTGGAAGTACGAGTTCGCGTACCCGGCCACCAGGACGTCGCGCAGGTCCGCCCCCACGATGTCGGCGACCGTGCGGCGCAGCCGCAGGCCCGCGCCGATCGTCACCTCGCCGGGGATGCCGATCAGGTACAGGCCGCCCAGGCGCACCAGCTGGACCGGGACGCGCTCCTGCACCCACGGCATCAGCGCGTTCATCGCGCCGACCGGCACGAACACGTCCTTGGGCGCCTGCGCGGCCTTGAGCTCGGGCGACACGGTGTAGATGACCGAGTTGGAGATGGCGTCCCAGAACGGGTTCTCGCCCTCGGTGAAGCCGGGGAAGGCCGGGCCGTCCTCCAGGCTGCCCGCGGCCATCGACGCGCCGATGCACGGCTTCGACGTGCGGTGCGTGGCACCGTCGCCGGTGAACTCGGGGCCCACGGTGACGTCCGACAGGTCGACGTAGACCAGGCGCGCGTCCACCGGGCCCGTCAACGACCGCCCCCGGTCGTCGAGTTGCCGGGCCGCCGCCTCGTACTGCCGCAGCCCGCTGGCGTGGGCGCCCGCGAAGTCCGCCGGGGTCGTCGGCGGCTTCAGGTCCAGGTTGGGGGACATGTCACCGGCGTTGGTCTGCGCGAACGCCGCGACGAACGGCAGGCTCCCGGGCGTACGGTAGTCACCGGCGGCGACCTCGCGCTCCCAGTGGTAGGCCGCGTAGCCCTTGTTGTCGGCGGTGATCAGGCGGTTGTCGCCGGACATGCTCGTGCCGTGCGTGGCGAACCAGTTGATCGCGCCGACCGCCCGGCCGTCGCGCTCCACGCGCAGCAGCGTGGTCTGCGGGTCGACGGCGTCCGGGAACCGCGCCTTCACGTCGGCCTTGTTGCGCTCGAAGGCGGGGCGCGAGCGATTGGCGCTGGCGTCAGTCAACTCGGCGTGGGTGAGGACGAGTTCGGAGGGGGCCAGGTCCGCGTGGGCGCGGTCGACCGCCTCGACGATCCCGTCGACGACCGCCTCGAACGTCTTGCGGTGGAAGCCGAAGGTGGTGAGGTTGTAGAGCAGGTGGTGCGAACAGCCGCCGGGCGCGCCGTGCGTGTGGGTGGCGGTGAGCATCACGTTGCGCATCGTGTAGAGGTCGCCGTGGCGCTGCTTCAGGCGGCGCAGCACCTCCTGGTGCTGGCTCTCGAAGATCATGGCCGTGTCGGTCACCACCAGGGCCACCCGCTCACCGGTCGCGGTGTCCACGACGATGAACGCGCGGGCCCGCAGCCGCGTGTGCAACCCCTCCGCCTGCTGGTCGAAGCGGCCGTACCCCATCATGCCGACCTCGGCGACCTCGCCCGTGGCGTCGCCCAGGCCCCGTCCCACGAGGTAGCGGCCGGTGTCCGCCGCGCCCGCCGGAGCGGGGGCGGGTGCGGGGGCGGCGGCGGGTACGGCGGACGCGGGCGCCGCACCCGCGACCCCCAGCGCCCCGAGGCCGGCGGCGGCCGCCGCTCCCGCGCGCAGGACGTCTCGTCGGGTGTTTCCGTGCTCAGGCATGCGGGCTCCGAAGGGTGGGGGAGGGGCACACGTGCGGTCTGACTCGGTGACGCCGCCCGATGTTACGCCTGGTAACTACTGGTGGGTACCCCGATCTTCGAACGAGTTCGCCCGGAGTTCGGCCGGGGCACACCCGCAGGTCGCCCGCCCGGACCACACCTCACCGTCCGCCCCCGCCCGCCCCCGGGGATCACGTCCCGTCGGCCGCGCGCACGATGTCGTACGCCGTCACCGCCGCCGCCAGCAGGCGCGCCGCGTCCGGGTGCGTGGGGTCCTGACCGGTCAGCACCTCGACACGGTGTAGGCGGTACGTGAGCGTGTTGCGGTGCACCGTCAGACGGGCCGCCGCCTCCGCCCGGTGACAGCCCGCCGCCAGGAACGTCCGCAGCGTGTCGAGCAGGTGCGGATGCCCGCGCAGCCCGTCCAGCGTGCGGACCAGCGCGTCGCGCGCCGGGCTCGGCCGGGCCAGCTGGTACTCGATCGCCAGGTCCGCCAACCGGTAGAGCCCGGCGGGCCGTTCGAGCGCCCGGCACAGCGCCAGGACCTCCCCGGCCTCCTCGTACGCCTCCGGCACCGCCGCGTGCCCGACGGCGGGCGACACCGCCGCCGTGCAGGCGAGGCCCGTCACCGCGTCGAGCCGGTCGAGGGCGTGCCGGGCCGTCGGGGCGGGCGGACGGGCGGGCAGTGCGCGGTCCCGCCCGTCCTCCCGCCCCGACGGGCGCGGCAGGAACAACACCCCGCCCCCGTCCCGTACCGTCGCGGGCACGCCCAGGCGGTCCAGCTCCAGCCGCAGCGCCCGGTACACCCGGGTCGGGGGGTGCCCGGAGGCGGGCTCCGGCAGCCGGAACACCAGCACCTCGTAGGCGTCGGCCAGCACCAGGTCGTGCCCCTGCGTGGAGCGGCGCGGCGCCCGCCCCGACAGCAGCGCCGCCGCCACGGCCTCCCGGTCCGCCCGGCGCTCCACGTCCAGGGCCGACCGCTCCCGCAGGTACCCCTCGGCGACCCGCGGCATCACCGCGCCGAGCAGCACCAGCAGGTCCTCCACCAGGACCCGGCCGTCCAGCCCCGCGTCCGCTGTCATCGCCCGCCACGCCTCGCGCGCCGCCAGCGGGTACACCCGCAGGACGTCCGCCAGCGGCACCCCGTCCCGGGCGCGCTCGGCGCCCCAGGCGACCGGACCCGCCAGCTCCTCGTCCGTCGCGGGACGGTCCTCCGCGACCAGCGTGACGAACAGTTCGAGCACCCTGCGCACGTTGGCGCCCAGTTCGTCGCTGCGGATCCCGGCGGGCAGGCTCCGGTAGGCCGGGATCTCCTCGGCGCACCGCGCGGCCATCGCCGCCGCCACCTCCCCGGCGCGCGCCCGCAGCACCGCGCACACCGCCGCGCGTTCCTCCCGCTCCACCGCGCCGACCGCGGCCCCGGCATCCATCCGGGCATTGTCACCGTGCACAAACGCGAGCGGAAGCTTTCTGCGCATCCGGCCAAGGGACACCGCCCGCACCACGGAGCACCCTGTACGCACCAGTGAACCGCCGGCCTGCCGGAAAGGGACCTCCCATGGCGCGCACGTCCCGCTCGACCCGCACCCGACGGTGGCTCTCGGCCACCGGACTGGCCCTGGCCCTCGCCGTCGGCCTCGTGCCCTCCGCCCAAGCCGCCTCCCCCTCCGCCTCCCGGGGCGCCGGCGGGATCAACGACTTCGGCTGCCGCCCCAGCGCGGCGCACCCGGAACCCGTCGTGCTGCTGCACGGCACGTTCGCGACCTGGTACGAGGACCTCAACTTCCTCCAGGCCGACCTCGCGGCCCGCGGCTACTGCACCTTCGCGGACACCTACGGCGAGTACCCCGAGTTCCCGCTGGTGGGCGGGCTGCGGCCGGTCGCCGAGTCGAACGTCGAGATCAAGGAGTACGTGGAGCGGGTCCGCGCGGCCACCGGAGCCGCGCGGGTCAGCGTCGTCGGCCACTCCGAGGGCGGGCTCCAGGCGCTCTACCTGGCCAAGATGCAGGGCATCCAGAAGTCCATCGGGCGGGTCGTCGCCATCGCCCCGCCCACCCACGGCACCGACGCCGCGGGCCTGGTCACGCTCGGCGACAAGCTGCTCGGCCGGGGCGCCCTGGACGCGATCGCCGCGAAGCTGGGCTTCCCCGTCCTGTCCGACGAGTTCCCTGGCGGCCCCGCGATCGTCGCCCTCAACAACGGGCCGGTCGCGCAGCCCGGCATCGCGTACACGGTCATCACCTCGCGCTACGACGAGCTCGTCACCCCGACGGAGACCGCCTTCGTCCGCGAGCCGGGCGTGCACAACGTGTACGTCCAGGACTCCTGCCCCCTCGACCCGGTCGGCCACATCGGCGAGGCCTACGACCTCAACGTCTGGCACCTGGTCCGCAACGCCCTGGACCCGGCGACGGCCCGGCCGATCAGGGTGTGCGCGGTGGGCTCGCCCGGCTGAGGGGCCGATCGGAGCACACCGGCGGGCGGGGGCGCGGGAGCTCCCCTAGCGTCACCGTATGGCTGAAGGAACCGCGGCGGTGATCGGCGGCAGCGGTGGCCGCGAGAGCCCCGACCTGCCCAACGGCAACGCGCCCCACGCCTCGCGGGCGCCCCGGCCCGGGGACCGCCTGCTGCGGCTCGCCTGCCGGGCGCTGCCGCCGCTGTGGTCCCTGCTCGGACTGCGCACGGCGGCGGCCGCGCTGCGGCACTACCTGCGCGCGGACGGGGCCCCGTTCCGCCTCGACGCCCGCGCGCTGCTGGCGCTCGCACCCGTACGGGACCGAGTCGCCGAGCAGCTCGCGGGCTGGCGTGCGGAGGCGTCCGCCCTCCCGCACGGCAGCTACCCGGCGGACAGCCGCTGGAGGGGCGTGACGGTCTCCCGCCAGGACGACCCGGACCTGTGGCTGGCGCTGCGCGGCTTCCAGTACCGCCTGACGGGCACGGTCGAGGTCGCGGGGGACGGCACACCGCACCGGGCGCGGTACCGCTTCCAGGCGCACAAGAGCTGGAACTTCGACCGCGGCGAATCGGAGTACGGCATCCCCTTCACCCCCTTCGCCCGCCTCCACGAGACGGGCCTGGCGCGGGAGTTCGACGCGGTGGGGGAGTCGGACGGGCTGGTGGAGGTCCTCTAGCCGGCCTCCTGTCAGGACTCCGTCGGGCGGCTGCTCCGGTTGCTGCGGGTGCGGTGGACGACGACGAGCGTGGTGCCCAGGACGAGGAGTACGCCCGCGCCGGTGAGGGTCCACGTCACGGCGGCGTCGCTGCCGGAGTGGGCGAGCCGGCCGGTGGGGGCGGGGCCTTCCGGGTCGTCCTCCGATGCGGCCACGAGTCCTGCTTCGGTCGGGCGGGGGTCAGCGGGGCGCGCGGTGGGGGGAGTGGTTTCCGGAGCGGGCGCCGCACTGGGCGACGGGGACGGGCCGGGGGAAGGGGGCTGCGTGGGGAGGGTCGGATCGGGTGTGGGGTCGGGGTGCGGTTCGGGGTCCGGATCCGGCACGCGGGGCCGTACGATTTCGGACTCCACCCAGTTGCCGACCGGGTCGGGCGCGTGCTGGCTGTCGGGGGCGGGGCCGAGGATGAAGAACGTCAACGGGGTGTCGGCCGTGAACCTGATGCGTACCCGGAAGGTGGTTTCCCCCGGCGGCAGTACGACCCGGTCAAGGGGCAGCGCCGCGTCCACGTTCCCGTCGCGGTTCGGCTGTTCAAGAGGGGCGTCGACCCACGTGCCGTCCAGCCGCAGCTGGACCCGCATGTGCTCCAGCGTCAGGCGCGGGGCCGGGTGGACGGTGTCCACCGCGAGGTTCACGTTGTAGTCGCGCAGGTCGTGGTCGGTGAGGTTGCCGAGGACGAGGGCGAACTCTCCCCAGTCGCCGCCCGCTTCGAAGGTGTCCGGGACCTCCCGGACGTCGGAGGTCATCTGCCGGCGCGGATCGGCAGCCGGCCGCGACCCGGCGCTGGCCGTGCCGGCGCGGGTGAGGGGGTCGGGCAGCGGGCCGGGGGCGGGTACGTGCAGGGACGGTGCCGTCGGGCGGGCCTCTGCGGCCGGTGCCGGCGCCGCTGCCAGCACGGTCGGGGTGACGGCGGCAACGGCCGCCAGAACTGCCATGCGCTTGTGGTTCACGTAGGTGCCGATTCTTGAGAGGTGCTTCAGGGGTGACCAGGACTTCGACCCTTGTTGAAGCACGCACCTCTCTGTAGACCCCTCCGACTTATCGACCCATAGAAGACATTTATGGGCGGTAGGCGTGCAGGGAAGCGGCTTCGAAGCCTTCCTGCGACGAAGCGCGCTCGGTCCCTAGTGCAGGCACAGGCAGAACGGATGCCCGGCCGGGTCCGCGTACACGCGCCAGTTGGCGCCGGGGCGGACCTCGTCCGTGCGCTCCAGCAGCGTCGCGCCAAGCGCCAGGGCCCTCTTCTCCTCCGCGTCGAGGTCGTCCACGTCGAAGTCCAGGTGCACCTGCTGCGGGCGCTCCTGGCCGGGCCAGACCGGCGGGCGGTAGCCGTCGGCGCGCTGGCACGCGATCGGCGTCCCCTCGAACCCGTGCACCTCCAGCCACTGCGGTTCGTCCGGGTCCTCGACCACCCGGCCGCCCAGCAGGTCCGCGTAGAACCGTGCGAGGCGTACGGGATCGTCGCAGTCCAGCGCCACGGCCTGCAGCTTTCGAATCACTTGCGACACCCTCGTTCCCCTGCGGCTTCCGTGCCCGCATCCGCGGCACGCGTACGGGAGGTGCCGTACCCACTGCCGACGCCCGCATTCCCACCGGCGCACGCACCCTCGCCCCACGGCACCACCACGACCTGCACGTCGTCCTCGTAGACGACCCGACCGGGTGCGGCCGACTCCACGCGCTCGCACGCCACGCCGTGCGCGGCCAGCAGGTCGAGGTAGCCGGGCACCCGGTCGAGCAGGTGCACCGCCGTGGACTTGAACCAGGCCGTGGCGCCCGGGTTCAGCGCGTGGTCGTAGACCGTGGGGTCGGTGCGGGAGGGGTCGGGGTAGCTCGCGTCGTACCAGTCGTTGGCGGCCCGCCAGAACCGGTACTCCTCCGGGCTCAGCCGCCCCTCCCGCGCCAGGCCGTTGGCCAGTGCGAAGACGCCGGGGAAGTGCCCGCGCGGGGCCCGCTCGGTGCTCTGGAACCGTACGAACAGCTCTTCGTGCGGCTCGCCGCCCGACTCATCCGCCGTGCCCGCCATGCTCGCCATGCCGCCTCCGTCGTCGTCGCGGCGTCGAAGGATGCCAAAGCACCGCCGCGACGGACAAGCGGCGGGGCGCCCGCCGACCCGTGGTCGGCGGGCGCCCCGCGGGGCCCGGTCGCGTCAGTTGTTGGTGATCCAGGTGCCCTTGGTGGGGTTCCAGTGGATGGTGGCCT
>NZ_JBEOYE010000115.1:0-26470 GCF_040296945.1 Streptomyces sp. NPDC001941 | reverse complement strand
CGGACGGACGTGGCTGGAGGTACTGGCCGAGCATCACGCGTTCCGCACGGCGTACCCGCCGGAGCGGGAGGCGCAGTGGCGGCCCTTCCTCGACGGGGCGGGGGCGGGCCGGTCGACGGTCAGGAAGTTGTACATCACTCGCGCCTCACGCCCGTCCCGCCACCGCGCCTGTCGGTCCGGTCACTTGTAGGTCCCCTCGTACACCTGCCGGGCCTTCTCCACGGCCGCCGGGTTGTCCTTGAACTTCGGGTCGAACTGGAACGCCTTGACCTTGGAGAGGTCCCCGTTGGCCTTGGCGATCTGCTGGAGCGCCGCGTACTCGACCCGGTCCATCTCCACCAGCCCCTGGCCCGAGACCGGGAAGGTGCGTCCGCTGTCCTCCACACGGTAGCGGCGCCCGTTGATCTCGTACGTGTTGCCGTCGTCGAGGAGCTTGGCGCGGCCCTCCGCGATGCCCTTCACGTCGTCCTCCACGGCCTTCTCGTTGCCGCGCAGGATGACCGTGTTCTTCTCGTTGACCTGGCCGCTCTTGGAGCCCGCGATGGTGTGGCGTTTGTTCGGCGGCTTGAGCGTCTTGCCCGCGGCGGGACCCTTGACGCCCGGGTCCACCTCGAACTCGCACTCGTTGTTGTGCACCAGCGCGAACGCCCCGCCGACGCCCACGTAGTACGAGTGCAGCCCGTCGACCTCCAGGTCGTGCGTGACCTGCCGCTGGGTGAAGCGCCACACGGAGGTGACCGGCGCCGCGCCGCCGCCGGGCAGCCGCAGCAGGTCGCCGCGCCCGATCGTGCCCGCGTCCGCCCAGCCCCGCCGTCCGAGCAGCCAGAAGGGGTGCGTGTCGGTGGCGGTGACCGTGCCGGCCGGGGTGCCGAGGGTGGTGAAGTCCTTGTCGTCGTACGTGGTGAACGTGCGGGTCACCTCGCGCACCGCCGGGCGGCCGGTGGCCGGGTCGTTGGCGAGGACGTGGTCCCCGGCCCGTACCGACTCGATCGGCACGCCGGTCCCGTCGGCGCGCAGCACGCGGGTGCCGGGCGGGAAGCTGTGGCTGACGGTGCAGACGGTGGGCTTGTCGTCCGGCTTGTCATCCGGCTTGTCGTCGGGCTTGTCCCCCGGTTTGTCGCCGGGCTTGTCGCCGGGCTTGTCGGGGTCCCACTTCTTCCCGGCGTCCTCCAGGGCCTTCTCGGCGTCCTTGACCTTCTTGCGGCTCTTGATCAGCCCCTTCAGGCCGTCGTAGAGGTCACCGCCGTGCTTCTTGATGGCCTGGATGAGCTTGTAGGCCTTCTTCCACTTCCACGGCGCCCCGTACTTCGCCGCGAGCTTGCCCACCGCCCCGCCGATCAGACTCGTCAGGATGTTGATCAGCGTCTCGGTACAGGCGCCCATGTCGCCCTTGGTGATGCAGTCGAAGGCGTCGGTGATGCCGAGTTCGTCGGCGAGGATCTTGGCGAGCTCCTTGGCCGCGTCGACGGCCTTGTCGGTGTTGCTCTTCTCCTCGTCCTTCGCGTCCTGGAGGTCCTTGACCGCCTGCTCGTACCGCTGCTGCTCGGGGGACTTGGACGCGTCCGGGTCCGAGACGGGCGTGCCGTCGCCCCCGTCTCCCCCGTCGCCGCCCTCGGCCACGTCCTCGGAGCCGCCGCCGCAGTCGCCGCCACCGGTGATCTTGCAGATCTGGACCTTGACCTCTTCGGTGACGGCGCTGCCCATGCCGGTGGCGAAGATCGCGCCGACGACGGCGACGACCACGGCGACCAGGCCGAGGTACTCCAGCGCACCCTGCCCCCGGGTGCCGTCACGCCGCCGCCGGTCGGCCCGCAGGCCCAGCAGCCGCGCGCCGGTACGCGGCACACGGGCGCGCACCGCGGCCCGCATCCCGCGCCGGACGCGCCTGATCGTCCCGGTACCTGCCCCCGTACCTGCCCCCGTACGTGCCATGTGACCGAAACTAGCTGTCGGGGGGTGGGGGGAGCATGGGCCCGAGGACCCAACTCGCTGCTGGTGAGGACTTATTGGAGTCTCGTGCGGCGTACGCGTCGGGGCCCGGGCCGCCTGCGGTGGCGGTCCGGGCCCCGGACGTCGGTCGGGCCTGCGGGTTGACGGGCTGGCGTGCCTGGCAGGCCCGTCGGGCCCGTCGGGTCAGGTCTTGGGCGCGTTCTCGCCGCGCGGGAAGGAGACCTCCACGCGGCGGTTCTTCTTGCGGCCCTCTTCGTTGGAGTTGTCGGCGATCGGGTACTGCTCGCCGTAACCCCGCACCTCGTAGGTGACGCCCGCGCTGTTCAGCGCCTTGGACAGCACGCCGTAGACCGCGTCCGCGCGCTGCTTGGACAGCACGTCGCCGTGCTCGGACGACCCCAGGTTGTCGGTGAAGCCGAAGACGCGGACCTTCTTGGAATCCTGCTTCTTGATCTCGTCGGCGATCGCCTGGATCCGGGAGCTGGCGGCCGGGCTCAGCACGGCGCTGTCCTTGCCGAAGAGGACCTCGGCCTGGAGCGCGAACTTCACGTCCGAGTTGGTGTCCTCGCGGCGCTCCTCGCCGCCCATGGACTCGACGACGGACTTGATGTCGAGGACCTTGGGCGGGGCGAGGGTGGCCCCGTCGACCATCTTGAGGCCGGCGGCCTTGGGGTCGACGGTGACGGGCGGTGAGGCCGAGGTCTCGCTGCCGGGAGGCGCGCTGGGCGTCTCGTCCGCGTGCGCGTTCGTCGCGGCCAGAACGTGGGATCCCGCGAGCACCAGGGTCGCGACCACGGTGGTCACGGCGAGGCGCGTGGACGGGATGCGGGTCAGGGTCATCTCCGCCCTCATCCCGAGATCTTGACGGCGGCGGCAGGGAACGTCGGGAGCTGGAAGTCCACCTCGGTGGTCGCGTCCGGCGGGGCCGGGAACTGGAAGAAGACCGGGATCGACTTGCCCGGGTCGATCTTGTCCAGGCCCGAGGTGCACAGGCAGCGGCCCTCCGTGTCACGGAGGATGTAGTAGCGCTTCTTGCCCGTCTTGTCGACGAGCG
Source organism: Streptomyces sp. NPDC001941 (assembly GCF_040296945.1). Taxonomy (NCBI): domain Bacteria; kingdom Bacillati; phylum Actinomycetota; class Actinomycetes; order Kitasatosporales; family Streptomycetaceae; genus Streptomyces; species Streptomyces sp. NPDC001941. The sequence continues at coordinate 23,466 of NZ_JBEOYE010000115.1, read as the reverse complement.
TCGCGCCCGCGACGGAGATGCCGCCCCCCATGACCTCCTTCTCGGTGCCGCGCCATGCCGACATGTCGTAGAAGGCCGCCGAACCGTTGTTCTTCATCTGGCCGTTGACCGTGACGAAGCCGCCTGCCTCGCGCTTCACCGTGTTGATGATCAGGTCGATGTCCTTGGGCCCCTTGACCGTGGCCAGGGTCGTGCTCGTGTCGGGCACGACCGTGCCGGAACCGTCGCCGGACGCACCGGGCTTGGGTGCGGCCGTCTTGGACGGCTCGTCCTTCTGCTGGCCGGTGCCGCACGCGGCCACCGTGAGAGCCAGGGTGGCGGTCATGACCACCGCCGCCGCCCCCCTACGCGCCTTCAGGATGTGCCGCATGCTCATGTGTGGGGTTCCTTTTCTCGTCATTCGCTATTCAGTCGACCAAGTAGACGTCGAAGAGATCTTTCGCGGTGGGCAGATCAGTGGGGTTGTGACCCGGGTCGAAGATCTTCCACTTGCACTTCAGCAAGGGGATCGGCATGGTCGGGTCGGGGTTCGGCAGGATGGTGCACAGGGGCTTCACCTCTGCCTTGGCAAAGGCGTGGGAGCGCTTCTGCTCCGTGCCCGGGATCACCGACTTGCCGATGCCCTTCCAGGCGTCGCCGGTGTACGCGAGCCGGAAGCCCGGCTCCACCCCGCAGGCGGCATGGTCGGCGTCGTTCTGGTAGCCGTAGCGCACGCCCGCCGGGCACTCCGTACCGAGAAGCCCCAGCTGCCCGTTGAAGATGATCTGCCAATTGGTCGGGACGGCCACGTTGGCCAGCCAGGCGAGCGCCAGGTTGTCCCGCGCCTCCTGGGCCGCGCCCAGTGCCACGGAGTCCGCCGCCCCCTGCGCGCTGTTGCGCGCGGCCGATGCCTGTCCCACCGCGAAGAACGCGAACGCGAGGAAGAGCAGGCCCGCCACCATCACTACGTAGATGGGGAAGGCCTGCCCTCTGTCCTGCGTCGTGCGAAGGGCCAAGTGGCTCAGCCGGCCTTGATCTTGTCGATCTGCTCGTTGATCTTGGTGGTGATCTTGCCGCCGATGCCCGTACCGACGATCGCACCGATGATCACCACGACCACCATGATGATGCCCAGGTACTCCAGCGCCGTCTGACCCTTCGAGCGCTCGCGGTCGGTCATGCGGCTGACCACGGTGTTCTTCCAGCCGTTGACGCGGACCTGGGTCTCGACGGCGGCCTTGAGCAGAGTGTCGTTCGACATGGTGGTCCCCTCCGGGTTCGGCCGACCGTGTGCCGGCCGACTCGTACGTCTTCGTGTCGTTGTCCGCGGTACCGGCTTCCTCCTGGCCGGTGCCGCTTTCGACACGAGAAACGTACGCCCGGACACCGGACCCAGAAGAGGGTCCCAGGGCCCAATCCCGGACCCAAGCCGGGAGTTGGGCCCGTGAGACGGGCGCGGGGGTGGTGTCACGCACGGCCGCCACCCCGCTCCCCGGCGTGGTCCGTGCGGGCCGTGCCCAGCCAGACCGCGATGGCCTCGCTGCGGCTGGTGCTGTGCAGCTTGGCGAAGATCCGGTTGATGTGGTTCTTCACGGTCTTCTCGCTGATGAAGCAGGTGGCGGCGATCTGCTGGTTGCTCATGCCCGACGCGATCAGGTCCATCACCTCCACCTCCCTCGAACTCAACCCGAAGTCCCGTGCGCCGCCGCCTGCTTGGGACGGTGCCGCGGCCGGGGACGGGTGCGCCCACTGCCGCTGGAAAGACTGTGCCACAACTGGTTGCACTTGCGAAGGGGATTCGCCGAAATTCTTTGAATCCTGCCCGGCGGTGGGGTTCATGGGCGGTTGCGGTGGCACCGGAACTGGCTGCATCTGCACAGACGGGCCTTGCTGGTGCACCGGCACGCCGTAAGCCCTCCCCAGCCCGTCCGGCAGCGCTGGTGCCTGCCCCGTTCCCCCGCGGAACTGGGCGAGCAGCGCGTTCGCCGCCGTGGGCGTGAAGTGGGCGCGGCCCTCCTTGACCCCGCGCACCGCCGCGACCAGCTGGTCGGCGGTGAACTCGCCGTGGACCAGGTAGCCGCCCGCGCCCAGGCGCAGGGCCTCCTGCACGATCTCGTTCTCGCGGCTGTACGTCAGCATCATCACCGGTGCCGCCTGGACCAGGTACGGCAGCGCGGAGATGCCGTCGACCCCGGGCATCCGCACGTCGAGCAGGATCACGTCGGGGCGGGTGGCGTGGGCGGCCTGGAGGGCCTGCTGGCCGTCCGCGGCCTCCGCGACCACCTGGATGTCCTCGCGGCCGTCCAGGAGCACGGTGAGCCCGGCCCGTACGACCGGGTTGTCGTCGGCCACCACCACCCGCAACGGCCGGGTGGCGGTGGGTTGCTGGGGGATCGCGGGCAGGGGTGGGCGGGCCGCGGAGTGTTCCGAAGGCGGCGGGGCGGTGTGGGACGACGTGTGCTGCGAGACGTGGGGGGCGGTGTGGTGCTGTCCCGAGGTTCGGGAGAACTCGTCCGGCATGGCGGCCTCCTCTCAGAGGGTGGGGACTGCGAGCGGCGTGCGGTTCAGTGCGGTGAGGCGCTCACCCCCGCCTGGGCCGGTGCCGGGTCCGCGGGCAGGATCGCCGCCACGGGCAGGTCGAGGCGGACCTCGGTGCCCGAGGCCGTGCGGCCCCTGCCGATGCGGATGCGGGCGCCGATGCCGGCCGCCCGCTCGACCATGCCGACCAGGCCGAAGTGGCCCGAGCGGCGCAGCTCTTCGAGGCTGGTGCCGGGCGGCAGGCCCCGGCCGTTGTCCAGCACGCTCACCCGCAGTACGGCGTCGACGATGCCCGCCTCCGCGGTGACCCGGGTGGCTCCGGCGTGCCGGTGGGAGTTCTCCATGGCCTCGGTGGCGATGGTGAGCATCTGCCGGGCGACGGCGTGCGGCACCAGCGGGACCGCGCCCGTCCCGGTGGGCCGGAAGGACGCGTCGATGCCGGTGCGGCGGCCGAAGTCCTGCACCCGGGCCTGGAGTTCTTCGGTGACGTCCACCCCGTTGGCCTGGAGGTCGCTCTGGCGGCGCAGGTCGCTGAGGAGTTCGCGGGACTCGGCTGCGGCCCGCCGGGCCGCGCGGGCGACCAGCTCGGCCTGGTGCTTGACGGTGAGCGGGTCCATCCGGTCGGCGGACCCGGCGAGGCCGTCGGCGGCGAGCGCCAGGCCGTGCAGGGTCTTGGCCACCGAGTCGTGCATCTCCCGTGCGAGGCGGGCCCGTTCGCCGAGGACCGCCTCGTTGACCGCGAGCCGGGACTGGGCCTCGGTGAGGGCCTGGCTGGCGGTGCCGAAGCGCAGCAGCAGGTTGCGCAGGGTCACCCCGATGGCGCCCGCGACCACGCAGAACCCGGGCAGCAGCAGGGCGTTGCCCAGCATCGCGACCGGGTCGGTCCCGGCCGCGTACACCGCGAAGAGGATCAGGGTCTGCAGTCCGGCGAAGACGCCCGCGCCCCGCCAGCCGTACGCGAGCCCGGCCAGCAGCGGGGTGCAGATGGTGACGTACCCCAGGGTGCTGTCGGGGCCCGCGGTGATCAGCAGCAGCGCGCCGAACAGGGCGTCCACCGCGAGCAGCGCGGGGTGGCGCAGCAGCAGCGGCCCGAACCGCTCCCAGTCGCGGAAGAGCAGGTACGAGACCATGAACGTGACGAGCACGCCGGAGGCCACCAGGAAGACCGGCAGGCCGGGGCGGACCGAGCCCAGCGCCAGCGGCGTGGACAGCGCGATCATGGCGAGCCGGAACCCGAACACCTGGCGGCACAGCGCCTGCAGGGCGTTGACCTGGATCGCCAGGGTGGGCGTGTGCTCCGGGTTGGCGGCGGCCCTGGCGAGCGAGCCGCTGCCCAGGCCCCCGGTTATCCGGCCGAACTGGAGCGCCACCGGTGTTCCCCCTCCTCGGACACGGTCAGACCCCGATGGAGCCGAAGTCGGCGTTGGCGCCGAAGACGAAGGCGGCGACGAGCAGGATCATGGTGGCCGGGACCATGATCGAGGTGATCGTCAGCGTCGCCTTGGGCACGGCCTTGGCGGCCCGGCGCCGGGCGTTCTGGGCGTCGGTGCGGCGCATGTCGTTGGCGATCTGTATCAGGGTGTCCACGATCGGGGCGCCGAGCTCCTCGCCCTGCTGGAGGGCGGTGACGAACTGGGCGACCTGCTCGGAGTTGTTGCGGCGGCGCAGCTCGTCGAAGGCCTTGCGGCGGCTGACGCCCATGTCCATCTGGCGCAGGGTGATGCGCAGTTCGTCGGCCCAGGGGCCCTCGTACTTGTCGGCGACGCGCTCCAGCGCCTCGCGGAAGCCGAGGCCGGCGCTGACGACGACGGCGAGGACGTCGAGGAAGTCGGGCAGGGTCCGCTCGATCTGGTCCTTGCGCTGGCGGATCGCGGCGTAGATGCCGATCTCCACCCAGAACACCCCGAAGGCGATCATGAACAGGGCGAGGAAGGGCTGGCCGCGCAGGATCATGGCGAACGCGCCGAGCAGCCCGAGGGCGCCGTAGACGGCGCGCCGGGCCGCGTACCGGTCGATGGTCAGACCGCCCGGGTTGCCCGCGAGGTCGATCCTGCGGCGGACCTTGTTGACCCGGGCGGGCCCCATCATGTTGAGCACCGCGGGCGCGTACCGCATGCCGAGGCGGTCGACGGCCGAGCCGACGGCGGTGGTGCGGGTGGCGCCCACCTCCAGGGCGACGGCGAGGTCGCCGGGCAGCTTGGCGTCGGCGCGGTACATCCGTACGCCGTAGAACGCCCCGAAGACGCAGAGCCCCAGGGCGAGGGCGAGCAGCAGTCCCGTCATGGTCCGTTCCCCTCCCTCAGATGTCGATCTTGGACAGACGGCGGATGACGAAGACCCCGACCCCGTACAGCACCATGGAGGTGACGACGGCGGCCTGGCCGATGAAGGAGCCGGTCATCCGGTCGATGGCGCCGGGCATCACCCGGTCGAGCAGCAGCAGCGCGCCCAGGCCCATCGCGGGGACGGCGTACGCGGTCATGTTGACCTGCGACAGCTGGGTGCGGACCTCGCGGCGGGTCTCCTTGCGCTCCTCCAGTGTCTCGGTGAGGTTGCGCAGCGAGCCGACGACCGTGCCGCCCGCCCGGTTGGACAGCACCAGCGTGGTGACCAGGACGACCAGCTCGCGCGAGGGCAGCCGGTCGGCCAGCTCGCCCAGCGCGTCGTCGATCGAGTGGCCGACGGCGAGCTTGTTGGCGACCCGGCCCAGCTCCTCGCCGGCCGGGGCCTCCAGCTCCTCGGCGGCCATGGCGAGCGCGGTGCGCAGGGCCAGGCCCGCCTGGGTGGCGTTGGCGAGGATCCGGGAGAGCTCGGGCAGCTGGTTGATGAACCGCTCGATGCGCTTGTTGCGCTGCCAGTTGAGGAAGCCGAAGGCCGCCCACAGGCCGAGCAGTCCGGCGATGGGCCCGAAGAAGGACGCCAGCACCGCCTGGGCGACGAACCACAGGCCGAGCACGGTCACGACCATGTAGACGAAGAACTCGCCGGGCGTGACGTCCAGGCCGGTCGCGGCCAGCCGGTTCTCGATGCGCTTGCCGAACGCGGTGCGCCGCAGCCTGCGGTCCAGCTCGCGGAAGCGGCGCCGGCGCCCGGTGTACCCCTCGATCTGTCCGGTGTGCGACAGCCGGTCGACCAGGGCCTGGCGCTGGGCCCGGCCCGAGGACCAGGCGTGCACGCCCATGACACCGAGCACGCCGAAGAGGAACACGGCGCCTATCGTCAGCAGAGCGAGATTGTCCATGTCGGGCTACCTACTTGGCCTCTCGGGTGGCGAGCTGTTCGTCGAGCGCGGCGACGCCGAAGGCCTGCGGGATGGGCTGGCCGGCCATGTAGAGGCGTTCGGCGACGCGGCGCGGGACGGGGAAGTAGCGGAACGCGCCGTGCACCCGGCCGTCCCCGGCCATCGGCTGGGCGTCGAAGCGGGCGACGGTGGCGAGCCGGAAGGGCTCCCGGCCGCGCGAGTCCAGCATGGCGATCTCGGTGATCTTGCGGGAGCCGTCGACGTGCCGGGTGAGCTGGACGATCACGTCGATGGCGCTGTTGATCTGGTCCCGCAGCGCCTCGAAGGGGATCTTCACCTCGGACATGGAGGCCAGCGTCTGCAGACGCATGATGGCGTCCTCGGCGTTGTTGGCGTGCACGGTGGCGAGCGAGCCGTCGTGGCCGGTGGACATGGCCTGGAGCATGTCCAGGGTCTCGCCGCCGCGGACCTCACCGACGATGATGCGGTCGGGGCGCATGCGCAGGGAGTTGCGGACCAGGTCGCGGATGGTGATCTGGCCCTTGCCCTCCACGTTCGGCGGGCGGGACTCCAGGCGGATCACGTGCGACTGCTGGAGCTGGAGCTCGGCGGAGTCCTCGATGGTGATCACGCGGTCGCCCTCGGGGATCAGCCCGGACAGCGCGTTGAGCAGGGTGGTCTTTCCGGTGCCGGTCGCGCCGGAGACGATGATGTTCAGCTTGGACTGCACCAGCGCCGACAGCAGGTAGAGCATGTGGTCGTCCAGCGAGCCGAAGTCGATCATCTCGCGGAGCGTGAAGGCCCGGGGGAAGCGCCGGATGGTGAGGGTGGCGCCGGACAGGGCGAGCGGCGGGATGATGACGTTGACGCGCTCGCCGGTGGGCAGGCGGGCGTCGACCATCGGATTGGACTCGTCCACGCGGCGGTTGACGGTGGAGACGATGCGCTCGATGGTCTGCATCAGCTGCTCGTTGGAGGCGAACCGCATGGGCAGCAGCTCGACCCGGCCGCCGCGCTCGACGAATATCTGGTCCGGCCCGTTCACCATGATCTCGGTGATGGACGCGTCCTCCAGGAGCGGTTCGAGCACGCCGAGGCCGAGCGCCTCGTCGACCACCCGGCGGATCAGCTGGGAGCGCTCGGTGGCGGAGAGGACGGGGCCCTCGCGGCTGATGATGTGCCCGAGGACCCGCTCCAGGCGGGCGCGCCGCTCGGTGAGCGCGAGCGCGGACATCTCGGCGAGGTCGATCTCCTCGAGGAGCTTGCCGCGGTACGTCGCCACCAGGTGACCGTCGTCGCGCCCGCCCGTGCGCTCCTCGGGGGCGGTGATGCGTGACCGCAGACTCATGGGCGTGGACTCCTCGCGGTGGTACGGGGGTTGGGGCGGTCAGAAGGGGTTGCCCGCAGGCATGGTGACGCTGCGGCTGACGTGGCCCCAGTCGTCGATGCCGGGGACGAGGGAGGGGATCTTGAGGGTGACGGTGGCGGTGAACTCTCGGTAGGCCGGCCCTGGGACGTAGCGCCAGTCATCCCAGTCGTCCTGCAGCCAGTCGCTGACCGCCGCCCGCGCCTCGCGCTCCCCGTTGCCGTGCCCGTAGTCGCTCGTGGCGGCACGGGCTCCCGCCCGGGCGGCCGTGTTCGCCTGCGAGACCGCGTAGACGGCGACGCCCAGCTGGATGGCGAGGAACGCGACGATCAGCAGGAGCGGCAGGAACCCCGCGTACTCCAGGGCCACTTGGCCGCGATCGCGGGTGCGCTTGCGGTTCACCATGCCGTCGACCCCTCCCCGACCGAGCTGGCCCGCGCCGTGACCTCGAAGGGGAAGGCGATGGTCCCCGGGAAGAGGACGGGCACGGTCAGCTTGACCTCGACGTCGTAGCTGTCACCCGGCGAGGCGTACCCCGAGCACCTGACGTCCGAGCCCTCCAGCCACGTGTCCAGGTCCTCCCTGGCCGCCGCGCCGCACGCGCCGCCCCCGTGCACCGCCCCCTGCCTCGCCCCCTCGTCAGCCGCGTTCCCCGCCAGGACGTACGTGTAGCCCAGCAGCGCGCACTGCCACATCAGGATGCAGGTGACGGCGATCAGCGGGAACATGCCGAGGAACTCCACGGCGACCTGTCCCCGGTCGCCGGTTTTCCGCGTACGCAGCGTACGGATGACGCGCATCGCTCAACTCTCCCCCTCGGTGCGGCCGCCGCGGCGGCGCCGGATGCCGACGGAGCCCCGGTCGCCCCGGTACTTGCCCGGCTTCTCGGCGACCTCTGCCGTCTTCACGATTCCCAGTTCGCCCGCCAGGCCCCACAGGGCCTGCTTGACGGTGCTCTTGCTCTCCAGGTCCTGCATGCGGCCCGCGTCGACCGCCGACTGCAGCTCCTTGAAGTTGGCGGGCACCACGGTGCGGGCGACCTTCGTGCCGGTGATCCGCTCGACCAGGGGCGGCTGGATCTCCGTGTTGCGGGTGTAGCGGTTGATCAGGGTGACCGTCTCCTCCGCCTTGCGGATCTGCAGGCGGTCCCACAGGCGCACCATGCGCTTGGTGGCGCGTACGGCGATCACGTCCGGGGTGGTGACCATCAGGGTGGTGTCGGCCATCTCGATGGCGGCGGCGTTGGCGCCGGTCATCTGGGTGCCGCAGTCGATGACCACGACCTCGTAGCGGTTGCGCAGGGCGCTGACGATCTGGCGCACGGCCCGGTCGGTGACCTCCTCGCCGCGCTCGCCCTCGCCGGGGGCGAGCAGCAGCCCGATGCCGCTGGCGTGGCTGAAGACCGCGTCCTGGAGCACCCGGGGCGAGATGTCCTGGATGCCGGCGAGGTCGACGACGGAGCGGCGGAACTGCACGTCGAGGTAGGAGGCGACGTCGCCGGCCTGGAGGTCGAAGTCGGCCAGGGCGGTGCTCATGCCGGAGGCCCGGGCGGCGAGGGCGAGCTGCACGGCGGCGGTGGTGGCGCCGACGCCGCCCTTGGCGCCGGAGACGGTGAGGACGGTGCCGCCGGGGCCGGTGAAGACGTCGCTGCTCTGGCCGAGGTGGCGGCGCACGCCGACGGACCAGGCGGCGGCCGCCTGGACGCGCTGGGCCAGTTCCTCGTACGACAGGGGCAGGCCGACCAGGCCGCGGGCGCCGGAGTCCATGGCGGCCGAGTAGAGGCCGGGGCTGGCGTCGGCGGTGACCAGGATGACCCCGACCGCCGGGAAGCGCAGGGCGACTTCCCGGATCAGTTCGAGCGCGGGGACCGGGCCGATCCGCTCGTGGACGAGCACGACCTCGGGCAGTTCGTCGATGGACTCGCCGGCGAGCCGGGCGAGGGTGTCGATGAGCGAGGTCGAGTCGCCGACCGGCCCGGCTGGCTCCGCCTCGGGGAGCTGGCTGAGCAGGGTGGTGACGGAGCGGGCGGCGTCGGCGTCACCGACGGCCGGGAGGATTCTGGTCATGCCCTCACTTGTCCCCTTCGAGGGTGTACTTGCTCTCGCCGGGGCGCAGCGTGGTGGGGCTGCCCTTGGCGAGCAGGGCGAGGCGGACGTGGGCCGCGAAGGACTCGGCGTACGCGACGCGCTGGGCGTCCTTGGTGTTCAGGGCGAAGGTGATCGGCACGGCCTGGGTGACCGCCCGGTCGCGGTCGTCGGGCTTGGGCTCCAGGGCCGTGAGCTTGCCGACGTCGATGACCTTGGCGTTGGCGACGATGATCCGGGACTCGTTCCTGGTGCCGTCCTTGTCGCCGCCGAAGGTGGCGAAGATGTTGACGGTGTCCCCGGGGGTGATCTTGCCCGCGACGCCGGTGGCGGCGTCGATCATGATGGCGATCTCCTGCTCGCCCGCGCCGACGGCGGGGCGCGTGATGAACATGTCGTCCTGGAGGAGCGAGCCGGCCCGCAGGTTGGTGACGGCGATCTTGCCGTTCACGATCGAGAGGTCGGTCACCGCGTTCTTGGAGAGCCACCGCTTGGGCATTTTGATCTTCTCGAACTGGGCCGGCTGCAATCCCGTGTACGACGAGATATCCGACTTGATCCGATAGGCGTCCACCTCGGGCCCGACCTTCGAATTCACGTCGCTGATCACCGAGATGACACCGACGAACGCGGCGAACGCGCAGAGGACCGAGAGCAGGAGGAGGATTATGCCGCGACGCTGGCGTGAATTCATGAGCGGGACGACCTCGTTGGGGAGACGTTTGCTGACGGAGCGGGTGCCGCGCGGCGCGGTCCTGGCGCGGGGCACGCCGTAGCCGGTCCGGGCGGACCGCCGCGGGGGCGGTTACGACCCGTGGTGCATGGGTGTTCCGTGGTTCAGGACACCGGCGGCGTGCGTTTGGTTCTCGGGGGGTGCGAGCGGGGCGGAGCAGAAGCCGCAGCGGTCACCGATGAGTTCGATGCCGCACCACGTGCACCGTTCCCGGCGTACGGAGGCCACGAGCTGGTACACGACGGAGATGTCGGGCAGGAAGGCGGCGAACTCGACCATCTTGGGGGTCCCCCACCAGCGGGGCGAGTCGACGGGCAGCGGCACCTCCTGCGTCCCCTGGCAGCGCCAGGCCGGTACGAGCGTCTCGGTCACCCAGTCGGTGGCGAGCGGGCCCTTGGCGAGGACCAGCTGGGTGGCGAACTCGGGTCCCGCCAGGTCGCCGGCGCCGATCTTGACCAGCTGGGGCGCGGGGTTGGCGAGGACGCCGAACTGGGAGCCGGGCACCCAGGACTTGGCGTGGCTCTTGAGGCTGACGGGCACCCGGTCGAGCTTGGTGACGGAGTTGAGGAGCGCGCCCGCGTAGACGTAGTGGGAGAGCAGCCGGGCGGCCGAGGCGACGACGCCGGGGCCGAAGTCGCAGACGGACAGCTGGCGCAGCTGGCGCATCAGGACGGCGAGGCCGAGCGGCGGGAGGTCCGACTTGAGCAGCGCGATGCGGTCGCTCTCCAGCACGGAGCGGATGGTGTGCAGGCGGCGCTCGTGCGCGACGGGGAGGGACGCCGGGTAGAGCGCGATGACGTAGCCGTGCTGCTCCAGGAGGACGTGCATGTCGGCCAGGGCGGCGTCCAGGGGCTGGGCGTCGGGTGACGCCAGCAGGGCCGCTGTGGGTGTCTGGTGGTCGGTGGGTGGGAGTACCAGGTCAGGACTGGTCACAGCGAGGGCGGTCGGCACGGTCATTCCCCGTTCAGCTCCAGCCGCCGATGTCCCGGCGGCCGCAGTCTTCTCTGCTCGTGCTCCTGCCCCTGCACTTTATCCACGTCTTACCAGGCAGAGAACACCTTTCAGATCGCAGTACGGGATCACACGGGTGCGATACGACGGCAAAACTGGACGAAGTCGCCATTGGTTAACTCTTGTATTTCCCGGGGGACATGAGCGAATCTCATGATCGTTTTCCACTGGGCCCGGCGCCCGCCTCCGTCTTGGGTCCCGGTTGGGCCCTGGGACCCACGCCAGAGCGCCCCTGACCTGCGTACGCTCCCCTTCCGATTCCCCGTGCGAGTGGCGTACGGGGTTCCAAGGGGGGCGTCTGATGAGACGGGACCGGGGCGCGACAGCCACCGAGTACCTCGGGACGGTCGTGGTCGTCGCGACCGTCATCGGGGCGGTCGGCGGGCTGGGGGTCGGCACCGCCATCACGCAGAAGATCCTCTGTGCGATCGACGGCGCCCAGTGCTCCGGGGGCGGCACCACCGCCAAGCCCGGCGGGAAGACCGACGCGGACTTCGAGCCCCCGCTCTGCCAGATCTCGTCCATCTCCGACAAGGCGGGCGCCAAGGCCAAGATCCTGTTCTTCGAGTGGGGCCAGGAGTACGGCTTCCAGCAGCAGACGTTCAAGGCGAAGACCGACGTCAACGGGGACGGCAAGGTCGACGACAACGACCAGCAGGTCACCATGACCTTCACCGACGCGGCCTCGATCGCGGCCAAGAAGGACTGGAAGCCGGGCGCGAAGATCGGCAAGTTCGGCTCGGACAAGGTGGAGCTGGGCGCCGGCATCAAGGTCACCAACGGCGACACCTGGATCTTCAACAGCGAGGCGGAGGCCCAGTCCTTCCGCGACGACCTGGAGAAGCTCAAGACGTACGAGCTGTCCAACCGGCAGTCCAACGCCAACGGCGGCGGGCTCGGCAACAGCATCCTCTACTTCTTCGGCAAGGGCCCGATGGCCGAGGAGGAGAAGCTGCGCAACCGGATCAACGACAAGCTGGGCAACCGGCACATCAGCTACGGAAAGGTCGGCCTGGAGGCCAGCGCGGCGGGCGGCCTGAAGATCGGCGCCGGGGACGAGAAGAAGCTGTCGGCCACGCTCGGCGGCAACTTCAAGTTCTCGCCCGAGGCCACCTGGACCGACAACGACTTCAAGGGCACCAAGGCGTACACGTACAGCGCCGCGATCGAGTACGGCACCAAGGTCGGCTACGAGGCCGGTCCGGTCAGCGGCGACTACTCCGCCTCCACCACCCAGACGGGCACGATCACCGTCACCCACGACAAGAAGACCGGCGAGCTGCTGCGCATCGACATGACCCGGACGGTGGAGAAGGGCGGCACCAAGGACGGCGTGAAGGTCGGCGGCGACAACGGCAAGTCGGGCGACGACAAGCGCGGCGGCAGCGGCAGCGTCAAGGGCAGTGACCAGACGACCGGCATCGAGGTGGTCACCAACTCGATCGTGCTCAAGCCGGGCGCGGAGGGGGACGCGGCGCGCAAGGTCGCGCAGGAGTGGCTGGACGGCAACGGGCAGTACGGGATGCCGTTCTCGTACATGTTCGACGACCACGCCCCCACCAAGCGCCCGGGCGCGGACGACCCCTTCGGACAGCTGCTCTTCGACCAGGGCCTGTCCAGCAGGACCACGTACACCGGCCAGACGCAGGCCGCGGAGTACGGGTTCGAGCTGAACCTCGGTCTCAGCCTGGGCTTCTCGGTGTCCACCGAGAAGAAGGAGGAGACGCTGGACAAGGCGCAGTTCCTGGGCGCCCCCAACGGCGACAGCCGCAGCTATGTTCCCTACAGCTACTGTGCGAACTGACCCCGGGAACAGGAGCCGAACCTGATGAGCACCAAGAAGACCGTGCCGTGGCTGGTGGCCGTCTGCGCGCTGGCGGGCCTGGCCGGCTGCGGCTCGGACTCCGCCACCGGGACCGTGCCCGAGGGCTGGGCGACGATGACGACGGCGTCGGTGGACGTGGCCCGGCCGCCGTCGTTCACCGAGCAGCCGGCCGGCGAGCGCAGCAAGTACAACGCGGCGGCGGCCACCCTGAAGGAGGGCGCCAAGCCCGTCTCCATGATCACCGTGCAGATCGGCTTCACCAACGCCGACTCGGTGGAGGAGGCGGCGATCGGCGCCGAGGCCGGGATCGCGCTGGGCTCCACGCTGGGCGAGCAGCAGGACGTCGAGGTGGGCGGCACGAAGGGGAAGGTGCAGGCCCGCCGGATCGACTTCGACTTCACCGAGAAGGGCGACCGCTACCACGGCGTGATCGTCGCGGGCCTGGACGCCCGGAAGAAGTCGTACGCGGTACGGGTGGACGCCCTCAAGGGCAGGCTCGACGAGGGCGACCTGGACCGGATCATCGACTCGATCACGGTGAAGTAGGCGCGCGGTGGAGATCCCCGGCGGCGACTGGCTGTTCTTCGGCGGCATGACCGCCCTGTTCGGCTTCCTGACCTTCTCCTACGGCCGCAGGCTGGCCCGGGTGGTGCGCGCGCTGCGCGGCGGCGCGCGGGCCGAGGGCACCTGCGTGCGGGTGGAGACCGAGCCGTACAACCGCTCCGACGCGGAGCGGCACTTCTTCGCCTTCCGGACCCCCGAGGGCCGCGAGGTGGAGTTCGAGGACCTGTCGGGGCGCTCGGTGAAGGCCGGGACGCCGGTGACGGTGACGTACGACCCCGCCGACCCGGCGCGCACGGCGACGGTGGCGGGGCGTGGGAACTGGGGGCCGGTGGCGCAGTACGCGCTGGTGGTCGCCGGGTGCGCGTTCGCGACGGCCGGGTTCCTGGCCGTCCTCCTGTTCACGGTGGTCCTGTAAGGGGGCCCGCGAGGACGTCCCGGCAGGGACGGCAGTGGCCGACGGCGAGTGGAGGCGAGTGGTGATGACGCGGTACGACTACCCGGGGGCGCCCGCCCGGCGGGAGGACGGGCGCGGGGCCGCGGCCTTCGCGCTGCTGCGGGCCTGGGCGGCCGGCATCGTCGCCCTGGTGGTCACCGAGTACGCGCAGGCCACGCTGGTCTACGACCACCTGGCCGGGGACGGTGAACTGGAGTCCTTCGGCGGCCGGATGCTGCTGGTGCACCTGCCGAACGCGCTGTGCGTGGCGCTGGCGGCGTGGGCGGCGGGCCGGGTGCACAGCGACCCGTTCCGCTGGTCGTCGCCGCAGCACCTGGCGGCGGTGCTCGCGGTGCCGGTGGTGGCGCAGCTGCTGAGCATGGTGGTGCAGTGGGACCGACTGGCCCTGGAGGGGCTGCTGTTGTCCAACGCGGTGCTGGTGGTGGGGTGCGTCGCCGGGTACGCCGCGGACCGTTTGCAGGACGGGGACTGAGACCCCCGCGCAACGCTGCTGTCACGGGCCCTCCGCCGAGGCGGGGGGCCCTTCTTCGTGCGCGTGTCACACGGGCTTCGCGGGCGCTTCACGGGCGGTTCGCGGGCTGTTCGCAGGCGCGTCGCACGCGTTTCGCGGGGGCTTCACGGGCGCTTCGCAGGGGTTTCCCGGGGTTTCGCGAGGGCGAGTTGCTGCCAGAGGTCTTGACAACCCAATTGGTCTGGACCAAATTTCACCTCCAAGCGGTGGCCACCGTTCGCGCACTCCCTCCCCTCTCCCCTCCCACCCCTTCCCCCCTCCGGAGGCAGCAAGTGGACCGCACCCCACGGGCCCGAAGACTGACGGGCGGAGCCCTCGCCGGCGCCCTCACGGCCGGACTCGTCCTGGTCGGCGGCGCCGGGACCGCACAGGCGGCGGACGTCAACAACGCGAAGAACGCCGGCTTCGAGGCGGGCCTGTCCAGCTGGAGCTGCAGCGCCGGCAGCGGCGCCGCCGTCTCCTCGCCGGTCCGCACCGGCACGGGCGCCCTCAAGGCGACGCCCGCCGGGCAGGACAACGCCAAGTGCACCCAGACGGTGGCCGTGAAGCCCGGCTCCACGTACACGCTGAGCGCCTGGGTCCAGGGCGGTTACGCCTACCTCGGCGCGACCGGCACCGGCACCACCGACGTCTCCACCTGGACGCCGGACAGCCCGTCCTGGAAGCAGCTCACCACCACCTTCACCACCGGCGCGAGCACCACCTCCGTCACGGTCTACACCCACGGCTGGTACGGCACCTCGCCCTACCTCGTGGACGACGTGAGCGTGTACGGGCCCGACGGCGGCGGGGGCGGACAGGACCCCGACCCGACCGTGCCGAGCACCCCGGCGGGCCTGGCCACCGGCACCGCGACCACCTCCTCCATCCCGCTCAGCTGGGGCGCGGTCACCGGCGCCACCGGCTACAACGTCTACCGTGACGGCGCCAAGGTGCAGTCGGTGAGCGGGACTTCGGCCACCGTCACCGGTCTGGCCGCGGACACCGCGTACTCCTTCCAGGTCTCGGCCACCAACGCGGCCGGGGAGTCGGCGAAGTCGGCCGCCGTCACCGGGCGCACCGCCAAGAACGGCGGGGGCAACCCCAACCCGACGGTGCCCAAGCACGCGCTGACCGGCTACTGGCAGAACTTCAACAACGGCGCCACCGTGCAGAAGCTGCGGGACGTCCAGTCCCAGTACGACATCATCGCGGTGTCGTTCGCCGACGCGACCAGCACGCCCGGCCAGCTCGCCTTCAACCTCGACCCGGCCGTGGGCTACGCCTCCGTCGCCGACTTCAAGGCCGACATCGCCGCGAAGAAGGCCGCGGGCAAGTCCGTGATCCTCTCGGTCGGCGGCGAGAAGGGGTCCGTCGCCGTCAACAGCGACGCCTCCGCGACCGCCTTCGCCAACAGCGCCTACGCGCTGATGCAGGAGTACGGCTTCAGCGGCGTCGACATCGACCTGGAGAACGGGATCAACTCCACGTACATGACCAAGGCGCTGCGCCAGCTGTCCGCCAAGGCCGGTGCGAACATGGTCCTGACGATGGCCCCGCAGACGATCGACATGCAGTCCACCGGCACGGAGTACTTCAAGACGGCGCTCGCCGTGAAGGACATCCTCACAGTCGTCAACATGCAGTACTACAACAGCGGTTCGATGCTCGGCTGCGACGGCCAGGTGTACTCGCAGGGCTCGGTGGACTTCCTCACCGCGCTCGCCTGCATCCAGCTCCAGGGCGGCCTCGACGCCTCCCAGGTGGGCCTGGGCGTGCCGGCCTCCACCCGGGGCGCGGGCAGCGGGTACGTCGACCCGCAGATCGTGAAGAACGCGCTGGACTGCCTGGCCAAGGGCACCAGCTGCGGGCGGTACAAGCCCGCGCAGACCTACCCCGGCATCCGCGGCGCGATGACCTGGTCCACCAACTGGGACGCGACGGCGGGCAACGCCTGGTCCAACGCGGTCGGCCCGCACGTGCACGGCCTGCCGTAACACCCGCACCGCACCACCGCACCACTCCTTCCCCGCGAACGCGGCGTGGCGCCACCGCTCCCCCGGTGGCGCCACGCCGCGTTTCCGGCATCCGGGCCGATCCCCCGTCCCGAGCATGGCCGACCGACCGTCTTGACCGGTCCATGTCATGCCGTCACCATGTGCCGGACAACCGCTCCACGCGTCGCACTGAGCCCCACCCCCACGCTCCCCACCCAGGAGATCCAGGAGACAGCATGCGACTACGCCTACGGGCAGGACGGTCCGCCACCCTCGCGGCCCTCCTCGCCGTCGCCCTCGCCGCGCCCCTGTCCGCGAACGCCTCGCCCTCCCCGGCCCCCGGCCCCGCCCCGGCCGCCGCGGCCGAGGAGCTCACCGCCCAGTACGAGGTGCACGGCCCCGCGTCCCCGGCCGCCCGCACCGCGCTCGCCGCGACCGGCGTGGCGATCGACGAGGTGGACGACCACTCGGTCGTCGTCAGCGCCACCCGCGAGCAGGCCCGCCGACTGCGCGCGCAGGGCTACGAGCTGACCGCGCTGCCCGGGCCGCCGGACCGCTCGGCCGGGGTCGCCGCGCAGCCCTTCGACTTCCCCTCGGCCGACTCCCGCTACCACAACTACGCGGAGATGAACGCGGAGATCGACCAGCGCATCGCCGCCTACCCCTCGATCATGAGCAAGCGCGTGATCGGCAAGAGCTACCAGGGCCGGGACATCATCGCCGTCAAGATCAGCGACAACGTGGCGACCGACGAGAACGAGCCCGAGGTCCTCTTCACCCACCACCAGCACGCCCGCGAGCACCTCACCGTCGAGATGGCCCTGTACCTGCTGCGGGAGTTCGGCGCCGGGTACGGCTCCGACCCGCGCATCACCAGCGCCGTCAACGGCCGCGAGATCTGGATCGTGCCGGACCTCAACCCGGACGGCGGCGAGTACGACATCGCCACCGGCTCCTACCGCTCCTGGCGCAAGAACCGGCAGCCCAACTCCGGCTCCTCGTACGCCGGTACGGACCTCAACCGCAACTGGAACTTCAAGTGGGGCTGCTGCGGCGGCTCCTCCGGCTCCACCTCGTCCGAGACCTACCGCGGCCGGGCCGCCGAGTCCGCGCCCGAGGTGAAGGTCGTCGCCGACTTCGTGCGCTCCCGGGTGGTCGGCGGCAAGCAGCAGATCCGTACCGGCATCGACTTCCACACCTACAGCGAGCTGGTGCTCTGGCCGTACGGCTACACCTACAACGACACCGCGCCGGGCATGACGCAGGACGACCGCGACGCGTTCGCGGCCGTCGGGCGGAAGATGGCGGCCAGCAACGGCTACACCCCCGAGCAGTCCAGCGACCTGTACATCACCGACGGGTCGATCGACGACTACCTCTGGGGCAGCCAGAAGATCTTCTCGTACACCTTCGAGATGTACCCGCGCTCGGGCGGCGGCGGCTTCTACCCGCCCGACGAGGTGATCGAGCGCGAGACCTCCCGCAACCGCGACGCGGTGCTCCAGCTGGTCGAGAACTCCGACTGCATGTACCGCTCGATCGGCAAGGAACAGCAGTACTGCACCGCCTCCTGAGCCGTTCGACGCCCCACTGGACGAGGGGGCCGGGTGCGCCCCGACGCGCCCGGCCCCCTCTCTCCGTACCTCCGCTCGGCCCGCTAGACGAAGAGGCTCAGCACGGCGGCGACCGCGAAGCCCGCCAGCGAGAGCACCGACTCCAGGACCGTCCAGGACTTCAGGGTGTCCCGCTCGGAGATTCCGAAGTACTTGGAGACCATCCAGAACCCGCCGTCGTTGACGTGCGAGGCGAAGATCGAACCGGCCGAGATCGCCATGATGACCAGCGCCAGGAACGCCTGCGAGTGGTCGCCGTTCTCCAGCAGCGGGAGCACGATGCCCGCCGTGGTGACGATGGCGACGGTGGCCGAGCCCTGGGCGACGCGCAGCACCAGGGAGATCAGGTAGGCGAGCACGATGACCGGCAGGCCCACGCCGTTGAAGGTGTCGGACAGCGCCTGGGCGACGCCGCTGGCCTTGAGGACCGCGCCGAAGACGCCGCCCGCGCCGACCACCAGCAGGATGTTGCCGACCGGCTTGAGCGAGGAGGTGGAGACCTGCTCCAGGGACTTGCGGCTCCAGCCGCGGCGGATGCCGAGCAGGTAGTACGCGAGCAGCAGCGCGATGGTCAGCGCGACGAACGGGTTGCCGAAGAACTCCACCACCGAGCGGAGGGTGGAGGGGTCGAGCGCGATGGAGGAGAACGTCGCGGCGAGGATCAGCACCAGCGGGGTGCCGATGATCGTGAGGACCGTGGCGAGGGAGACCGGGGCCTCGGCGCCCTCCTGGCGCTCGGCGGCGACCGCGGCCTTGGCGTCCTCGGCGGCCTCCAGCATGTCCTGCGGGACCTCGACGAAGATGCGCTTGCCGATCCAGGCGGCGTAGGCCCAGGCGGCCAGCACGGCCGGGACGCCGACCACGACGCCCATCAGGATCACCCAGCCGAGCGAGACCTTGAGCAGTCCGGCGGCGGCGACCGGGCCGGGGTGCGGCGGCAGGAACGCGTGGGTCATCGACAGGCCCGCGAGCAGCGGCATGCAGTACAGCAGGATCGACTTGCCGGAGCGCTTGGCGGCGGCGTACACGATCGGCGCGAGGACGAAGATGCCGACGTCGAAGAAGACCGGGATGCCGAAGATCAGGCCGGTCAGGCCCATCGCGAGCGGGGCGCGCTTCTCGCCGAAGAGGGCCAGCAGCCGGGTGCTCAGCACCTCGGCGCCGCCGGAGACCTCCAGGATCGCGCCGAGCATGGTGCCCAGGCCGATGATGATGGCGACGTGGCCGAGGATGCCGCCCATGCCGTTCTCGATGACGGAGACGGCGGCGGACTTCTGGACGGTGCCGAAGAGTTCGGTGACCGACAGGCCGGCCGCGAGGCCGACGGTTATGGAGACGGTGAGCAGCGCGACGAACGGCTGGAGCCGCACCTTGATGATGAGCAGGAGCAGGAGCGCGATGCCGAGGGCGGCGACGGTGAGCAGACCGGCGGTGCCGTCGATCAGCAGGAGCAGCCCCCCGGTGTGGGGTGGCGTCTCGGCGGCAGGGGCCGCGGCGGCGAGCAGCATGGCGGGGGAACCTCTTTGTTCACACGGTTTTCGGGTAGGGGGGAGCGCGGCACGGCGTCCGTCGGTGCGGCGCCGCGCCGGGTGGGGGCACGGGGTGGTTCTGGTGGTTCAGGGGAGTTCTTGGGGGGTGCGTGGGCGTACGGGGGGCAGGGCGCGGGGCGCCCCGGTGCGTGCCGGGGCGCCACCGCCGGTCCGGGCGGCGCCGGAACGGGTCAGCCGAGGACCGCGAGGGCGTCGATCTCGATGAGGAGGCCCTTGGGCAGGCCGACGTAGACCGTGGTGCGGGCGGCGGCGGGGGCCTTGAGGCCCTGCTCCTCGAAGTAGGCGTTGTAGATCTCGTTCATCTCGGCGAAGTGGTCCACGTCCGTGAGGTAGACGCGCATCATCATCACGTCGTCCCAGCTCGCGCCGCCCTCCTCCAGGATCGCCTTGACGTTGGCGAAGGTCTGCAGGGTCTGCTCGCGCAAGGTCGGGCCCGCGGGCGTCGGCGCCTGGCCCTCGACGGCGGGCAGGAAGCCGACCTGGCCCGCGACCTGGAGGATGTTGCCCTTCTTCACGCCGTGCGAGAACTTCGCGGGCGGGGCGGTGTGGGTGGCGGGGGTGATCGCGGTCTTCTCGCTCATGGTGTTCCTTCAGTCCTTCACGGGGGTGCCGGAGTACTCCCGGCTGATGGCGTCCGCGGTGCGGCGCACCAGCGGGAGGAGGGTGAGGAGTTCCTCGGCCGTGACGACCACGTTGGGCGCCGAGACCGACATGGCCGCGACCAGGCGGCCGTCCGCGCCGCGGATCGGGGCCCCGACGCAGTTGATGGACTCCTCGTGGCCACCGAGGTCGGTGGCCCAGCCCTGTTCGCGCACGGTCGCCAGCTCCCTGAGGAAGGCGTCCGCGTTCGGCGTCGAACGGGGCGTGTACATGGGGTAGTCGAGCCGGGCGGCGACGGACCGCCGCTCGGGCTCGGCCAGGTCGGCGAGCAGCAGCTTGGCGACGGCGGCGACGGTGATCGCGACGGGCTTGCCGATGCGCGAGTACATCCGCACCGGGTAGCGGCTCTCCACCTTGTCGATGTAGAGCACCTCGTTCTCCTCGTAGACCGCGAGGTGGACGGTGTGCCCGATCTGCTCGTTGAGCGCCACCAGGTGGGGGTGGGCGATCTCGCGGACGTCGAGGTTCTCCACGGCCTCCTGGGCCAGGGCGAAGAGGCGGGCGCCGAGCCGGTAGCGCTGGTCCTGCTGGCGGTAGACCAGGCCGTGCTCGTCCAGGGTGCGCAGCAGGCGCAGCGCGGTGGACTTGTGGACGCCGAGCCGCTCGGCGACCTGGCCGAGGTCGGCGGGGCCCTGGGCGAGCAGCGGCAGGATGCTCAGCGCGCGGTCGACGGTCTGGCTCATGGGGTGGGTACCTCCTCGGTGGCCTGGCCGGCCGCGGTCCAGCCGGGGCCGAGGTGAAGTGTCCCCCAGGCCGCGTCGTCCAGGGCGGCCAGCCGGTCGGCGTGCGCGGCGGCGGGCGGGGCGCCGAGGTCGCCGGGGACGGTGAGGGCGGCGGCGGCCATCAGGTGGCCGTGCCGCAGCCGGTCCTTCACGGGCAGGCCGCGCAGGGTGGCGGAGAGGAACCCGGCGGCGAAGGCGTCCCCGGCGCCGACCGGGGCGACGACGTCGACGCGGGGGGCGGGGACGAAGAGCGGGGGTTCGTCGCGGACCAGGGCGACGGCGCCGCGGGCGCCCTGCTTGACGACCAGGACCTCCGGTCCGGGCAGCGCGTCGCGGACCGCGTCCGCCCCGCGCAGGCCCCAGGCCTCCTCGGCCTCGTCCTCGCCGACGAAGACCAGGTCGGCGCCGCGGGCCAGGTCGAGCAGGAGCGCGGGCCCGTCGGGGTCCTCGCGCCACAGGCCGGGGCGGTGGTTGACGTCGAAGGAGACGAGCGGGCGGCCGGGGCGGGGCCGCAGCAGGCCGGTGACCAGGGCGCGGCAGTGCGGGGAGAGGGCGGCGGTGATGCCGGACAGGTGCAGTACCCGGGCGTCGTCGAGCACGGCGGCGGGGACCGTGTCGGGGGACATCGCGGAGGCGGCGGAGCCGGCCCGGTAGTAGAGCACCTCGTGGGCGTCGGTGGCGCGGTCGGTGGCGGTGCGGAAGTAGATGCCGGTGGGGCGCTCGGGGTCGCGCTGGACGGCGGAGACGTCGACGCCGTAGGAGCCGATGGCCTCGACCAGGTGCTCGCCGAAGCCGTCGGCGCCGACCCGGCCGACCCAGCGGGCGCGGTGCCCGGCGGCGGCGAGGGCGCAGGCCACGTTGGACTCGGCGCCGCCGATGGCGCGGGCGAAGGAGGGCACGTCGGCGAGGCGTCCCGGGCACGTGGGCAGGAACGTCACCATGGACTCGCCGAGGCAGACGACGTCGACGGCCGGGGTTCCGCTCACCGGGGGCTCCTTGTCGATCATGCGGGTCCATTGACCCGGCGTTGGCCCGGATGTTAGACAGCATTAAGCGATATGCGCAATGGGTGTTGCACATGCTGCAACACCACCTCGTGAAGGAGGCCCCCATGCCCGCCCGGAACGCGACCGCCGCGCTCGAGCAGCTCGCCGACGAACGTGTCGACCACCGTTTCAAGGCGCTCCCCCCGGACGCCGAGGGCCTCACCGTCCGCGAGCTCGCGGCGCAGCGGCGCAACCTCTTCACCGGCGGCTTCACCACCCCCGTGCTCGCCCTCTCCGCCGAGCGCCTGGAGCACAACCTCGCGCTCCTGGAGGCGTACGCCGAGCGGCACGGGCTCACCTTCGCCCCGCACGGCAAGACCTCCATGTCCCCGCAGCTGTTCGCCCGCCAGCTGGAGCGCGGCGCCTGGGGGATCACCGCAGCCGTCCCCCACCAGGTGCGCGTCTACCGGGCGTTCGGCATCCAGCGGATCATGCTCGCCAACGAGCTGGTGGACGCGGCGGCCCTGCGCTGGCTCTCCGCCGAACTCGACGCCGACCCGGACTTCCGGTTCCTCTGCTACGTGGACTCGGTGCGCGGCGCCGCCCTGATGCAGGAGGCGCTGGCCGCCGCGGGCGCGGTGCGGCCGGTGGACGTGGTGGTGGAGCTGGGCGCGGGCGAGGGCGCGCGCACCGGCGCCCGCACGGAGCGGGAGTGCGCCGAGATCGCCGATGCGGTGGCCGCCGCGCCGCACCTGCGCCTGGTGGGCGTGGCCGGCTACGAGGGCGAGGTCCCCGACGCGACGCCGGAGCGGGTACGGGCCTGGCTGCACCGGCTCACCTCCCTGGCGGCCGACTTCGACCGCGCGGGCCGCTTCCCCGCCGACCTGGCCGAGATCGTGGTGAGCGCCGGCGGCAGCGCCTGGTTCGACGCGGTCGCGGAGGTCTTCGCCCAGCTGCCGCCGCTCTCGCGCCCCGCGCTGAAGCTGCTGCGCTCGGGGGCGTACGTGACCCACGACGACGGGCACTACCGGCACCTGACCCCCTTCAACCGGGTCCCCGAGGAGGGCGCCCTCCAGCCCGCGTTCCGGCTCTGGGCGCAGGTGGTGTCGCGCCCGTCGCCGGAGCAGGCGTTCCTCAACGCCGGGAAGCGGGACGCGGCGTACGACCTGGACCTCCCGGAGGCCCAGGTGGTGCGCCCGGCCGGGACGGGGGAGGAGCGCCCGGCGGAGGGCGTCGAGGTGACGGGGCTGTCGGACCAGCACGGGTGGGTGCGGACGGGGGCGGGGGCGGACCTGGAGGTGGGGGACTGGCTGGGGATGGGGCTGTCGCATCCGTGCACGAGCTTCGACAAGTGGCAGCTGATCCCGGTGGTCACGGCCGACGGCACGGTCACGGACTACGTCCGCACCTTCTTCTGACCCCCACCCCGTGCGCCCCGGGCCCACCGGGCGAAACCCAGCCCGTCCGGCGCTTGAGGACGGACCCGGGGGCGGCGGGCCCGAGCCCGACTCCCCGCTGTACCAACCAGCCCGTCCGGCGCTTGAGGACGGACCCGGGGCACGACCTGCCGAGGTCAACTCCCCGCCCCTCCCGCCGCCGGAGGCTTTCGGGAAGGGGCGGGTAGGGGACTCCAAGGCCCGCACCCCGGTGCGC
>NZ_JBEOYE010000114.1:0-27620 GCF_040296945.1 Streptomyces sp. NPDC001941 | reverse complement strand
GACAGCAGAGCTCAAACGGCTCCGGTGAGAGCAGTGCTCACCTGCTGGCGGCTACGGACCGTAGTCTCCCTCACGGCCCGACGAGTCCCATTAGGGGAGGGAAGCATGAGCGCCACACAGGCGTGCCCGGAGTGCGCCGCGCAGGTGCCGGTGGACGAGAGGTTCGGCACCTGGTGCGAGGCCTGCGGCTGGAACGTTGATCCGTCCGAGCACCGGCCGCCCACCGGCCGCATCGAGGCGCTGCGCCACCGGACGGCCCAGCGCTACGGCGAGCAGCTGTACGCCGAGACGACGACCGCGACCGCGGCGGGTGGGAGCACGGGGGCCACGGGCGCCGGCGGCCGGCCGCAACGCGGCGGGGCCGGTGCGCTGGCCCAGGTGCTCGCCGTGCTGGTGCACGGGGTCACCCTCGCCCTCGTCGTCTGCGGCCTGCTGCTGATCGTGCTGGGCTGGAGCACCGTGGTGCAGCCCGTCATCGGCGGGGTGCTCCTCGCGACCGCGGTCGTCCTGCGCCCCCGTTTCGGGCGCCTGCCCGACGACCTGCCCGAGCTGCGCCGTACCGACGCGCCCCGGCTGTTCGCCCTGATCGACGAGGTCGCCGCCGTGGCGGGCACCCGGGGCGTGGACGTGGTGGTCGTCGACGCGTCGGCGAACGCGGCGGTCTTCACGTACGGAATCCGCCAGCGCCGCGCCCTCCTCCTCGGACTCGCCCTGTGGGAGGCCCTCACGCCGCAGCAGCGCGTCGCCCTGCTCGGCCACGAGCTCGGCCACTACGCCAACGGCGACACGCGCCGCGGCATCCTGCTCGGCAGCGCCCTGCGGTCCCTGTCGCTCTGGTACTCCTTCCTGCTCCCCGTCCCGGACCCCGACCTGGGCGAGCGCCTGGCCAACGTCATGATGGCGGTCCCGCGCTACGCGGTGTACGGCCTGCTCCTGCTGCTCGACCAGCTGACGATGCGCGACGGGCTGCGCGCGGAGTACCTCGCGGACGACATCGCCAAGCGAGCCGCCTCCCCGGAGGCCGCCGCCGAGCTGATGGACCGCCTGCTGATCGCGGAGGCGTACGAGGACTGGCTGCGCCGCGAGTCCGTCATCGCGAACACGCGCGGCGGCCGCACCGCCGACCGCAAGGCGGCCGAGCGCGACCTCTGGGAGCGCCTGGCCGCGCACATGGCGCTGGTGCCGGAGCGCGAGTACGAGCGTCGCCGCCGGGCGGGCGCGCTGCGCGGCCACGCCGTGGACAGCACCCACCCGCCGACGCACCTGCGCCGCGAACGCCTGCTGGCGGGCACGGGGAGCGAGCCGGGCGTACGGTTCGCCCCGGAGGCGGCCGACGCGGTGGGCGCCGAACTCGCCGACGCGCGGGCGAAGGTGGCGCACGTGGTGATCAGGGACTACGCGGTGACGGCGTGACGACGTGACAGCGTGAGCGCGGGGCGCCTCTCCCTGAGGAAGGGGAGAGGCGCCCCGGCTGTGTCGCTGTGTGGTGCCGCGCCGTGCCGTGCGTGCTGAGCCGCTGTCAGGCGCAGGTGAGGTAGTTGTAGCCCGCCGCACGGTCGGCGCCGGTCCGGTCCTGGAAGTGGTAGCTGTTGTTGGAGTCCCGGTACACCGGGAACGTGCGCAGGGGGCCGATGTAGTAACCCCTGTTGGTGGACAGGGTGATGTCCATCCCCTTCTCGCCGTCCTCGGCTGCCTTGAAGGTGGTCTTGCCGACGACGCCGTCCGCCGGGATGCCCATGCTCTTCTGGAAGGCGATGGTGGCGTTGCGGGTCTTGTCCCCGAAGACGCCGTCGACGTCGCCGGGCTCGAGCTGCTTGTTGGCCCAGAGGATCTTCTGCCAGAAGCAGACCGCGTTGGACCGCGAGTTCTGTGTGGTGGAGAGGATGCCCTCGTCGTACAGGTCGTCGGTCTCGTCGCCCGCGCCGTTGACGTAGGCGGCGCCGTTGTAGCTGTTGCTCGCGGACGCGGGGGAGGCGGCCAGGGTGCCGAAGAACAGGGACGCGGTACCGGCGGCGATGAGCGTGGAGACGTAGCGCTTGCGCATGGGGATCTTCGCTCCCGGGTGGTGGGACGACATGGCGATCGGATCGGGGATCAAAGTAGGGCGGCGACCCGTCGTACCGCGTCCCGTGGGGGGTTGAACCCCGGGTACGACGCTGGGGTTGCGCCGGGCGGCGGCCACGGCCCCGGGTGTAGAACCGGCGCGGTAGTGGTGTCGTACGAACGCGGTAGGCCGCGGCGGGTGGCAGGCGGCCCGGGGCGGGGATTTTGCCAGTTCGAGGCGGAGGCGGCGGTGATCCTCCTCCCGGTGGTCAGGTAGGTTCCCGGGAGCGCCGGAGGTACGGCGCCGCGAAGGCGGACGGCGTGCCGGGCCCCTCGCTCCGAACCACACGAGCAGAGCAGGTACATGGCCCACCACAAGCGGTCCCGTCGCCCCCGCTACATAGCCCTCGCCGCCACCGGAGCGGTCGTGGCCGCCGGAGGCGTGTACGCCGCCCAGACGTCCATGGCGACGACGGCCTGGCCCGCCCAGAAGACGTACACCGGGCGCGCCTTCGACACGTGCACCGCGCCCTCCCTCAGTGCGATGACGGCCTGGAAGAAGGACGGGTACTACGGCGCCGCCGCCGTGTACGTCGGCGGCAAGAACCGCGGCTGCGCCCAGCCCAACCTCACCGCCTCCTGGACGCGTTCGGTCACCGCGCAGGGCTGGAAGCTCATCCCGCTGTACGTCGGGGCGCAGCCGCCGTGCCAGACGGGCAGGAGCCCGGAGAAGTTCACCGCGGCCAACGCCGCGTCGGTCGGCGCGGCCGACGCCAAGGACGCCGTCGCCAAGGCCTCGGCACTGGGCATGAAGCCGGGCAGCGCGATCTACCTGGACATGGAGGCGTACGACCTCAAGAACACGGCGTGCGACAACGCCGTGCTCACGTACGTCCGTTCCTTCACCAAGACGCTGCGCGACCGCACCTACCGCGCGGGCTTCTACGGCTTCAGCAGCTCCAGCGCGAAGTCCGTCGCCACCGCCAAGAACCGCACGGACCTGCCGGGCAACCTCTGGTACGCGCTGTGGAACTCCAAGGAGACCACCACGGCCGACTGGCCCTGGGACCCGAAGCTCTACACCAACCACAGCCGTGCCCACCAGTACCTGGTGAACAGCAAGGAGAAGAGGGGCGGTTACACGCTCACGGTGGACCGGGACGCGTGGGACGCGCCGGTCGCCATCGTGGGCTGAGGGGCCGCGACCGCGTTGTCAGTGGTGTGCCCTACCTTCGAGTCATCGACGACATCGACAGCGTCGTCGGAGGTCGTGGGAGGGGGAGGCCGATGCCAGGCCGGACGTCGGCGTGGGCGGGGGACTGGGAATTCGAGGACGAGCAGCTCTGCCTGCTGTGCGAGGACTGGGTGCCGCGCCTCGTCGCGGGCACCGAGGTGTGCGCCCGTTGCCGCCGCATGCAGCGCCGCATGTGGAAGTACGGGCTGACCATAGCCCGCTACAACGCGATCTGGCGGGCGCAGGGCTTCCGCTGCGGTCTGTGCGGTGACAACTCCGAGCCCTGCGACATGGGGATCCCGCACGAGGCGAGGTCGATCTGGCAGATCGACCACGACCACGCCTGCTGCGGCCCTGTGCGCTCGCGCGGCTGCTGCGTACGGGGCATCCTCTGCAAGCCGTGCAACCTGAACCGCCTGCCGGCGTACGAGAGGTGGCCGGCGGAACTGCGCGACAGCCCGGTGTTCGAGAACTACCTGAACGACCCGCCCGCGCGAAGACCGACGGCGGAGGTCATCAGGGGACGCGACAACAGGTACCTGCCGACCTCCTGGTCCTTCCTCATGGACGAGAAGTACGCGAAGGAGCAGGCGGAGTCGGCGCAGGTCTAGGGACGGACGATGGACACATGGGACGGGGAGCGTGTGCGAGTACGGCTCCGGGAGATGGCGGAGGCGGATCCGTCGCGCGAGCGGTTCGGGGCGGACACGCACCAGTACGTACTGAAGCCCCGGCTGACCGAGGAGGAGATCCACGGCTTCGAGGAGGCGCACGGCATCGCGCTGCCGGTGTCGTACCGCTCCTTCGTCGCGCGGGTGGGCGACGGTCCGGCCGGCCCCGGGCACGGGCTGATGCCGCTGACGGTTCCCCGGCCCGAGGCCGATGAGCAGGATCCGTGGGCGGTGGACGGCGAGTGGGAGGAAGACCGCCTGCCGGGCCGCCTGGCGGAGCCGTTCGCCTTGAAGGAGCCCCGCACCGGCAGTCTCGGGGCCGAGCTCGAAGAAGTCACTCCGGGCACGCTGATGCTGGCGGAGGAGGGCTGCGGGATGTTCATCCGGCTGATACTGAACGGCCCGCACACGGGGGAGGTGTGGCGCGTCGACCCGGACTGGGCGGGCTTCGCCCCGGTGAGCCCGGACTTCCGCGCGTGGTACACCGGGTGGCTGACGGGGCGGTGAGCGCCTGTGATCGGGCCCGTGCCCGTTCCTGTGACGGGGAGCGCGCGTGCTGTGGGTGGGTGCGCCGACGGGGGTGGTGGCCGAGATCGACCTGGAGGAGATCGGGGTCACGCCGAACGACGTGCTCCTGTCCCGGCCCGGCACGCGGGGGCCCGATGACGTGCGGGAGCACGCCCGGGCGGCGGCACGGGAGTTCCTGGACTCGGCCTCGCCGATGCCCGTCGGACAGGACCTGGGAGACGTGCGGGACGGGCTGACCGTCACGGACGGGAACCGGAGCTGGGACAGCGCGTTCCTGGAGGGAGTGACGGAGGCGGACGGGACGGATCCGATGTGGCTGCGCCACCGTGCCATGCTGAACACGGCCGTGCTCGCCGACGAAACGGCGTGACGGGCGGTCGCAGCATCCAGCGTTTCGAGAAGGGGTCGGCACTTCGTGTCCGTAGAGCAGGGGGAGTGGGAGAAGGCGGTTCGTCATCTCTTCGAGGACGCGTTCCCGTACGACGCCACAGGCCCGCGTCGTCACGAGGACTGGGTCCTGGACGTGATCGACCTGATGGCGCGCGCTGTGCCGGATCCGCGGGGGTGGGCTGGTCTGGACGCGGCGACCTACTTCCCTGAGAGCAAGCTCTACCCCACGTTCCCGTTCGTGCCGCATCCGCCCGAGTACCTCGCCAAGAGGCTCCACGAGATCGACCGTGCTGGTGCGGAGGGGCTACTACTCGGCCTGACCGACGAAGGTTGCACGGTCGTGAATCTGCGCCGCTTCACCGAGAGCGAGGAGGAACTGCGAGAGATGGCGCGCACGATCCTGGCCCGCTACGGGGACGGGGCGCGCTTCTACACCAACGTGAGGAAGCCCAGCAATCTCACTGGCACGGTCGACATCTCGGCGCCCGACAGCTTCTCGTACAGCCCCTTCAGCCAGTACACCGAGGACTACGGCCTGATCGTCGTCACCGACAACGAAGTCGGCATGTTCTGGAACTTTGCTGACTACTGAATCCCGACTCTGGGCTCTGGTCCACTTCTTGTGAGCCAAGAGGATCAAGATGTTCAAGCGGCAGATGGCGATCGCTCTGGCTTCAAGCTCCTGCGCAAGCAGGTACCGCTTGCCTCCTGACCTCAGTGTCAGTGGCCAATGCGACGATCCCCAGACGGCCAAGCGAGGAGAGAAATGGGCACCTGGGACATCGGCCCCTTCGACAACGACACCGCCGCCGACTTCGGAGGCGACCTGGACGAGGCGGCACTGGAGGAACGCGAAGCCATCATCCGCAGCGCGCTCAACCGCGCCGCTGCCTCTGCGGACCTCCTGGACACCCCCGACGGTGAGCGAGCAGTGGCCGCTGCCGCCCTGGTCGTTGCTCAGCACCCTCACGGCGAACAGGCAGCCTGCGCGAACTACGGCCCGTCAGAACCGCTGCCCGAGTTGCCCGCAGACCTTCAAACTCTCGCCGTCGACGCTCTGGACCAAGTCGTCTCCTCGCGGTCTGAGCTCGCCGAACTTTGGGACGACGCTCCGAACGGCTCGAAGTGGCGCCACGGCATCAACCGTCTTCGTTGCGTCCTTGCCCCTCCGGTCCCTCCGCAAGAGGACTCCCTGTTCGTAGAGCAGGGGGAGTGGGAGAAGGCGGTTCGTCATCTCTTCGACGACGCGTTCCCGTACGACGCCACAGGTCCGCGCCGTCACGAGGACTGGGTCCTGGACGTGATCGACCTGATGGCGCGCGCTGTGCCGGATCCGCGGGGGTGGGCCGGCCTGGACGATGCCGCCCAGATGCCTGAGGCCGCGGGCTTCCCCACGTTCCCGTTCGTCCCGCACCCTCCCGAGTACATCGCCGCGAGGCTGCACGAGATCGACCGTGACGGCGCGGAAGGTCTACTGCTCGGCCTGACCGACGACGGCTGCACACTGGACAACCTGCGCCGTTTCACCGAGAGCGAGGAGGAGCTCCGGGCGATGGCCCGCACGATCCTCGCGCGGTACGGGGATGACGCCCACTACTACACCAATGCCCACAAGCCGGCCCACGCGCACGGCACCTTCGACGTCTCGGCGCCCGGCGGCTTCGCGTACGCACCCTTCAGTCAGTACACCGAGGACTACGGCCTGATCGTCGTCACCGACAACGAGGTTGGCATGTTCTGGAACTTCGCCGACTACTGAACCCCGGCTCCACGTCAGTCCCCGCCCGCACCCACCCCACGTCCCGGCGCGACCTCCAGGAGTCCCACCGCCCCCTCCTCGTCCACCACGAGCAGGCGGCCCGTACCGGGGTGGCGGGCGTGGGTGGTGAGGGCCGGGGCGGTCAGCAGCCGTCGGCCGGTGGCGGTGTCATACACCGTGAGGCCGGGCCCCAGCGCGTAGAGGAGCGTGCCGTCGGTGGCGAACGCGGCACGGGCGGCCGGGAACCAGTCCAGTTCCTCCCCGGTGGCGACGTCGTACAGCCGCACCCCGGGGCGCGGCATGTCGTCGCGGCTGCTCTCCATCCCCCAGACGGCCAGCCGGTCGTCGTCCAGCCAGACCAGCGGGGAGTCCCACACGGAGGGCCGGAACTCGACGGTACGCCGGGACGGGCCGTCCTCCGACTCCCACGGGTTGTCGTGCAGCCACGCGTCCAGGTCCCAGATCGCCAGCAGCCCGAAGGGCTGCCAGCACCAGCCGTCCGACACGACGCGCCGTCCGCCCGGGGACACCGTCAGGCCGCAGAAGAAGTAGTCGAGGTAGTGGGCGCCGGGGCCGCTCTCCTCCGAGTACTCGGGCGTGCCGCGCTCGGTCAGACAGGCTCCGGTGGCCGGGTCGGAGCAGTCCATCCGGTTCCAGTCCGTCGCGTGCAGCAGCACAGTCCGGCCGGACACCTCGGCGAACGCGAGCGGGAAACGGCAGACGTCCTCGTGGTAGTCGCCCCGGTCGAGCTCCATGGCGACGGCACCGGTCGCCGTCTCGACGACGACGCCGTACCGTCCCCCGGCCGGTGCCACCGCGACGTAACGCCCGGCCCGGTCGGCGGCCAGGACCAAGTCGCCGGCCTCGGTCCCGAACACCGCTTCCCACGCGGACTCCGGCTCGTCCTCCGCACCGGGGAGGGCTTCCGGCAGGACGTCCGCGAGGCCGGTGATCCGCCGCGCGGACCCGGTCGCGGTGTCCAGCTCCACCAGGGCGTCGTCCGTGGCCAGGATCCACCGCTCCCCGTCCCCCTCGACGACCGGCACCACGGCCCGTACCGCATCGATCCGCAGATCCAACTGGTGGCGAAGCACGGTGAGTTGGTCCGGCGTGTCGTCCGGCTCGGGGAACCCGATGACGCCCTCCCAGTAGGCGCCGCCCTCCAAGCCTTCGACGAGCTCGGCCGTCACCGGAGCCAGAGCCGGAGCTGGAGCTGGAGCCAGCGCTGGAGCCGGAGCCGTCTCCGGCGCCCTCGCCTCGTGCTCGGGGCCGCCCCCGCCCCCGGTCTCGGCGCACGCGCGACACAGGTAGTCGAAGGTGCGCTGCCCCGGGTGGAAGCGCCGCCAGAACCGGTCGCTCCCGGCCTCCAGGTGTTCACACGCGCCGCGCGCGTCTCGCCGCGCCCAGCGCGGTACGGGTCCTGCCATGACGACGACGTTAGCGGTGGTCGTCCGGTCAACTCCTCCCATTTTCCGCCCCGATCAGCCGTACGCCCTCAGCACGGAGCCGGTGCGTGGACCCTCCCGAGGCCGACGCCGTGCGGTCTGCGACGCTTGTGGCGTGACACTCGACGCCCCCTCTCTCGATCTGGCCGCGGTGGTCGCCGAGCAGCCCCACCCGCTGCTGTTCGCCACCGTCTCCGGCGCCCACCTGTACGGCTTCCCGTCCCGGGACTCCGACGTCGACCTGCGCGGCGCGCACCTCCTGCCGACCGCCGCCCTGGTGGGCCTCGGTGAGCCGGACGAGACCCGGTCACAGATGTGGGACCGCGACGGCGTGGAGATGGACCTGGTCACGCACGACCTGCGCAAGTTCGTCCGCCTGATGCTCCGCCGCAACGGCTACGTACTCGAACAGCTGCTCTCGCCCCTGGTCGCGCACACCACCGAGGCGCACCGCGAGCTGGTCGCCCTCGCCCCCGCCACCCTCACCGCGCACCACGCCCACCACTACCGGGGGTTCGCGGTCACGCAGTGGCGCCTGTTCGAGAAGACCGGCGAGCTCAAGCCGCTGCTCTACACCTTCCGGGCGCTCCTCACCGGCATCCACCTGATGCGCACCGGCGAGGTCGTCGCCCACCTCCCCACCCTGGCGGCCGCGACCGCTGAGGCACCCGCCCACCTGGCGGAGCTGGTCGCCGCCAAGGTCGAGGCCGAGCACGGGGCGGCCGGCATCGCCCAGGACGTCGTACGCGCGGACGTCGAGCGGCTGCACGGGGTGCTCGACGCCGCCCAGGCGGCCACGGCGCTCCCCGACGCCCCCGGCGGGCACGCGGAGCTGGACGACCT
Organism: Streptomyces sp. NPDC001941; assembly: GCF_040296945.1. NCBI lineage: Bacteria > Bacillati > Actinomycetota > Actinomycetes > Kitasatosporales > Streptomycetaceae > Streptomyces > Streptomyces sp. NPDC001941. Next base: position 18,707 of record NZ_JBEOYE010000114.1, on the reverse strand, counting down.
CGTCGTACGCGTCCGCTTGGAGCGGTAGCCGAAGGGGGCCCTGACCTGACGGCGGACGTCACCGCGCGATTGCGGCCTCCCCATGGGCCACGTCCGCGTCGTCCGCGTCCGCGCGGACCGTGTCCCGGTACCGCCGCGGGGCGACCCCGGTGGCGCGCTTGAAAGCGTTGCTGAACGCACTCTCGGAGGCGTACCCGACCTGCCGCGCGAGCACCGACACCGGCGTCCCGCCCTCCCGCAGGGCGCGCGCGGCCAGCCCCATCCGCCAGTTCAGCAGGTACGTCAGCGGCGGCACTCCCACGGCCGCCTTGAACCGCAGGGCGAACGTGGTCCGCGACATCGCGGCCGCCCCGGCCAGTTCCCGGAGCTGCCAGGCGCGTCCCGGCTCGGCGTGCATCAGGCGCAGGGCCGGGGCGATCCCGTCGTCGCCCAGTCCGCGCAGCCAGCCCGCCGGCAGGTCGGGCGCGCCGTCGAGGCAGACCCGCAGCACCTGGACCAGGACGAGCTGGGCCAGCTGGTCCCCGGCGAAGTCCGCCCCCGGGCGCCCGGTCGTCATCTCCGCGAGGATCTGCCCCACCAGCCAGCCGAGCACCGGCGCCTCGGTCGCCGTGGCGCGCAGCCGGACCAGGGGCGGCAGGGCCGCCCGCAGCAGGTCGCCGCTGTCCCGGCTCAGGTCGATGTGGCCGGAGACGGCGACGAACTCGTCCCCCTCGCCCAGCCGCGCCATCCGGCTGCCCGGGTCGACGACGACGTCGGCCGCCGCCACCGGCTCCAGGGCGGGGTCGCTGCACAGGACGTACGTACGCCGCCCGTCGGTGACGACGACGTCGCCCGCCTCGATCCGCAGGACCTCGCCGCCGTCCTCGGGGACCAGCAGGCAGCTGCCCCGGACCACCGCGTTGATCTTGAGCTTGTCCCGGCCGCGCAGCCGTACGGACCAGTCGCCCCCGGCCGTGAAGCCGCCGGAGAAGACGCAGCGGGCGTCGGCCACGGCCAGGGCGTCGGAGAGGGGATCGGCGGACATGCCTGAACTCTCGCGCAAGTAGAGCGGACTCTCAAGCATTCATCGTCCGGGATGACGGACCTACGGTGGTCGGGACGGACAGCTCCGGAAGGAAGAGGCCCCATGACCACCACCGCACAACAACCCCTGCACTCCGGTTTCGGGCCCGGGTCCACGGCCGAGGAGGTCGCCGCGGGCGTCGACCTGACCGGCCGGGTCGCGATCGTGACCGGCGGCTACTCCGGCATCGGCCTGGAGACGGTCCGCGTGCTGCGCGCGGCGGGCGCCGACGTCGTCGTACCGGCCCGCGACCCGGCACGCGCCGCCGCCGCGCTGGAAGGGACCGGGGGCGGCGGAGGAAGCGGCGCCCCCGGGAGGTCCGGCCGGACGGGCGGGGTCGAGGTCGTCCCGATGGACCTGATCGACCCCGCCTCCGTGGACGCCTTCGCCGAGGGCTTCCTGGCGTCGGGGCGCCCCCTGCACCTCCTCGTGGCGAACGCCGGGATCATGGCCACGCCCCTGGCCCGGGACGCGCGCGGCCGGGAGGCGCAGTTCGCGACGAACCACCTCGGCCACTTCCGGCTGGTCTCCCGGCTGTGGCCCGTGCTGCGGGCCGCCGGGGGCGCCCGCGTGGTCGTGGTGTCCTCGCGCGGCCACCGCTTCGCGCCCGTCGACCTCGACGACCCGGACTTCCGGCACGCGCCGTACGAGCCGTTCGTCGCGTACGGCCGGTCCAAGACCGCCAACGCCCTGTTCGCCGTCGAACTGGACCGCCGCGGCCGGGCGGAGGGCGTGCGCGCGTTCGCCGCGCACCCCGGCACCATCGTCGACACGGGCCTGGCCAAGCACCTGTCCGAGGACGCCCTCCGGGCGGCCGGTGCCGTCGACGAGGACGGTACGCCCGTACGGGACGCGGCCCGGCAGCTGAAGAGCGTCCCGCAGGGCGCGGCGACCCTGGTGTGGTGCGCGACCAGCCCACGGCTGGCCGGCCTGGGCGGGGTGTACTGCGAGAACTGCGACATCAGCCCCCTCGTGCCCGAGGACGACCGCGATGCCTGGCTGCGCGACGACAAGGCGCCGGCAGGAGTCCTCGACTACGCGGTCGACCCGGACACGGCCGCCCGCCTCTGGGACCTCAGCGAACGACTGACGGCCCGCTGAGGGAGGAGGAGCTTGCGAGCGGAGCGAGGGGAGCGAGGGGCAGGGCACGAGCCCGTACGAGTCGACGGCCGGCCAGGGCCCAGGCCCGTACGAACCGCATCCCCGCCCACGCCCCCCACAGTCGGCACGCGCTCAGCTCAGCGCTCGGAAGCCGCCCACTCCGCGCGCAGCGCCTTCTTGTCGACCTTGCCGACCTTCGTCGTCGGCAACTGGCTGAGGATCACCGTCCTGCGCGGCCGGTACAGCTCGCCCAGCTCGGCCACCACCGCCACGCCGACCGCGTCCGGCTCCACCCCGGCGTCCTCGGCCGCGGCCAGGAAGACGTGCACGGCCTCGCCGTACTCCTCGTCCGCCATGCCGAGCGCCGCCGCGTTGCGCACACCGGGCAGCGCGAGCAGGAAGTCCTCCAGGACCCGGGAGTAGACGTTGTCGCTGGTGCTGCCGGTCACGATGATGTCCTTGGCCCGGTCGACCAGGTAGAGGTACCCCTCGGCGTCGAGGTAGCCCATGTCCCCGGAGCGCAGCCAGCCGTCGGGGTGCCGGGCCTCCGCGGTGCGCTCGGGGTCCTCGTAGTAGCCGAGCATCGCCGTCGCGCCCCGGACGCACACCTCGCCGACCTGCCCGGTGGGCAGCGGCGCGCCGTCCTCGTCGCGGATCACGACCTCGACGTCGGGCAGCGCGCGCCCGCAACTGCGCCACAGTTCGGGCCTGTTGACCGTCTCCGAGGCGAGTTCCTCGGCGCCGAACACGGTGATGCCGAGCGCCTCCGACTGTCCGTACCCCTGGCTGAGCACCGGCCCGAAGACCTCGACGGCCTGGCGCAGCCTGCTCGGTGACGTCGCGGCCCCGCCGACGGCGATCCGCCGCAGCGCGGGCAGCGCGCCCGGCCTGCACTCCGGGTGGTCCAGCAGGGCGTACAGCATCGGGGGTACGAACATGGTGGCGGTGATCCGCTCCTCGCGCAGCACCGTCAGCGCGGCTTCCGCCTCGAACTCGGGCAGCACCACCAGGACGGACCCGGTCACCAGGGCCTGTATCGCGGTGAGGTGGCCGCTGCCGTGGGTGAGCAGCGTGGAGGCGAGGACCCGTTCCGCGCCCGGCGCCGTGGTGCGCAGGAACGCCGGGCGGGTGTCCTGTCCGCCGTCCTCCGGGTCGTCACGCGTCATGTCCACCAGCGCGTCGTAGAGCCGGTGGCTGTGCGCGGCGAGCTTGGGGCGGCCCAGGGTGCCGCCCGTGTAGAGGACGGTGACGGCCTCGTCGGCGCCCGGCGCGGGTGCGCGCTCGGGGCGCTCCGCCGGGCAGGCGTCCGCCACGGCCAGCAGGTCGGTGCACGGCTGGGCGCAGGGCCCGAGGCCGATCAGCGCCGGCGCGTGGACGCTGCGGGCAGCCGCGTCGGCGGCGCGCTCGGCGAAGAGCGGGTCGGTGACCACGGCGCGCGCCCCCGACTGCTGGACCAGCGCGGCGAGTTCACCGGGACCCGGCTCGGGAGGCAGGAAGACCACGCGGCAGCCGATGAGGTGGACCGCGAGCTGCACCAGGACGGAGTCGACGCGGTTGGCCAGGAACAGCCCCACCCCGTCACCGGGCGCGAGCCCCTCGCGGCGCAGCGCGTGCCCGAGCTGGAACAGCCGCCGCCGCGCCTCGGCCCGGGTCAGCCGCCGCGTCCCCTGGACGAGTGCCTCGGTGTCCTCGGCCTGGCACCAGTGCTCCAGGACGCGATCCACGTACGTCCTTGCCCCGGCTGCTTGTTGTGCGTTAGCGATCATGGACACATGCAAACATGCCGCTTGGTAGCGGGCCGCTCACAGGGGGCCAACTTCGGCCACGGGGCGGGGGAGTACGATGTGCGCGCCCGCGCGGCGCCCGGTGTACGGAGCCCTGGACCCGTCCGTACCGCCGTGTTTCACAGGTCGCATGTGCTACCGCTGTGCTACCGCACCTCGGGTGTCGGGCCCCGGGAGGCGCCCGTTAGGGTGCTGGTTGCACCGACGCAGGGGGAGCCGCGCCATGACCAGTCCGCCACCACAGCCGCCCGCGCAGGGCGGCCCCGGCCCGTACGGTCAGCCGGGCCGCCGGCCGGACCAGCCGAACCCGTACGGCACGCCGCCGAGTGGGCCGAGTGCGCCGAGTGCGCAGCCGGGTCCGTACGGGAACGCCAACGGGCAGGTTCCGTACGGGAATCCGGGCAGTCCCTCGACCGCCCAGCCCAACGCCCCGTACCCACAAGGAAATCCCCCCACCCCGTACGGGTACGGAAACCCCAACACCCCGCAACCGTACGGATATCCGACGCAAGGACCCACGGGGTACGGCCCCACGACTCAAGGACCCACGGGGTACGGTCACGGGGCGTACGGGTCCCCGGCCCCCTCCCCGCAGTACGGCCACCCCGGTGCGCCCGGGCCGCAGGCCGGTTGCGAGGTCTGCGGGGCGCAGCCCGCGACCCACGTGACCGTACGCGCCCACCAGGGCATGGTCATCGTGATGCGCACGCTCACGCGGCGCGGCACCCTCTGCCGCACTTGTGGCCTGTCCGTCTACCGGCAGATGACCTCCGACACCTTGGTCACCGGCTGGTGGGGCCTCTTCTCCTTCTTCGTCACGCCCTTCGTCGTCCTGGCCAACGTCCTGGGCGCCCGGTCCGCCCTGCGCCGCCTGTCCGAACCGCAGGGGGCGGTGCGCCCGCCGCTCGACCCGGGCCGCCGGGTGCTGCGCCGCGCCCCCGCGATGCTGGTCCTCACGCCCGTCGCACTGGTCGTGCTGCTGTTCGCCGCCCTCACCGTGGTGGGCCTCTTCGCGGGCGACGACGACGCCGGCACGCTCTCGGTGGGTGACTGCGTGCACAACGCGGCCGACTGGCCCGAGCAGCAGCTGACGAAGACGGACTGCGGATCGCCGCTGGCCGAGTACGAGGTGGTCGGCTCGGCGTCGTGCGGGCCGCGGGACTACGTGCTGCGCTCCGAGTACGTGAGCACCGACCCCGGGCGGGCGGGCACCTGCGTCAGGCGGCGCTGAGGGGCGGGGCCGGACAGGAAGGCGTTTTGCCGGATCGGCAACAGAAGTGGCATGACCGGGACGCGATGGCGGAGGGTGGTCCCGTGACCGCGAACACCACAGGAGCGCCCATGTCCGACAACACCCCGCCCGCCGACGCCTACCTCGGGGACCCCGCGGTGCGGGCCGAGTGGGACAACCGGTACGCCGAGCGACAGCAGCTGTGGAGCGGCCAGCCGAACGGAGCGCTCGTGGCCGAGGTCGATGGGCTCACGCCGGGCCGGGTGCTCGACGTGGGCTGCGGCGAGGGCGCGGACGCGATCTGGCTGGCGCGCGAGGGCTGGGACGTGACCGCGCTGGAGGTCTCGGGCGTGGCGCTGGAGCGGGCGGAGGGACACGCGCGCGACGCGGGCGTCACGCTGCGCTGGATCCATGCCGCACTGACGGAGGCGCCGCTCGAACCCGGCTCCTTCGACCTGGTCTCCGCCCAGTACCCGGCGCTGCTGCGCACCCCGGACGCCGCGGCGGAACGTGCCCTGCTCGCGGCCGTCGCACCCGGCGGGGTGCTGCTGCTCGTGCACCACGCGGGGATGGAGGACCAGTCGGCGGACACGGGCGGCTTCGACCCCGCGGACTACGTCTGGCCCTCGATGGTCTCCGCGCTGCTCGACGAGGACTGGAAGGTGGAGGTGGACGAACAGCGCCCGAGGGTGGTCCCCGAGGGCGGCGCGGGCGCCCACCACACCGACGACGTGGTCATCCGCGCCCGCCGGCTCCGCTGACGGCGTCACGCGTCCCCCTCATCCGGGGGCTCTTCCCGGGGCCCCTCCCCCGACTTCTCCCGGGGCTCGTCCTCGGACTCCTCCCGGGGCTCTTCCCGGGGCTCCTCCCGGGGCCCGAAGGCCCCCGCGCCCGCCGCCAACACCGTTGCCCGCGCCGCCTGTTCGGGTAGGTGCGGGTCCGGTTCGGTGCGCAGGAGTACCAGTTGGTGGTACAGCGGTGCCGTGGCCGCGATGAGCAGGGCGCGTGCCTCGACGCCTCCTGACGGGAGTTCGCCGCGGGCCGCGGCGCGTTCGACCAGGACCTCGCACTGCGCGTAGCGGTCGTCCCACATCCGCGTCTGGGCCCGCGCGGCCTCTTCGGAGTGGAACGAGGCCGCCATCAGGGCGACGGCGAAGGACGGCCTGGCGACCAGCGACTCCTGGATCTCCTGGTTCAGGGCCGTCAGGTCGCCCCGCAGCGAGCCGGTGTCCGGCGGCTGCCAGTCGATCTCGCCCGCCGAGGCGATGAGGTCGACGAGCAGCCCGCCCACGTCGCGCCAGCGCCGGTAGAGCGTGGTGCGGTGCACGCCCGCGCGGGCCGCGACGCCCTCCATCGTGAGGCCCTCGTGGCCGTTCTCCTCCAGCTCGGCGCGCACGGCGTCGAGGACCTGCGCCCTGACGCGCGCGGTGCGCCCGCCAGGGCGGCGGTCCGGGAGGCGGTCCGGGCCGGTGGGGGCGGGTGCTTCTGCCTCCGACGTCTGCTCCGGCACCGCTTTCGGCCCTGCCGTGGGTTCTTTCGTAGGTTCTTTCGTGGGTTCTCTCGCGGATTCTCTCGTGGGTTCAGTCATCCCCGGTCCCGTAATCGGGTTGATCGCTGCGCTGTGCCTGTGCCAACATCGCCATCAGCTTAATGCAACAGATGTAGCAGTAACACTCCGCACAGCTCGCACACCCGGCCCCTGCCCTGGCCCTGAGAGGACCCGTCCCGCCTATGCCGCCCCTTCCCGCAGACCCCACCGTCCTGCACCCCATGCCCGAGCAGCCGCGCGTCGTGCTGCTCAAGCCGCTGGTGACGTCGCCGCTGATCGAGGTGGGGGAGTTCTCGTACTACGACGACCCCGACGACCCGACCGCCTTCGAGACCCGCAACGTGCTCTACCACTACGGCCCGGAGAAGCTGGTCATCGGCAAGTACTGCGCGCTGGGCACCGGCGTGCGGTTCCTCATGAACGGCGCCAACCACCGCATGGACGGGCCCTCCACCTTCCCCTTCCCGACCATGGGCGGCTCCTGGGCCGACCACTTCGACCTGCTGACCGGCCTGCCGAACCGGGGTGACACCGTCGTCGGGAACGACGTCTGGTTCGGGCACGGCGTCACGGTGATGCCCGGGGTGCGCATCGGGCACGGCGCGATCATCGCGACCGGCGCGGTGGTCACCTCCGACGTCCCCGACTACGGCATCGTCGGCGGCAACCCGGCCCGCCTCATCCGCACCCGCTACGAGCCCGAGGACGTCGCCCGTCTCCTCGCCGTCGCCTGGTGGGACTGGCCGCTGGAGCACGTCACCGCGCACGTACGGACGATCATGTCCGGCGCGGTCGCCGCACTGGAGCAGGCCGCCCCACCGTCCGCCGCGTCCTGACCCCCACGCCGGTCCCGATACCCCACGCCCGACCCCGGCCCCCACATCCGACCCTCCGCGCCCCGCCCCGCCGCACCCCGAGGAGGTCGCGCATGCCCCGTCCCCCCGCCCACATCGCGATGGTCGGCATCCCTGCCGTCAGCCACGTCCTGCCCAGCCTCGCCCTCATCCGCGAACTGGTGGACCTCGGACACCGGGTCACGTACGCCAACGACCCCCAGGTGGCCGACCTCATCGAGCCCACGGGCGCCGAGTTCATCCCCTGCGCGTCCACGCTGCCCGTCGTCGACAACGACTGGCCCGCCGACCCGATCGCCGCCGCGAGCCTCTTCCTCGACGACGCCGTCCAGGCCCTCCCGCGACTCCGCGCCGCCTACGACACGGACCCGGCCGACCTCTACCTGTACGACATCGGCGCCTACGCGGCACGCGCCCTGGCGGAGCAGCAAGGACGCCCGCTCCTGCAGTTGTCGCCGACGTTCGTCGGGTGGGACGGGTACGAGGAGGAAGTCGGCGCCCACCTCAAGGCGTTGCCCGGCGCCGACGCGTACCGCGACGGGTTCGCGCGCTGGCTCGCCGGGTGCGGGGCGACGACCCTGGACGTCGACGCCTTCTCGGGGCGGCCGGACCGGGCGCTCGCCCTGATCCCGCGCGCGATGCAGCCGCACGCCGACCGGGTGGACGGCCGCAGGGTCACCTTCGTCGGCCCCTGCTACGACACCCGCGCCGAGCCGGACGGCTGGACCCGTCCGGCGGACGCGGAGAACGTACTGTTGGTCTCGCTCGGCTCCGCGTACACGCGCCAACCCGCCTTCTACCGCGAGTGCCTCGCCGCGTTCGGTGACCTGCCCGGCTGGCACGTCGTGCTCCAGATCGGCAAGCACACCGACCCCGGCGAACTCGGCACCGTCCCGGCCAACACCGAGGTGCACTCCTGGGTGCCCCAACGGGCGGTCCTGGCACGGGCCGACGCCTTCGTCATGCACGCGGGGATGGGTGGTTGCGGCGAGGGACTCCTGGCCGGCGTCCCCATGATCGCCGTCCCGCAGGGGGCCGAGCAGTTCATGAACGCCGACCGGCTCGTCGAACTGGGCGTCGCCCGACGCGTGGACACCGCCGACGCCACCGCCACGACCCTTCGCGCGGCCCTCGACGACCTGCTCTCGGACCCACAACGCGCCGCCCGATCAAGGCAGTTGCGCGAAGAAGCCCGGGCCGAGGGCGGCACGCGCCGCGCCGCCGCCCTCATCGGAGACCTGCTCACCACGGTTTGAGGCGAGGCCCGGGACGCGGCCCGCCCCGTCACCCCTGGGGCAGGGCGAGAGCGGTACCAGTGACGCGTACCCGCGGGTCGTGCGCGCGCAGGGTGACCTCCAGGAGCGAGGGGCGGCCCATGTCGTGGCCCTGGTGGAGCGTCAGCCGCGCGTCCGCGGGGACGAGGGCCAGCTCGCGGGCGTACGCGCCGAAGGCCGCCGCCGCGGCGCCCGTCGCGGCGTCCTCCACCACACCGCCCACCGGGAACGGGTCGCGGACGTGGAAGACCGTCTCCGACTCGCGCCACACCAACTGCACGGTCGTCAGGTCCAGGCGCCGCATCAGCTCCAGCAGGCGGTCGAAGTCGTAGTCCAGATCGGCCAGTCGCTCGCGGGTCGCCGCCGCGAGCACCAGGTGGCGCACACCGGCGAACGCGATCCTCGGCGGCAGCAGGGCGTCCAGTTCCTCCGCGCGCCAGCCGAGCGCTGCCAGAGCCTCGGTGACGTCCTCCGCGGCCACGTCGTCCACGTGGGGGGTGACGCTGGTGAGTGTGGCCTTCATGACGCCGCCTTCCTCCCGCACGCTGACGGGCACCTGGCCCGCGGCGGTGTGGAGGGCGAAGTCGCCCTCGCCCAGGCGCTCGCCCAGGGCCACGGCGGTGGCGATGGTGGCGTGGCCGCAGAAGCCGACCTCCGCCTTGGGGCTGAAGAAGCGCAGCGTGAACGAGCGGTCGGCCTCGGGGTCGGGCCCGGGCGTGACGAAGGCGGACTCCGAGTAGCCGAGTTCGGCGGCGATCGCTACCATCGCCTCGTCGTCGAGCCGGGAGGCGTCGAGGACGACCCCGGCGCCGTTGCCGCCCGTCGGGCTGGTGGTGAAGGCGGTGTAGTGGAGCACTTCGGCGGTCAGTCGCACATCGGCTGCGGCTGCGGCTGCGGCTGCGGGCGTGGTGGTCGTCTTGGGGTCCGACATGGTGAGGGGCCTTCCTGATCGGTTCTGAGGTCTGAAGGTTGTCTCGAAGACGGTTGTCTCGAAGGGAGTACGGGAGGCGTGAGGGAGCGTCAGTTTTGTTCGGCTGTAGGGGTGTTCATACGTCGACGAGTCGTGACGGCGAGCACAGCCCCGGTCGCGAAGGCCGCCGCGGCGACTCCCGCCGACACGTGCAGTCCGGTCGTGAAGCCCGATGCGGCGGTGGCGAATGTGCCGAACAGGGCCACCCCGACCGTACTGCCCACCTGACGGAACACATTGAATACGGCCGTGGCGACCCCCGCGCCCTCGGGAGGCGCCGCGTCGACGATCGCGGCGGTGGCGGCGAGGGCCGTCAGCGTCTGCCCGAGGCCGGTGGCGACCAGTGCGAAGAGCAGTACGGGGTAGGGAGTGCGGGGCCCTGCCGCGAGCCAGCCGAGGAAGCCCGTGGCGCCCAGCACCAGACCGGCGGCCATGGGTGCGTAGGTACCGGTGCGCGCGGCCACTCGTGCGAACAGCGGCGCGGCGACCAGCCCCGTGCAGACCGAGGGCAACAGGGCGAGGCCCGTGGCCAGGGCGCTGAAGCCGCGCTCCTGCTGGAAGTACAGGGTGGCGAGGAACAGCATGCCGTAGTAGCCGAGGCTGATCAGCAGGCCGACGACCGCCGTGGCGGTGAAGGAGCGGGAGCGGAAGAGGGACGGTGCGAGCAGCGGGGCCCGTCGGCCGCCCGCGGACAGCCGCGTCTCCAGGGCGCGTTCCACCGCGGCGAAGGCGACCAGGGCGGCCAGGCCGAGTCCGATCGCCGCGAGTACCAGCGGGGAGGACCAGCCGCGCGTGCCCGCCTCGTTCAGGCCCGTGGCGAGCGCGACGAGGCCGACCACGCCGAGGAGCTGGCCGAGCGGATCGGCCTTCGGACGCGGCCCCGTCGAGCGCGGCCCCTTCGAGCGGGGCCCTTTCAGGCGGTGCCTCTCCGGGCCGGTGGAGGACGGTAGATGACGGAGAGTCAGGACTACGGCGAGGGCGGCGACGGGCAGGTTCAGCCAGAACACCCAGCGCCAGCCCCCGGCGGCGACGAGCAGCCCGCCCGCCACGGGTCCCGCGCCGAAGGCTACGGCGGCGACCGCGCCCCAGACGGCGACGGCCCGGGCCCGTACCGCACGGTCGGGGAAGGTGGCCCGCAGCAGGCCGAGCGAGGCGGGCACCAGCAGCGCCGCACCGGCGCCCTGCACCATCCGGCCGGTGACCAGCAGCGCGGGGGACCCGGCCAGGGCGCAGGCCAGCGAGGCGAGGGCGAAGACGCCGAGGCCGGTCAGGAACGTACGACGGTGTCCGGCCCGGTCCGCGAGGGCGCCGCCCGACAGCAGCAGCCCGGCGAAGAGGGTGCTGTAGCCGTCGACGATCCACTGCACCGCCGAGCCACCGGCGTGGAGCGAGGCGCGGATGTCGGGTACGGCGACGTTGACGACGGTGACGTCCAGCATGACGAGGAAGTAGCCGAGGCTGAGCGCGGCCAATGGGGCCGCGGCTAGGGGAGCCGTGGTGAGCGGCGGCGCGGAGTCGCCGACCGCCGCTGTCGTCACGGGGGCTGAGGGAAGCGTGGGCTCGGAGGTCACGTCGGGCATGGAGAGATCATCGAAGCCGGAAGCTTCGTCCGCTGTCAAAGTATCGATGTCGTACGCTGCGGTCATGATGGAGGAGCCGCTCAAGCAGCAGACCGACATCGCCCGTGCCGCGGCGCTGATCGCGGACCCGTCACGGGCCAAGATGCTCAAGGGACTTGCCGACGGCCGCGCACTGCCCGCGGGCGTCCTGGCCGACGAGGCAGGGGTGAGCGCCGCCACCGCGAGCGTGCACCTGGCCAAGCTGGTGGAGGCGGGGTTCGTCACGGTCGTCGCGCAGGGCCGGCGCCGCTACTACCGCCTGTCCGGCCCGGACGTCTGTACGGCCATGGAGGCCCTGGCCCTCATCGCCCCGCCACTGCCCGTCACCTCGCTGAAGCAGAGCAACCGCACGGCCGCCCTGCACCGCGCCCGTACCTGCTACGACCACCTGGCCGGGCAGCTCGGCGTGGACCTGATGGGGGCGCTGCTCGGCCTGGGCGTGCTCACCGGGTACGACGGCGTCCACCGCCCGGAGGAGGCGGTGCGCGACCGTCCGGCGTCCTACGGGGGCGACATCCGCTACGAACTCACCGACGCGGGCCGGGAGCGCCTGCGCGAACTCGGCGTCGACGCCGACCGGTTGCCGCCGCGCCGCCCCGCGGTGCTCTACTGCGTCGACTGGAGCGAGCAGCGCCACCACCTCGCGGGAGGACTCGGCGCGGCCCTGGCGGCGCGGCTGTTCGAGCTGGACTGGGTGCGCTGGGGCGCGTCGCCGCGCGTGGTCCAGGTGACCGACGAGGGGGCGGCGGGGCTGGAGCGCCGGCTGGGGATGAAGGTCACGCGGTAGCGGAGGGGGACGGGGACGGCGTCGTGACGGCGTCGTGTGAGACGGCACAGGACAGGGGGCCTCGCGTTGTGCGCGTGCCTCTCGTAGCGGCGGAATCCGAGCGCTGAGGATGGGCGGGATCCGAAACGGGACCCGATCACGTCCACGGGAGGCCAGTAATGGGAATGACGGCGAAGACGGGAACGACGGGAACGACGGGGAAGCGGGCAAGGAGGATCCGGCACGCGCTCGCCGTCGTCGCCACGGTGGTGGCGGGAGTCCTGCTGCCGCTTCCGGCGGACACGGCGTTCGCGGCAGCGGGGCACGACGAGCGCGGTGCGTACGTCGGTGCGGCGGGGATGGTCACGTACGAAGTGCACCTGCCGCCGGGTTACCGGCCCGGCGCGAGCCTGCCGGTCGTGGTCGCGCTGCACGGCTGCGGCATGACCGGCTTCGGCGTCGGCTCCATGAAGGACATGACGCGCTTCAACCAGGTCGCCGACGCCAAGGGCTTCATCGTCGTCTACCCGTCGCAGGACCCGCTGCGCAACCTGCTCCGCTGCTGGAACGCGATCGACCCGCGCCATCAGCAGCGGGACAGCGGTGAGCCGTCCCTGATCGCCGGGGCGACCCGGCAGGTGGTGGAGCGCTACGGCGCGGACGCCCGGAGGGTCCACGTGGCGGGGGCCTCGTCCGGTGCGGGGATGGCCGTGGTGATGGCGGTGACCTATCCGGACGTGTACGCGTCGGCGGCGTCACTGGCCGGAGGGGAGTACGCCTTCGACAAGGTCAAGCCCGACCCCGGCAAGGTCAGCCCGGTGGACACCGCGAAGCTGGCGCACGCCGAGATGGGCCCGCGGGCCCGGCAGGTCCCGCTGCTGATCGAGCAGGGGGACGCGGACACCACGGTGCCGCCGTGGATGGCGGACCGGCTGGCCTCGCAGTGGGCCGCGCTGGACGACCTGGCCGTGGACGGCAGGCTCGACGGGGACGTGGACGACGTGCCGGACGCCACGGCGCACGTGGACGCGCCGGAGGAGCGGCCGTACACCCGCACGCGGTACACGGCGCGCGGCGGTGGCCGGGTGCTGATCGAGAAGTACGACGTGGAGGGCCTGGCCCACAAGTGGCCGGGCGGGGGCAGCGGGCCGTTCGCGGACCCGCTCGGCCCGGACATGAGCTCGCTGATGTGGGACTTCTTCGCCGCGCAGCGCTTGCCGTAAGGATCCCCTGTGCCTGCGCCTGTGCCTGCTCCTGCTCCTGCTCCTGCTCCCGTGGTCAGGGAGCGGGGACGGGCCCGCCGGGCCGGAACCGCTCGACCCCCACGATGTGCCGCACCTTGACCGGGGACACGATCACCGCGACCCGCTGCTCACCGGGCATGGTCCACTCGAAGCGGTCGCTGCCCAGGTACTTGCGGGCCAGCCGGTCCATCCGCTCGTGAGCCTCCTCGCCCTCGACGAAGCGGGTCACCACACCGCTGATCTGTACGCGGTCGAAGGGGTCGGCGGCATCGGCGTGGGAGAGGTAGACCCGGGGGTCGCGGCGCAGGTTCTCCTCCTTCACCCGGCCCACCGAGGTGTTGAACGTGAGCTCGCCCTCCCCTTCCAGGTCCACCCACATGGGGCTGACCTGCGGGGCTCCATCGGCGAACACGGTACCGACGTACCAGATGTTGGGGGCCAGGAGGCGTGCACGGACGGCTTCGTCGAACGTCGCAGTCATGCGTCGAGGCTACCAACCATGATCGGACTCCCGCATGCTCCGGCCCGCGGACTGTCAGTGGCATCGGCTTGGCGTTTCGCGGAGGACTACTTCGAGGTGCCGGTCGACGTGGAAGCCGTGCGCCGGGTCCGTGCGCTGAACCCGGAGGTGCGTCTACGGGACCTGGCCGGGGACATGGCCGAGATCGGTTACCCGCTCCCGAGCCGGCAGCCGTGACGCGACGCCCGCCACCTTCCCTCCTCGTCCCCGTACGGGGCGTACGAGGCCAGGGCGCCGCTGCGGTCAGGCCCTGTCATCCGCCTTCGTACGCCCACTCCCGAGCCACGCGCGCGCGGCGCGAGGAGTGCGGAAGTGGAGCACCGCCAGGGGCGCGAACCGCTGGTCCGCGCACCGGCGGGCGATCTCGGTCCTGCGGCGGCGGTACTGCGACCAGGCCCACCAGACGGGGTGGTCGGGCCTGAACCAGGTGGCCACGGTCTCGCGGTTGCCGCCGAAGACCCGGCGGCGCAAGAGCGTGCGGGCAAGGGAGCGGCGCAGCACGCGTCGCATGACCACGGCACGGGAGTAGTCGAGCCAGACGATCGTGTCGGCCCGCTCCCACAGCAGGTCACGGACCTCCGGGTGGCCGAAGGAGTCGAAGACCCAGGACGGTCCGGAACTGATCTCGGCCACCTCCTCCCGCAGGCGCGGGTTCTCCCGCCACCCCTCCCCGGTGATGGCCAGGGCGTCCATCTCGTGGAAGGGGACCGCGAGGCGCTCGGCGAGCGCGCGGGCGAGGGTGGTCTTGCCCGCGCCGGTGCTCCCGGCGACCAGGACTCGTCGCATGCCCATTGCCCCCTGCCGTCGTTCCGTCCCGCCAACCTGTCGCACGCCGATCGACAATCACCGCATTGCCCGGCCGCCCGGCAATGTTGTCACGCATCACGATTCACACGCATGAAGCGCACCATGGGCACCATGACGACCCACACCACCAGGACCGCCCTGATCACCGGAGCCGGCCGCGCCGCAGGCCTCGGCTTCGCCGTCGCCCGTGGCCTGGCCGAACGCGGCTTCCACGTGGTCCTCACCGCCCGCGACGCGTCCGCCGTCGAGCCACTGGCCGCGCTGCTGCGCCAGGAGGGGCACGCGGTCACCGCCCTGCCCCTGGACCTGTCCGACCGCGCGACCATGGACGCGGCGGCCGCCCGGCTCACCGAGGACTTCGGTCGTCTGGACGTCCTGGTCAACAACGCCAGCGCGATGCCCGACTTCCGGGTGCTCGACGCGCTCGACGCAGACATGGACGCCGTACGCACGGCGATGGAGGTCTCCGTGATCGGCCCGTGGGCCCTCACGCAGGCGCTGCTCCCCCTGCTGAAAGCCGCACCCGCCGCCCGGATCGTGAACGTCGCCAGCCTGTCGGCCCAGCAGATCGCCGCCGGCCTCGACCTCGGCGCGCCCCTGCGCTCACCGGCGTACTCGATGGCCAAGTACATGCTCAACGCCCTGACCGGGGTGCTCGCCCGGGCCCTGGCCGACACCCCGATCCTGGTGAACGCCGTCGACCCCGGGAACACCGCCACCCACCCCGAGCGCGGCGACGACGCCGACGACCGCACGCCCGCCGAGAGCGCCCGCGACATCGTGAGGGCGGCCACCCTCGGCCCCGACGGACCGACGGGACAACTCTTCGGCAACACCCACCCCGCAACCTGACTCACCCCGCAACCTGACCCGGCACGTGCTCCGCCACGCACCTGGCAGAACATCGCCAACTCCACTGACGAGGCCCGTGTACGCGCGATCCACGACCCGGTCGACCTTCCTTTGCGCCCGCGACGTTCGGCACGCGATCCGGTCCCGCCCGCCCCGACCCCGATCACCCCCACCACCGATTGGCCCTGCTGGCACCCGGATACTAAAGTGCGAGTAAAGACCGGGGCCGGAGTCGGTGCGGTGCGGCGACTGACCATCGCCGGGTGGTGCCGTGTTCCAGTCGGCCCCTCGGCCCGTCGAATTCACGGGCCGGGATGTTGACCTAGGGGGAAGTTTTTCGTGAACGCAGTCGCAGGAACAGGGCTGTTGAACGCATCCGTCGACCCGGCGACGCTGTCGGAGCTCACGGAGCGCGAGCTCGAGGTGCTCGGCCGGCTGGCCAGCGGGGATCCCAACCGTGTGCTCGCGCGGCAGCTGGGAATCGCCGAGCGCACCGTACGCGCCCACATCACCAGTGTCGTAAGGAAGTTGGGTGTGCGTTCTCGGTTCGAGGCCGCGCTCGTCTCTTTCCAGTTCCACGAGTCGTTGACGGAAGGGCCATTGCCCGGCGAAGCGTTGGCGGGTGGGGCATTGGAGGGTGACGCGACGTCAGGCGAGGCATTGCCCGGTGCGGCATTGCCGGATCCGGCATAGCCTCACCAGGCAATAGAGGAATCCTCCCCGGGCTGGCAAGCTCGACGTCGTTGTCACCGCTCTTCAAGCAGAAAAGCAACACCCGTCTGTGCAGCTGCAATTGAGCCGGGCATTGAGCGGGACGACGATCAGACAGTGACCAGACCTGGACATTCGACTCGGGGGAGAAGCCGTATGAACCTCAAGAAGATCGCCACCGCCGCCGGTGTCGGCGCCGCCGGCGTCGCCCTCTTCATCGGTACGCAGGGCAGTGCGCAGGCCGCTCCCGCCCAGCCCGCCGCGCCCGCCGCCTCCGCCCAGTCCCTTCAGGACAAGCCGCAGTTCGCGGTCGGCTCCCTGCTCGGCAAGGCGGCCGGTGCCGTCGGCAAGGCCGCGACCAAGGCCGCCAACAAGGCCACGGCCGTCGGCAAGGGCATGGCCGTCGTCGCGAAGAGCAACGCCGACAACATGCTCCAGCACGGCAGCGTGTTCGCCGCCCCCTCGGAGCTCCCGCAGGGCGTCGACGCCGACACCGTCTTCGACCGCTGACGCACGTCAAGCACCAGGTGTCGAACACGCATCGCAACACCAGGAGGGCGGCGCTCGTTGTCGGCGGCGCCCTCCTGGGCGTTCACATGACCACGGCCGCACTGTCCCAGGCGCCGCTCAGCCCGGCCAAGCTCGTCTACGGCGACGCGGTGGCGGAGTACCTCGACCCGTACTTCTCGCAGAACTGGCAGCTCTTCGCGCCCACGCCGGTCTCCGACGACCGCGGCGTCCTCGCGCGGGCCACCTGCGCGGACGGATCGGTGACGGAGTACTACGACGTCTCGGCCCGCGGCATCGAGAAGGCGCGCTCCTCGCGCTTCTTCCCCTCGCGCGAGTCGCGGATCGTCTCCGCCCACCTCCAGAACCTCACCAGCACCGAGGACATCCTCAGGAGGCTGCGCCAGCAGCAGACGAACGACAAGAAGCCCCCGCTCCCTCCGCTGCCCAACGAGCGGGCGACCGAGGAAGAAGCCGTGAAGGGGCTCTCCCGCTACGCGTACGACCAGATGCCCACCGCGTGCGGCGGGCGGGCGGCGAAGGTTCAGGTGCTCATGTACGTGCACGAGCTCGCGCCGTGGTCCAAGCGCCACGACCCCTCCTTCGAGGGCCAGGTCCTGGTGAAGGACTTCGCCTGGAAGAACACTCAGGACCTGCGATGAGGAAATCCCTGCACCGTCTCACCGCCCGGCTGGACCACTGGTCCCTGAACCCCGTGGCCGTCACCGGTATCTCCGGCACGCGCGCACTGCTCGGGTTCGTCGGGCTCATGTACTACGTGGGCCAGTACCAGGAGCGGGACTACCTGTTCGGCCCCCGAGGAGTGCTCCCGCACGAGGAGTTCACCGCACAGCTTTCGGGCTTCAGCCTGTACACGCTCTCGGCCTCGCCCGGCTACTTCCAGCTCGTCTACCACCTGGGCATCGTCGCCGCGCTCGCCGTGACGCTCGGCATCGGCGGCCGGGCGGGCCTGGTCCTGCACTGGGTCCTGCTGTGGTCGGTCTACCAGCGGCAGCCGGGGCTCCTGGACGGCGGGGACAACCTCGCCTACGTGGTCATCCCCTTCCTGCTCCTCACCCGCTGCTACGACCGCTTCGCCCTGCCGACCGGCCTCGCGAGCCGCGTCGCCCGGCACGTGCCCGGCCAACTGCGGGCTCTGTCAGTGCCGTTCCACAACCTGGGCGTCCTCATGGTGGCCGTCCAGATCTGCCTGGTCTACGTCGTCTCCGGCCTCTACAAGGTCATGGGCAGCGAGTGGCAGGACGGCACCGCGCTCTTCTACGTCATGCGCGTCGCGGAGTTCGAACTCCCCGGCTGGTCGAACCTGGTGTACGAGAACGACCTCCTGGTCGTGCTCGGCACGTACGGGACGATCGCCTTCCTGGTCTACTTCCCGATGGGCGTGCTCGTACCGGCACTGCGTCCCTGGGCGGCGGTGACGTCCATCGGCTTCCACGTGTCGATCGCCTTCTTCATGGGGCTCACCGGCTTCGCCCTGACGATGATCGCGTGCGACCTGGTGTTCCTCTCCGGGGCCCTCGACCGCGCGATCGCGTGGTCGCGCGGCAGGCTCGCGGGGGTCAGGAGCGCACGCGCCGGGGCCGGCACGCCGCAGGGAGGCACGGCCGGTAGCGGTCCGGCCGGTACGGATCCGCCCGGGCGGGCGCCCGTGCCCGAGCGACCCGCCGCGCCCGAGGCCGAACTCGTATGACCCGGGTCTGCTCAGGCCTGAGCAGACCCGGCCCGACCCGACGAGATCCCACCTAATGGGACTCGTCGGGCCGTGAGGGAGACTACGGTCCGTAGCCGCCAGCAGGTGAGCACTGCTCTCACCGGAGCCGTTTGAGCTCTGCTG
>NZ_JBEOYE010000113.1:0-28277 GCF_040296945.1 Streptomyces sp. NPDC001941 | reverse complement strand
TGGTCGGTACCCCTCGCGGGTTGGTGTGTTCTTTCTGGGGGTGGTGGGGGGGTGGGGGGGGGGGCGGGGGTTGGGGTGGGGGGGGGGCCCGCCGCCCCCCCCCCCCCCACGACCTTTCCCCGCTAGTTCAGATGCCGGGTGAAGAAGCGGGCCGCCTCGTCGCCCGCGGACTGCGGGACGCCGGTGTGCCCGCCCATGTTGGCGTGCAGGGACTTCTCGCGAGAGCCGAAGGCGTCGAACAGGTCGAGGGACGCCTGCCGCTCGTTGCCCTCGTCGTCCCACTGGAGCAGGACGTGCAGCGGGATGCTCACCCGACGGGCCTCGTCGAAGACGGCGCGCGGGACGAGGCTCCCGGCGAACAGGACGGCCGCCGAGATCCGCGGCTCGACCACGGCCAGCCGTACGCCGATGGAGATCACGCCGCCCGAGAACCCGACCGGGCCGCGCAGTTCGGGCAGCGCCAGGAGGGCGTCGAGGGCGGACTGCCATTCCGGGACGGCCTGGTCGACCAGCGGGAGGACGAGCGCGTCGACGATCTCGTCCCCGACCGGCTCACCGGCCCGCATCGCCCCGCGCAGCTCGGCGCGGGCCCGGTCGAGCGCGGGAAGCCGGGGCCGGTCGCCGCTGCCGGGGAGCTCGATGGTGGCCGCGGCGAAGCCGTCGGAGGCGGCCTGGAGGGCCCGGGCCACCAGGCGGGGGTACATCTTGCCCAGTCCCAGGGGAGGGTGGCCGAGCAGGATCAGCGGCACCGGTGCGGAGGCGGACGCCGAAGCGGGGGTCCACAGGAGGCCGGGGATGTCACCGAGGGTGAACGCGCGCTCGCGCACGCCGTCGGCGAGGTGTTGTTCAGAGGTGAAGTGCATGGTCGTGCCTTTCGGGAGAGCACACGGACGGCGCTCCCGGACGACGACCTATCGCCCGACCGTGACCCCGGAGGAGAGCACCCACGTCGATACGTTCACGGGTACCACCTCCTCGTTCTCTCGCACGGCCTCCGGAAGGCTAGCAGACCGGTTCCGTGCGACCGCAACGCCTTTTCCTCCCTTCCGGGGCGGCCCCCGGAGGGGGTCTGGCGTACGCACCCGTAGGCGTGCTCATAGTCGTACGCACGGCACCACGCGCGCAGCCACCCGTCCACCCACACACAGCGGGAGAGATCTCATGGCCACAGGCCTCGCCGGACGCAGCGTCATCATCACCGGAGGCGGTTCGGGCATCGGCCGGGCCGCGGCCCTCGCGTTCGCCGCCGAAGGCGCCCGCGTGGTCGTCGCGGACATCGACGGCGACCGCGCCGACGCCGTCGTCAAGGAGGTCGCCGAGGCGGGCGGGGACGCGGTCGCGGTCGTCGGCGACCTCAGCGAGCAGCACGTCGTCGACCAGGTCGCGCGGACCGCCGTGGAGCGCTTCGGTGGCGTGGACGTCCTGGTGAACAACGCCGGGGTCATGGACCGGATGTCGGCCGTGGCGGACGTCACCGACGAGGAGTGGGAGCGCGTCATACGGGTCAACCTGACCGCCCCGTTCCTCCTCACCCGCGCCGTGCTGCCCCACATGCTCGCCGCCGGGCGGGGCGCCATCGTCAACACCGCGTCCGAGGCCGGCCTGCGCGGCAGCGCCGCCGGGGCCGCCTACACCGCCTCCAAGCACGCCGTCGTGGGCCTGACGCGGAACCTGGCCGTCATGTACCGCAAGCAGGGCATCCGTACGAACGCCATCGCGCCCGGCGGCACCGCCACCAACATCACCGTCGACGTCGTCGAGGGCGCCCACGGCCCCGCCGCGATCCGCCCGCTCCTGGCCGGCGCCGGACGGGTCTCGCGGCCCGAGGACCAGGCGGCGGTCATCCTCTTCCTCGCCTCGGACGCCGCCGAGCACGTCAACGGCGCCGTGCTGCCGGTCGACGACGGCTGGTCCGCCGTGTGACCTCGGGTCCCTGCCACCCGTGCCGCCGTACCAGCCCGCCTACCGCCGCTCGTCCCCGCGCGGGGGCGCCGTGGCGCGTGGCCGGTACCCTGCCCCGATGACGCAGCGAGACGGGGCGGACGAACGGCGGCCCGTGAACCAGCGACCGGTGAACCAGGGGCCCAGGGCCGCCGCGCGCAACCGTGCCGCCCTCCTCGCCGCCGCGCGCGAGGTCTACGCGGAGCACGGGCTGGACGCCCCGCTGTCGGCCGTCGCGCGGCGCGCCGGGGTCGGCCAGGCCGTGCTCTACCGCCACTTCCCCGACCGCGCGGCGGTCGCGGCCGCCGTGCTGGAGGAGAACGTGCGCCAGATCGAACGGGCGGCAGCGGCCCCCGAGGCCGATCCGGCCCGGCTCCTGGGCATCCTCACCTGGCACCTCACCGAGTCCGTGGCCTTCCTCGGCGTCCTCCACGCCGACCGGACCGCCCCCGCCGACCGGGTGCGCGCCTACGCCCAGGGCCTGTCCGACCGCGTGGAACAGGCGCTGGTCCGCCATCTGCCCCCGGGCCAGCGACCGGCCGGACCGGACCTCATGCTCGCCGTCGCCATGGTCTCGGGCGCGGTGCTCGGCGTGCCCCGCGCTGCCCGCGAGCACCGTGCGCTGGCCGCCTGGCGCCTGCTCGGCGTCGAGGTGGGCCCGGTGGCGCCGTACGAGGAATGAGACGGCGGCCCGCGGGGGCCAACAGGTCTTCCGCTAACCGCCGTTGGACTGCCGTACGCCCGCCCCCAGGGCCTCGAAGGAGTACAGGTAGCCGCCCGCCGGTCCGCTGACCGTCAGGTACGCCTTCCTCGTGCCGGGCCTGATCGCCACGTTCGTCGCCGAGGTCAGTCCCCGCGCCCGCTCGGCGGGCACCTCCACCGTGGCCAGGCGGTCGCCGTAGCGGTTGAAGACGGCCATGGCGGGACGGCCGTGCAGGGCCTGGTACACGTTGCCTTCGGCGTCCACGGCGAGGGAGTCCGACTGCGCCACGCCCGCGTCGACGCGCATCCCCACGTGGTTGCTGGCCACCGCCCCCTTGCCGTCGAGCAGCAGGTAGCGGATCCGGTTGCCGGTGAGCTCGCTGACCCACAGGCCGCGCCAGTCGGAGGCGAACGCGATGCCGTTGGGGGCTTCGAGCCCGCGGGCCAGGACGGTGGCGTCCCGGCCGTCCCGGCCGATGCGCACCACGCGGCCCTTGGCCCCTTCCTCGTACAGGCCGCGCGAGTCGCTGACGTACAGCCGTCCTTCGCGGTCGAAGGCAAGGTCGTCGGGGCTCATCCGGGCGCCGTCGACCTCCCCGGTGAAGAACGTGCGCCGGTCACCGCCGTCCGCGTCCGTGCTCACGATCTCTCCGTGGGCGAAGTCCGTCAGGTACAGGCGTCCGTCGTGGGGGCTGAACTGGGCGGAGGTGTAAGCGCCTTGGCCGTCGGTGACGAGGGGGCGGACGGAGCGCGTGCGCAGGTCCACGCGCATCACCTTGGCCCCGCCCGGCGGGGCGGTGACGTCGACGACGACCAGGTCGCCGTGCGCGTCGAAGACCGGGCCTTCGAGCAGCGTCATGCCGGTCTCCGGGTGGACCCGGGTCAGCCGCATCACCTCGCGGGCGGGAATCGTGGCGTGCCCCGGCGCGGCGGCGGGTGCGGCGGCGCCCGGCGCCGGGGTCGTGCCGCAGCCGGCCAGGGGGAGGGCGGTGAGGGCGGCGAGCACCGCCAGGGAACGGACCGTACGTCGTCGCATGATGCCTCTTCCTGTACGTCGGGGCTGTACGTCGGGCTGTACGTCGGGGCCGCGCGTGGGGACCGGCCGTCCACCGCGCACCGGACGGTGCACGGCCGGTGCCCGTGGGGCGGAATGGCCGGACACTGGTCGGGCGGGCGGGCGCCGAACAACCGGACAGCGTTGTCCGGTTGTTGCTACGGTAGACGACGACCGCCCGCCCCACCGGGATCACGCCGCACCAAGTCCCGCGCGCACCAAGACCGTTCGGCTCCCCGCAGAGAGGTCGCCCATGCCTGCCCAGCTCCCCAGCGCCGAGGACGTCAACGCGCTCCACCTCCGCTACGCGCAGGAGCGCGAGCGCCGGATACGCCCCGACGGCGTCCGCCAGTACCGCCCCACCGAGGCCGGGTTCGGCTCCTACGGCCTCGATCCCCACGCGCGGGACGCGGACCGCACGCCGCTGACGGACCACGTGGACGTCGCGGTCGTCGGCGGCGGCTTCGGCGGCCTCCTCGCGGCGGCGCGGCTGCGCGGCCGGGGCGTGCGCCGGATCCGGGTCGTGGAGAAGGGCGGGGACTTCGGCGGCACCTGGTACTGGAACCGCTACCCGGGCGTCCACTGCGACGTGGAGGCCCACGTCTACCTGCCGCTGCTCGACGAGACCGGGTACGTGCCGCGCTGGAAGTACGCGCCGGGCGAGGAGATCCGCGCCCACGCCGTGCGCGTCGCCCGCGCCTTCGACCTCTACCCGGACGCCCTCTTCTCCACCGTCGCCACCTCGCTGCACTGGGAGGAGTCCGCCGAGCGGTGGACCGTGCGCACCGACCGGGGCGACGCCTTCACCGCCACGTACGTCATCACCGCCACCGGGGTCCTGTCCGACGTGAAGCTGCCCGCCATCCCCGGCATCGAGGACTTCCGGGGCCACGCCTTCCACACCGCGCGCTGGGACTACGCCTACACCGGCGGCAGCCCCGAGGGCGGCATGACGGGCCTCGCCGACAAGCGCGTCGGCATCGTGGGCACCGGGGCCACGGGCGTGCAGGTCATCCCGAAGCTGGCCGAGGACGCGGAGCGCCTGTACGTGTTCCAGCGCACGCCCTCCACCGTGGACGTGCGCGGCAACCGGCGCACCGAGCCGGCCGACGTGGGCGCGGGGCACGAGGGCTGGGCCCGGTCCCGGCGGGACAACTTCCTGGAGGTCGTCTCCGGCGAGGGCGCCGAACGGGACCTCGTGGACGACGGCTGGACGCGGACCGCCGCCCTGCTGGAGAAGCTCACCCCGAGCTTCCGGCGCACCGCCGCCGATGACGCGTACGAGGCCGCGTACGCGACCGCGGACGCCGCGAAGATGAACGAACTGCGCGCCCGGGTGGAGGAGCTCGTCACCGACCCGGACACGGCCGCCGCGCTCAAGCCCTGGTACCGCTACGCCTGCAAGCGCCCCGCCTTCTCCGACCACTACTACCCGGCCTTCAACCGGCCCAACGTCGTCCTGGTCGACACGGCGGACACCCACGGCATCGAGCGGATCACCCCGCACGGCGTGGTCGTCGCGGGCGTCACCTACGAGCTCGACTGCCTGGTCTTCGCCACCGGCTTCTCCGTCGGCACCTCCGGCGTCGTCTCCGGGCGGCTTCCCGTCCACGGCCGAGGCGGCGTCCAGCTCCTCGACCAGTGGGCGCGCGAGGGCCTCCGCAGCCTGCACGGCTTCACCGGCAACGGCTTCCCCAACCTGATCCACATGGGGTCCCTGCACAACGCCAGCAGCGTCAACTTCACCCACGTCCTGGACGAACAGGCCACCCACGCCGCCGCCCTGGTCGCGGCGGCGGAGGCGGCCGGGGCGCTGATCGAGCCCTCGCGCCGGGCCGAGGACGCCTGGATCGCGACGCTGGCCAAGGAGGCGCCCACCCACGAGTGGTTCCACGCCGAGTGCACCCCCGGCTACTACAACCGGGAGGGGCGCGGCCGACCGGACGGACACGCCTACCCGCACAGCGCGGTGGCGTTCCACGCCCTGCTCGCGCGGTGGCGCGAGTCGTCCCTCGACGAGGTCCTGCACCCGCGCACCAAGCCGTCGTCCTGAGGTCGGCCGCCACGGGGTGCGCGGCTCCGAGGCGGCGATCCGGGGTCCCGGCAGCGTTCCACCGGCCGGCGAAGGCAACTTCACGCCAAACCGGCCGGGCTCCGTCCCCGAAGCTCCCCGGGCGCGAAATCCATGATCATTACGTGAGCGGTGGGCCCCTCCGTGGATCCGACGGGCCCACCGGCGCCCGACCGGGCATTCGCAGGCTGCCGTCCCCCGCGCCCGGTCGGCGGCGCCCGCACCGCGAGGTCAAGATCACGCCGGGCGGAATCCGCAGCTCAAGGGCCTGCGACCAGGTGACATAAGGTCGTTGACGTGCCCGCGTTCCCCCAAGGTTCCGTAGGCACGTGGCCGCCCGGACTGATCCACGGGCTCCCCCGCACTGTGCAGACGGGCGGCCACCCCCGCACCTCCGTACACGGCCCGGGGCCGAGCCCGATGACTCCAGGGCGAACCCCGGCCGGGTCAGCTCAACTGGCGTACGGACATCAGCAGATGGCGGTGGTCGTCCTCGCCCGCGCCCCCGTCCGGCCCCGGTATGCCGCTCAGCAGGGCCCGCTGGCCGGCGCCCAGCAGTTCGAAGCGCACCTGCGGGGCTTCGAAGGAGGTCAGGGCCTCAAGGAGGTAGGCGGGGTTGAAGGCGACCGCCACGTCGTCCGCGCCCTCCAGGGTGGCCGAGAGCCGCTGGGAGGCGACGTCGTCCTCGTACCCCGCCTGGAGCAGGACGGTGCCCTCGGCGGAGAAGTCCAGCCGTACGGGGCTGTTGGGCTCCGCGACGACCGCGACGCGCCGGACCGCCTCGGCCAGGGGCTCGCGCGGCACCACGGCGGTGGCCGGGGCGTCGAGCGCGAAGAGCTTGTCGTAGCGCGGCAGCCGTCCGTCCAGGAGCCGCAGGGTGGTGCGCATCCCGCCGCCCTCGAAGGCGATCACGCCGCTGCCCGTGCCGCTCAGACCGACGCGGACCGCACCGGACTTCGCCAGGGACCGGGCGATCTCGCTCAGCCTGCGCCCCGGCACCACCACCTCCACGGCCCGCGCCGCCTCCGCACCGGTCGCCTCCGGCTTCCACGGCACCGTACGGACCGCGTAGCGGTAGCGGTCGGAGGCGGCCAGCGTCATCGACTCGCCGTCCAGCCGGAGTTGGACGCCGGTGAGCACCGGGAGCGTGTCGTCACGGCCCGCCGCGATCACGACCTGAGCGACGGCGGTCGCGAACTCGGCGGCGTCGACCACTCCTTGGGTGGCCGGAAGCCCGGGCAGCGCCGGGTACTCCTCCGTGGGCAGCGTCGAGAGGCCGAAGCGGGTGCCGCCCCCTTCGACGGTGAAGCGCGTCCCTTCGAGCGCGCACCGCACCGTCCCCTCGGGCAGCACCCGGCAGATGTCGAGCAGCCGGCGGCCGAGGACGAGCACCTGCCTGGGCGCCGCCGTGCCGGCCTCCACCTCGATCTCGGCGGACGCCTCGTAGTCGAAGCCGGAGACCCGCAACCGCTCCGCGCGGGCGTCCAGCAGCAGCCCGCCCAGCACGGGAACGGGCGAGCGCGCGGGCAGGGACTTGGCCGCCCACCCCACGGCCTCGACCAGCGCGCTCCGCTCGATCCGGAACTCCATCAGCACACCCTCCGTCGCGTCGTACCGGTCGGACCGGTCGATGTGCGGACGCTATACGCCGCCACTGACAACGCCGGTCGCTCCGGAGGGCGGGGGCGGGGGCGGGTCAGCGGGTCACGCGGTGGCGCGTGAGGACGACCCCTGACGCGAAGGTGCGCGTCTCCAGGAGTTCGAGGTCCACGCGCCGTTCCGCCCGGGCGAAGTACGGCGTCCCGCCGCCGACCAGCACCGGGTAGGCCACGGTCCGGTACTCGTCGATCAGGTCGTGCGCGGCGGCCTGGGCCGCGATGTCCGCGCCGCCGATCGCGATCTCGCCCTCCCCCGGCTCGGCGCGCAGCCGCTCGATCTCCTCCGCCACGCCGCCGGAGGCCAGGCGGGCGCTGCCCCGCACCTCCGACAGGGTGGTGGAGAACACCACCTTGGGCAGCGGGTTCCACAGCGAGGTCCACTCGCGGTCCGCCTCGTCCTGCATGGCGTCCTGGTCGGCGTCCTCCCAGTAGAGCATCGTCTCGTACAGCCGCCGCCCCATGAGGTGGACGTCGACTCCCCGGATCTCGTCGATCCAGTACCGGAAGACCTCGGGATCGGGTTCCGACCAGTCGAAGCGGCCGTCCGGGCCGACGATGTAGCCGTCGAGTGAGACGTTCATCGAATAGGTCACGCTGCGCATCGCAAGTCCTCCTCGGTACCGGGGTTCGACAGTAGGACCGCCGGGCGCCACGTGACTCATCGCGGCGCGCGGAATCTCCGGACGTCCGGGGCGGGACGGCCCGCCGCGCGGGAGCGCTGAGGGCGTCGGGGCGCCGGGCGGGACAGTGACAACCAGGCGCCCCCGACCCGGCACGCGATGTCGGTTGCCCGTGGTACCACTCGGTCATGACCGACTCCGCCATACGTCCGAAGAGTTCGACCCGATCCTCCGACTGGCCCGTACGGCCCTGGCCGGTGGGGACGACGACGGCGCAGCCGAGCTGTTCGAGCAGGCCGCCCGAGTCGGCACACCCCGCGTCCTGGGAAAGATCGCCGAGGCGTACGGGGAGGTGTTCGACGGGCGGGCAGCGGACTGGATGAGCCGCGCCGTCGCCGCGGTGAGCGTGCCGGGCGGGATCACGGTTCACCCAGGGACGCTGCGGATCATCGCTCAGCACGGTTTTCCCGAGCAGCAGGTGTGGTCGGTCACGGTCAGGGCGTCCGAGGAGGACCGCGCTGCGGCAGTCACCGCTCTGGAGGCCGCGGTGCCCCGGCTGATGCGGATCACCGACGACGGCCGGGAGTTGACGGTCGGCGGCATGGAGGCGGCCCTGGACTCCGGCGTCGACTTCTACAGCCCGAACTACAGGGCCTCGCCGATCTCCTTCTCGTACACCTCGGCGTACACACCGACCAGCGTGGGGCGGATGGCGGGCAGCTGATCGGTGCCGTAGCGGTGAAGGGTGATCTCCGGGGCGGGCATGGTGCTCCTTGTCGCGTGACGGTTCAAGCAGTGCGGGTGCGGTCGTTCCACTGGCGGGTGACGGCGGACTTGGGGGTAATGGTCAACCCCATCCCCGCCAAGGGCGCGGCCCTCCTGCACCAGCTGATCCGCCGGTTGCCCACCCTCCGGTTCAGCCTCGTCGAGGGCTGGTGGGACACGGCCCGCGAGTTCACCGCGTACCCGAACGTCCACTGGGTCCCCCGCACCTACGCCATGGGCCCGATCTACGCCGCGAACGACCTGTTGCTCGTGCCCTCCCAGGTCGAGGACGCCTTCCCCCGGGTGATCGTGGAAGCCGGGCTCCACGGCGTCCCCACAATCGGCTCGTCCCGCGGTGGCATTCCCGAGGCGGTGAGAGACGGCGGAATCATCGTCCACCCCGACGACGTAGACGCCTGGGCGCAGGCGATCGAGACGGCTGACCGGGCCGACCTCGGCGCGAAGGCCAGCGCCCGGGCAGCGCCGCTGGTCCGGCCGTGCCTGCCCGAGCTTGCTGCCGCCGGGCTCATCCCGGCGGCAGCCGCCGCTGGCTAACGGGCCGCGTAGGCGGCCTGCACCTCGTCGGCGCGGTCGGTCCACCAGTTCAGCAGTGCCTCGTCCGTCAGGAACATCTCACCGAAGGTGGGGTCCTGGCGGTCGAGGTAGAACTCCAGCTGCCAGAAGTCGGTCAGCCGCTTCCACCACAGTCGCTTCACCGCGTCGGCGAGGTCGCCCTCGGACAGATCGATCACGGACCGGTACCCGGAGCAGAACGCGGCGACACGGTCGAGGTCGAAAACACCACCGACCCCGAACTGCACCTGCGCGGTCCGTGCGACCTCCTCCCCGTACGGACGGACCCCGAGCCGGTCCCAGTCCAGGACCGCCACCACCCGGCCGTCCCGGCGCAGCAGGTTGCGGTACTGGAAGTCACCGTGCGTCCACCCGTACGGCCCGGCCGGCACCTCGCCATCGGGCCGGGTATCGGCGTACCGCGCGAGGAGTCCGCGGCGGTCGTGCAGGGCCTCGGCGGCGGCCTTGTCGAAGTCGCCCACCGGATCGGTCGGGAGGCGGCTCGCGAGAGCAGCAGCGGCCCGGTCGGCCTCGGTCACATCGCGGACCTTCGCCACCGGTGCCTGCTCCGGAACCGGGCCGGGCCCATGCCGCCGCAAGCCTTCGTGCAGGCGGCCCAGGAGAGCACCGAGATCACGCACCTGGTCGAGCGGAAGGTCCGTCCCTTGAAGGTGCTCGCCGTCCACCCACGGCAGGACGCAGTAGCCGTGACCACCGACTTCGACCACCAAGTCCCCACTCGCGTCGACCAGCGGCGCCGGCACCGGGATGCCCTCCCGAGCCAGGTCTACGAGGACCGCGAGGCTCCTGCGAGCCTTCGGCAGAGGAACGTCAGTGATCTCCTTGAGCGCGCACACACCGGCAGCCGTCACGAGCCGCCAGTTCCGGTTCATCAGGCCATGGGCAAGGAAACGCCGATCACGTACCACGCCCAGCCCGAACGCGTCGGACAGAGCGGGCAGCACTGCCGCCAGACCATCTTCTCGAGTCGTATCCGTCACCCCCAGCACGGTACGCCGACGCCGAATCCCGCACCCGAATTCGTCACTCAGGTCACCACGGAGAATCGGAGGGAGAAGCGAGCCGCGCCCCCCGGCTCACCTCATTTCGCCAGCGGCGTAGCCGGAGCCGTCCCGGGCGCCTCACTACTCTGGCCGACGGGCCACCCGCGGCCGTACGACGATCGGGAGACTACGACCACGCCCTCGACTTCCTCCAGAGCGGCGTACGCGAGGCGGCATACCTCGGCGCGGTACGGGCGCCCGGAACCGTCGGCCTCCTCGACGGCGCCCCCGCCCGTCCGGCGGACCGCTCAGGGGCAGTCCGCCTTCCGGTAGGCGACCCCCGGCAGGTACGTCCGCCACTCCTGGCGGGTCAGCCCGCCGCCGGACCGTTCGCACACGCGGGCCGTCACCCGTCCCGCGTCGATCGCGTGGGCGAGGACGCCGCCGTGCTCGCCCACACTGCGCACGGTACGGCCGTCGGGGGTGAAGGCGACGGCGGTGACGCGGTCGCCGGAGGTCGGCAGCGGGGCACCCAACGGCCGTGCGGTGGCGGTGTCCCAGAGCTGGAGGGTGCCGCCTTCGGTGGCGACGGCGAGGGTGGTGCCGTCCGGTGAGAAGGCCAGGGCGGTGACGGCCGCGCCCGTGCCCTGTCCCGCGCCCTGTCCGGAGGCGTCGGTGGCGGTGAGCACGGCGCGCCGGTGGGTGCCGTCGCCGTCCCAGAGGGTCACCGCGCCGGTGCCGTCGCCCACGGCGAGGACCCGGCTGTCCCGGCTGAAGGCGAGCGCCCCGGTGGGGTCCGCGACACGGGCGCCGGGGGTGAGGCGGCCGGAGGGCAGCGCGTACGCGCGCAGGGGCGTGGCGAGCAGTCTGCCGTCCGGGCGCAGTGCTCGGGGCGGCAGGAGGTCCGGGTCGTGGAAGACGTGTTCGGGGGCCGTCCGGCGGTCCATCGACTGCCCGCCGGGGTCGAGCCGCCGGCCGCGCGCGAGGTCCCAGGTGTCGACGGTGTCCATGCCGCTGCGGGTGATGAACAGCCGCCGTCCGTCGCCGCTGAAGACCAGGCCGGTCATCGACACCCCCGCTCCGTAGGGCGGGTGCGGGTCGGCGGGGAAGGGCACCTTCTTGTCCGTACGGACGTCCCACAGGAGGGGCGCCCGGTAGCCCTTCTCCTCCTCGTCGGCGTTCAGCGAGGTGCGGGCGTGGGCGAGGGTGCGTCCGTCGGGGCTGAGGGCGAAGAGCGTGCGGCACTGCTTGACGTACATCTCCCCGTAGGTGCGCTCCTTCGGGCAGGACACGCCGGGGGTGCGGGCAAGACGGTGTCCGTCCGCGACGCGGAGGGCCTCCGCGTAGAAGGTGTCCCCCCTGCGCCGTTCGACCGCCATGACGGTGCCGTCCCGGCTGAACGCGGCGCGGGTCGCGGGGTCCTCGTTCCAGGCGGCCGTCATCGCGGGGCCGTAGGAGAGGGTGCGTACGACGCTGTCCATGCGGCGGCGGTCGGTGACGTAGCGGATGACCCCGGCGGCCGGGTCGATGCGGAGCTGCCGGGGGACCTCGTTGGCCAGGGGGTGGCGGAAGACCGGCCGGTCGGGCTCGGAGAGCCGCCACAGGAGGATCTCGCGGGCGTCGGCGGCGACGACGAACCGTCCGTCCGCGCTGGCCCGCGCCTCGGTGAGGCCCCGGTGGGCGATGCGGAAGCGGCGCTCGCCGGTCACCGGGTCCCATCCGTGGACGCCTTCGCCGTCCAGCGTGAGCAGGGCCTTGCCGTCCCCGGTGAACTGCAGCGACTTCGCGTCGCAGCCGCCGGGCACGATCGCGGGCCCGGCGCGGCGTCCGGTGGTGTCCCGGATCTCCAGGGGACGCACCCCGGGCGTGGTGGCGTCCGCCTCGAAGCCCTCGGGGCACAGCGCCATGTACCGATTGCCGGGGCTCACGGCCCATTCGGGACGGCGCACGACCGGGGCCTCGAAGGCGGCGCGGCCGGTGCGCGGATCGCGCAGGGCGATGGCGTCGCGCTGGGCGTCGTACGCGGTCAACTGGTCCACCACGAAACGGCCGTCGGGCGTGTAGCCGAGGACCGACCAGTCGGGGTCGAGGCGGTCGGCGACCGGTCGGCCGGTGGTCAGGTCCCAGGTGCGCCTGTCCGCCTTGTCGCTCCCGTAGGCGTACCGGTCGACGACCGCCCGGCGGCCGTCCGGGGAGATGCCGTCGACGCGGTTGCCCACCTTCGGGTCGAGACGGAGCCTCGGCCCGGCGGCGCGGTGCGCGCGAACGTCCCAGGCGCGCACGCCGGAGGCCTCCCGGGTGACCGCGGTGCGGCCGTCGTCGCTGAGCGAGACGTTGGAGTCGTTCCAGGCGTTGACCGGCTCGGTGCCGTCCGGCACGTCGTAGGTGTCCGACTCGGGCCGTACGGAGGACTCCAGCAGGCCCGAGCGCGTCTCGGTGGTCCGCCGCAGCGTCCAGGCGGCGAGGTCGAGGCGCATGGCGAGCTTCGGGTCGGCGGGCCGCGCGGTCTGCGCGAGCTGGCTCAGCCGGCGGGCGGTCGCCTCCTCGCGCTGTTCCTGGGTACGGGCGCGCTCGCGTTGTCCGGCCAGGTCCTGCTGCCAGGCGCTCGACCCGGCGAGGACGGTCAGGACGACGAGGAGCGACAGGGCGCAGGTGACCGCGCGGCGGGTCCAGCGGTTGCGGGTGCGGGCCGCGCTGCTGGCCCGCAGGAACTCGCGCTCGGGCGGGGTCAGGTCCAGGACGCCCGCCTCGCCGAAGGCCCGCTCGGCCTCGGTGAGTTCGCCGCCGCGCAGCAGGGCCCCGTGGTCGCGGCGGCGGGCGTGCCAGTGGTGCGCGGCCTGGGTGAGGCGGCGGTGGCGGCGCAGCGTCTCGCGGGCCTCGTCGATCCAGCCGCGCAGCCGGGGCCACGCGGTGATGAGCGCCTCGTGGGCGAGGTCGACGGCGTCGTGGTCGAGGGTGATGAGCCGGGCCCCGGCCAGCTCGTCGAGGACCGCGGCGGTGTCGGCGGGGGATCCCGCGTGGACGATGTCGGCGCGTTCCACGGGCCGCCGGGTGTCGGGGGTGCCGTCGCCGGGGGTGATCAGGGCGAGCAGGACGCGGCGGGCGGCCCTGGCCTGGGCGGGGGTGAGCCGGGCGTAGAGGTCCTCGGCGGTCTGGGCGATGGCGCCGTGCAGTCCTCCGGCGGCGTGGTGGGAGGCCAGGGACAGGGTGCGGCCCTGTCGGCGACGCCAGGTCTCGCGCAGTGCGTGGGAGAGCAGCGGGAGGCTGGCGGGTTCGCTGGTGACTTCCTGCACCAGGCGGGCGGTGAGGGCGCGTTCGACGACGAGGCCGCAGGCGGCGGCCGGCTTGACGATGGCCTCGCGCAGCTCCCTGGGGGTCAGCAGGCCGACGGGCAGGGCGGCTTCGCGGAAGGCGGGGGCGAGGGCGGGGTGGGCCAGGCAGTGGCCGTGGAAGTCGGCGCGCACCCCGAGGACGACGCGCAGTCCGCTGTCGGCCCGGCGCGCGGCCAGCAGGCCGGTGAGGAAGGCGTCACGCTCGCGCGGGTCGGTGCAGAGGGTGAACAGCTCCTCGAACTGGTCCACGATCAGCCAGGTCTCGCCCGGCCCTTCGGCGGGCGCGAGCAGGTGGCCGTGGGTGCGCATCGGGTGGGCGCCGGGGGTGAGGATCCGCAGTGCGGCGGCCCGGGGCAGCGGGGCCCAGGAGCGGCGCAGCCTGGGGACGAGCCCAGCCCGCAGCAGGGAGGACTTGCCGCTGCCCGAGGGGCCGACGACGACGCTGAAGCGGTGGGCGGCGACGAGTTCGGTGAGGGCGTCGGTGAGGTGGGCGCGGCCGAAGAAGACGGCCTCGTCCTCGGGTTCGAAGCGGGCCAGGCCCCGGTAGGGGGCCGTGCCGTCGTCATCGGCGTCGGCGGCGAGCAGCGCGAGGTGGGCGGCCTCGGCCTGGTGCCAGCGGCGGGTCCACCGCTCGGTGTCGCCGTCGCAGGCGGCCACGAAGGCGAGGGCCACGGGCAGGGTCGGCAGCCGCTCGCCCGCGGCGGCCTGGGAGAGCGCGGTGACCGAGTAGCCGGCGCGGGGCGCCATCGCGCGGTACGCGGGCGTGCCCGCGCGGCGCCGCAGGGCGCGCAGTTCGTGGGCGAAGCGCGGGACGGGTCCCGCCGCCGGATCGAGGTCCTTCTCCGGTCTTCCCACACCGCCCCCACTCGGTCGATCACGTTCGTGATCAACCTAGGGACCTGCGCTCATCCGCCACAAGAGTCCCATCAGCCACATCCACAACAGTTGTTCAGTCGTACGGAACGGGCCTGCTGAACAACTCCCGCCCCGGGTGAACTGCTCCTCGTAAGCGCCGCGGCACCGCCGGACGCCCCCGTCCTCCTTCCCCTGGGACCGGGTGCGCCCGGCCGGTCCCGGGCCGCGCCCCGGGAACCCGTGGGGGACTCCCGGGACGCGGCGGCGCACACCACGCACAGGAGGAACGCACGTGTCCAGACTCATACGGAACGCCCGGCGCCACCGCGGGGGTCCGCCCCGCGCCCTGCTCGCCGTCACGGCGGCCGCCTCGGTGGTGGCCCTCGTCACCGGCACGGCAGGCCCCTCCGCGGCGGTCGGATCCGGCCCCTCGGCCGGAGCGCCGGCCCCCGGGGCCGAGCAGGGCCGCCGGGTCGCCCTCGTCACCGGCGACCAGGTGATCGTCGGAGCCGGGGACCGGGTGGTGCGCTTCGAGCCGGCCAAGGGCCGTGAGCACGTCCCCGTACAGCTCCAGCGCGTCGGGAAGCACACCCTGCTGGTACCCGCCGACGCACAGCACCTGATCTCCACCGGCAAGCTGGACCGCCGGCTGTTCGACCTCACCGAGCTGACGGACCCGCGCCTGCTCCGCAGCCAGCGCGACGGGCGGCTCGGGCTGATCGTGCGGTACGCCGGGGACGGTACCGGCAGCGCGAAGGCGGCGCTGCGCGCGGCCGGAGACACCCGCGTCCAGCGCACACTCACCTCCCTCAACGCCGACGTCGTCCGTACGTCGTCCGACGACACCGCCCGCGTGTGGGAGGCACTGACGGACCAGAAGCAGGGCGTACGGGCCGCGGCCTCCGGGATCGCGGCGGTCTGGCTCGACGGGGTCCGCCAGGCCTCGCTCGACGGCAGCACCAAGCAGATCGGCGCCGACAAGGCATGGGCGTCGGGGTACGACGGGACCGGCGTGAAGATCGCCGTCCTGGACACCGGCGTCGACGCGTCCCACGACGACCTCAGGACGCAGGTCGTCGCCGAGAAGAACTTCTCCACCGCCGCCGACGCCGTGGACCGCAACGGGCACGGCACGCACGTGGCGTCCACCGCGGCCGGCACCGGCGCCAAGTCGGGCGGGAAGTACAAGGGCGTCGCCCCGGGCGCCCGGATCCTCAGCGGCAAGGTCCTCGACGACGGCGGCACCGGCAGCGACTCGGCCATCATCGCGGGCATGGAGTGGGCCGCCGCCCAGGGCGCGGACGTGGTCAACCTCAGCCTCGGCAGCCGGGACACCCCGGGCGTCGACCCGATGGAGGAGGCGGTCAACCGGCTCTCCGCCCAGAAGGGCATCCTGTTCGCCATCGCGGCGGGCAACTCCGGCAAGGGCGGCGAGGGCACGCTCGGCTCGCCCGGCAGCGCGGAGGCCGCGCTGACCGTGGGCGCCGTCGACAAGGACGACCAGCTGGCGTACTTCTCCAGCATGGGCCCGCGCGCCGGTGACGGTGGCGTCAAGCCCGACGTGACCGCGCCCGGCGTCGCCATCACCGCGGCCGCCGCCGCGGGCAGCGCCCTCGACACCGAGCCCGGCGCCACGCACCCGGCCCCCGGCTACCTCCAGCTCGACGGCACCTCCATGGCGACCCCGCACGTCGCCGGCGCGGCCGCGATCCTCAAGCAGCGCCACCCCGACTGGACGTACGCGGAGCTCAAGGGCGCCCTCACCGCCTCGACCAAGGGCGGCGACGGCCTCACCGCCTTCCAGCAGGGCTCGGGCCGCGTCCAGGTCGACAAGGCGCTGTCCCAGACCGTGATCGCCGACCCGGTGTCCGTCGCCTTCGGCACCGTCGCCTGGCCGCACACCGACGACCGGCCGACCTCCAAGAAGATCCGCTACCGCAACCTCGGGACCAGCGACGTCACCCTGGACCTGGCCGTGTCCGGCCTCGACCCGCAGGGCGCGCCCGCCCCGGCCGGGTTCTTCACGCTCGGCGCCGACCGGGTCACCGTGCCCGCGGGCGGCACGGCTGAGGTCTCCCTGGCGGCCGACACCAAGCTCGGCGGCGAGACGTTCGGCACGTACTCCGCGTACGTCACCGCCAGCGGCGGCGGCCAGTCGGTCCGCACGGCCGCGGCCGTCGTCCGCGAGGGCGAGGCCTACGACCTCACGATCAGGACCCTGGACCGCGACGGCAGCGACGCCAAGCTCTTCACCAACTCCCTCAACGGCCTGACCGGGCCCGCCGAAGGCTTCCGCGCGGGCGTCGAGAACGAGCCGGGCACGCACGTGCTCCGGGTGCCCAGGGGCTCGTACGTCCTGAACACGGCCGTCTACCAGGACCCGAAGGACCTGACCAAGGGCGTCGACTGGATCTCCCAGCCCCGCCTCGACATCACCGGTGACACCGTCGTCACGCCCGACGCCCGCAGCGCCAAGCCGGTGGACATCACCGTGCCCGGCATCTCCAAGTCGGTCTTCGCCGGCGCCTACTTCCAGCGGGGCGAGGACGGGAACAGCGTCGGCAACGGCTGGGTGCTGCCCGGCGGGATGACCGGCTTCCGCACCGCCCACGTCGGGCCGGACGTCACCGCAGAACCGATGCGCCAGTCGTGGGACGCCCACTTCGTCAAGGACGCCGCCACCCAGTACTCGGTCGCCTTCGGCGGGCGGACCACCCGGCTCGCCACCGGCTACACCAACCACGTGAAGGCCGGCGAGCTGGCCACCGTCAAGATCGGCCTCGGCGCGTCCGCCCCCGGCAAGACCGCGTTCACCACCCCCTTCCCGCAGCTGCCCGACCTCGCGGGCATCGGCACCGGGTACAGCGCCCCGCAGGCCGCGCCCGGAACCCGCACCCTCCACCTCTCCACGGCCGACGGCGCCCAGTGGGTGCGGGAGTTCGAGCAGTGGGGCACGAACGAGGGCGGCGAGCACGTCTACGAGGCCTCCTACACCGGGGGCGCGCCCAAGGCGTACGCGGCGGGCAGGACCTACCAGGAGGCGTTCAACACCGGGGTCTTCGGCCCGCGGCTCGGGGCGGACGCGGGTGTCTTCCGCACGGCGCCCGACCCGGACACGGGTGAGCAGCAGATCGTCGGGGCGCTCCCGCTCTTCGCCGACGGCCAGGGGCACGACGGGTACGCGGTGACCTCGTCGGCCACCTCGACGCTCTACCGCGACGGCGTGAAGGTCGCCGAGAACCACGACCCGCTGACCGGTCAGGCGCCCTTCACCGTCGACGCCGCCGACGCGCTGTACCGGCTCACCACCACGGCCGAGCGCCCGGCCGCGACCGCCGGGGCCGCCACCCGCATCGACACGGACTTCACCTTCCGCTCCGGTCAGGTGGCGGACACCACGGCGCTGCCCGTCTCGACGGTCCGCTTCACGGCGCCCGTCGACCTCGCCTCGCGCGCCCCGGCCGGCCGGACCGCCGAGATCCCGTTGACGGTGCAGGGTTCGGCGGCCGGAAAGAACCTCACGTCACTGAAGGTGTCCGCGAGTTACGACGGCGGGAAGACCTGGCAGCTTCTCAAGGTGACCAACGGCAAGGTCGCCGTGAAGAACCCGGCCAAGGACAAGAGCGTCGCCCTGCGCGCCGAAGTCACGGACAAGCAGGGCAACGTGTCGAAGGTGACGGTCCACGACGCCTACTACGGGAAGTAGGAGCGTGGCTGTCGACTGACGCCCCGGACAAGGGGCCCGGCCTGAGGAAGGCCCCCTGAACGACGTGCGGGACAGCATCCCCCCAGAAGCTGTCCCGCACGTTGGTGTGCGTGTGGGGCCGGGGCGTGTTCGGGCCGGGGGCGGGGCGGTGGTTCACCGCACCCTGTCATCCGGTCAGTTGGTACGCACGGGCTCGGAGGCGACGAAGGCGAGGATGTCCCGCACCGCGTCGCGCAGGCTCGCGAAGTGGCGGTGGACGCCGTCGACCGCCTCCGGGGCGTTCACGCCCCACACCGTCATCCCGGCGGCCAGCCCGGAGCGCACGCCGGAGGGGGCGTCCTCGATGACCAGGCAGTCCTCCGGCGCGGCACCGAGCAGCGCGGCGGCCCGCAGGTACGGCACGGGCGAGGGCTTGCCCTCCGCCACGGCGGCCGCGCCCACGACGACCTCGGGGACCGGCAGGCCCGTCCGCGCGAACCGCCCGCGCACCCGGTGCCCGTAGTTGGAGGTCACCAGCGCCCAGGACCCGGGCCGCAGGGCGCCCAGCAGTTCGGGCGCGCCGTCGAAGGCCGCGTACGAGCCGGTACGGACGTCCTCGTCCTCGAGCGCGTGCAGCGCGGCCAGGCACTCCTCGGGGTCCCGGTCCGGCGCCACCAGCGCGAACGTCTCCACCGGCCGGGTCCGCAGCGCCACCCGGTGGACCTCGTCGGGGTCGAGTCCGTACCGCTCGGCCCAGGTGTGCCAGACCAGGCGCTGGTTCTCCACGGCGTCGATGAGCGTGCCGTCGACGTCGAACAGGACGTACCTCGCCGCACGGGGACGGCCGGGTTCAGTGATCACGCCCCGATCATGCCACCGGGCCCTGAGCAGGCACTTGGCGGGTCCGCCTGGTCCCTCCGGCGCCCGCGGGCCCGCCCGGCTCCCACGGCGTCGCGGGTCCGCCCGGTTCCTACGGCGCCCGCAGGACGAAGAACAGGAAGCACAGGAACCGCGGCTTGGCCGCGACGGCCTCGGGGAAGAGCTCACGGGCGGCCGGGCCGGGCTCCGGTTCGGCGATGACCTCGATCCGGAACCCCGCGCCGGTGAACGCCTCCGTCATCGCGTGCAGCGGCCTGTGCCACAGGCTCATCAGCGCGCTCCGGCCGCCCATGGTCCACTCGGCGGACCAGTTGGTGGTGTCGAAGTACGGGTACGCGTCCTCTCGACCGGCCTCGCGGTGCATCAGGTGGACGGCGAAGGGGTGGTCGACGGACACGATCAACCGGCCGCCGGGCTTCAGCACCCGTCGGAGCTCCGCCAGCGCCGGGCCCCAGTCCTCCAGGTAGTGCAGCACCAGGGACGAGACCACGTCGTCGAACGCGTCGTCGGGGTAGGGCAGCGGGCCGCCGAGGTCGGCGACCACCAGGTCGGCCCCCTCGCCGAGCCGCCGCCCGGCCAGGTCCAGCATTCCGGTGCTCGCGTCGAAACCGCTCACGACGGCGCCCCGGTCGCGCAGCGCCGCCAGCAGTGCCCCCGCACCGCACCCGGCGTCGAGCACCCGCCGGCCGGCCACCTCCCCGGCGAGGGCCAGCATCGCGGGCCGCTCGTAGTGGGCGTTGACGAGGTTGGTCTCGTTCTCGGAGGTGTACGCCTCGGCGAAGCTGTCGTAGTCGTTGGCCCGCGGCCGGTCCGCCGTCACGGCGGCCGACGCGGCGCGTCCGGCGGAACGGGGCTGTTCCTGGGGCTCGTTGGAAACCATGGTGCGGGAGACGACCACTGAGCCGGTCCGGTTCCCGGCCGGGGCGAGCCCCCGTCGGTGGGCGTAGGTCAGCGGCGCGCGAGGCGGCGGGTGGCGCCGGTGCCGTAGTCGATCTTGTAGTGGTCGAAGACCGCCTTCTCCTGTTCGGCCAGGAGCTCTCCGTCGGTGTCGATCGAGGGCGCGTCCTTCACCAACTGCTTGGGCCACGCGACCTTCAGGTAGGACGGGGAGACGGACGCGCCCGACAGCGGGACGAACGTGAGGCGCCTGCGGGTGGGCAGGCCGACCGTCACCGCCGCGAACGCGGGAGCATCCGAGGCCGTGTCGACGTAGATCGACTCGAGCGAGCCGATCTTGCTGCCCTCCACGTCGACGACGTCGTGGTCCCGCCAGTCCCGGATGTTCTCTGCCTCGAACATGACCCGTCCGTCTCCTTCGCCCGTCGGCTGCGCGCACGCGCTCGTGCGCTACGCCTTCCGGCTACCCGCGCTCGGACCACGTACGCGGGCACGTCCCACCACCTGTTACGCGACCCCGCGACGCCGGCGGCGGAAGCCTTGCGGGAGCGGGCTCAGGCGTCGGTCCCGGAAGCGGGAGCGGGGCCAGGAGCCGAGCCGGGGCCCAGGCCCGCCTGGATGCGCAGGCCCGTCAGGGTCAGTTCCAGCGCGGCCAGGAACTGGTCCTTGTCGTCGTGGCCGTCGAACTCGTCCACGATGTCGTGCAGGAACGGGAACGTCTCGGTGTCGAACCCCCGCCACGCCTCGGCGTAGCGTCCGAGGAACTCGTCGCGGCGCACCAGTCCGTCGACCACTTCCTCCGGCGGCTCCTGCCCCAGGTTGATCGCGCTGCCGACCACGACGCCCATGACGGCCGACACCGCGTGGAACCGCTGGCGCGGGGTGAGGGCGAGGCGCAGGGTGTGTCGGCCCATCTCCTCGTAGAGGTGCAGCGAGTTGCCCTCCACGGCGACGTCCCGCATGAAGCGGCTGCCCAGCCACGGGCGGTCCGCGATCGCGTCGAACAGCGTGACCGCCGTGGTGCGCAGGTCGTCGATCGGGTCGTCGCCGGGCTCCTGCGCGCGGACCGCCGTCAGCACGCCGCCGAGCACGTGGTCGATGGCGCGGTCGAGCAGTTCGTCCTTGCTCGCCACGTACCAGTAGATGCTGCCGACGCCGGTGCCGAGGCGGGTCGCGAGGGCGCGGAGCGTCAGCGCGGGCGCGCCCGCCTCGTCGAGCAGGGCCACGGCCGCGTTGAGCACGGCCTCGATGGAGTGCGAGGCGCGCCGGCGGCCGCCGGAGGGACGGTCCCCGGAAGGGCGCTGGGCCGACTGTGTGCGCGGGGGTGTCATGGCACCCATCCAATCACAATTTGTGCAAGCATCGAACGTCGTTCTAGTATGGAACGTCGTTCGATACTCGACGGCACGACGAAAGGAGGCCCGCCATGACCGGCAACGCCACCGCCACGGCCGGTGCGCCCGCGACCAAGCGCACCTACACGTCCCTGCGCGCGGCTTGGATCCCCCTGACCGCGCTCTGTCTGGCCTTCTTCGTGGAGATGGTCGACAACACGCTCCTGTCCATCGCACTGCCCACCATCGGCCGGGACCTCGGCAGCGGCACCACCGCGCTGCAGTGGGTCACCGGCGCGTACTCCCTGACCTTCGGCGGCCTGCTGCTGACCGCGGGATCGATGGCCGACCGGCTCGGCCGCCGCCGCGTGCTGCTGGTCGGACTCGCCGTGTTCGGCCTGCTGAGCCTGGCCGTCGTCGCGGTCACCAGCGCCGGACAGCTCATCGGCCTGCGCGCCGGCCTCGGCATCGCCGCGGCGGCGATGGCGCCCATCACCAACTCCCTGGTCTTCCGGCTCTTCGACGACCAGGCCCTGCGGATGCGCGCGATGACCCTGATGATCGTCGTCGGCATGTCGGGCTTCATCCTGGGCCCGCTGCTCGGCGGCACCGCCCTGGCCCACGTCCGCTGGCAGTGGCTGCTCCTGGTCAACGCCCCGATCGCCCTGATTGCGGCCATCGGCGTGCGCCTCGGCGTCCCGGCCGACCGGCCGGAGGACCTGACGAAGGACAAGCTCGACCTGCCCGGCGCCGTCCTGAGCATCACCACCATCGGCCTCGCCTGCTACGCGCTGACCAGCGGCGTCGAGCACGGCTGGCTCTCCGTGCCCACGCTCGGCTCCGTCCTCGGCGCCCTGGTGGCGGGCACCGCGTTCGTACGGCACGAGCGCCGCTCCGCCTCGCCCATGCTGGACCTGCGCCTGTTCTCCAACGGCACCGTCCGGGGCGCCGCCATCGCCCAGATCGGCACGTCCATCGCGATGGCCGCCGTGATGTTCGGGCTGATCCTGCACTTCCAGTACGCCTACGGCTGGAGCCCCGTGCGCGCCGGCCTGGCGAACCTGCCCCTCATCGTCACCATGATCGCCGCGACCCCGCTCTCCGAGTGGCTCGCCGGACGGTTCGGCCACCGGATCGCCTGCCTGGTCGGCGCCGCCTGCCTGGCCGGTTCGCTGGCCGGTCTCGCCTGGGGCGTCTCGCACGGCTACCTGGCCATCGCCGTCTGCATGGTCGTGATGACCATCGGCCTGCGCACCGTCATGACGATCTGCGCCATCGCGCTCGTCGACGCCATGCCCAGCAACCGCACGTCGATCGGCACGGCGCTCAACGACACCGCCCAGGAGGTCGGCAGCAGCGTCGGCACCGCCGTCGTCGGCACCCTGATCGCCGCGTTGGTCACCACGCAGCTGCCCGCCGGCACCTGGAGCGACTCCCTCGTGGCGTCCTTCTTCCACGGCGAGCGGATCACCTACGCGGTGATCGCGGTGATCGTCGGCCTGATCGCGGCGGGCGGCGCGCTCACGCTCACCGACTCCCACTCCACGGAAGAGGCGCACTGAGGCCACTGAGGTCCACTGGGGCCGCTGGGGTTCACTTGAGGTCCGAGGACCGAGGACCGCGATGCCGCCGGGGGCGGATCCGAGACCTGCGTACGCGGGTCCGGGTCCGCCCCCGGCGCGTACGTACGTCCCGACCTCGGCGCGTACGCGCGTCCCGCACCCCGGGTGCTCAGCCCGGCACGCCGCCCAGGCTGATCTCGTTGCCGTCCGCGTCCCGGTAGATCATCTTGTTCACGCCCCCGTCGTACGTCTCGCGCATGGCGGGTTCGATGCCGCGCCGCGC
Source organism: Streptomyces sp. NPDC001941 (assembly GCF_040296945.1). Classification (NCBI taxonomy): domain Bacteria; kingdom Bacillati; phylum Actinomycetota; class Actinomycetes; order Kitasatosporales; family Streptomycetaceae; genus Streptomyces; species Streptomyces sp. NPDC001941. Next base: position 5,062 of record NZ_JBEOYE010000113.1, on the reverse strand, counting down.
GACCCCGGAGACCCGGTCGACGAGGTCGTCGACGAACAGCAGCACCAGGGCGTTCCCCGCGCGGGCCGCGTCCTCCACGACGTAGACGTACCGGTGCTCGGCGACCTCCCAGACCGCCTCGGTGTCGTTCGGCAGGAACGACGGAGGCTTCCCGAAGAACCGCTCGTACCAGAGGAGCGCGGCGGCGTAGTCGGAGACGGGAATGCCGGAGAAGAGGTCCAGAGCCATGTCGCCCTCCCTGGGGCAGCTGTGCGGTCGGTGCTGGCTTCGGCCGCGCGCACGCCCCACCACCTGCGCCCGCGCGCGCCTCGGGTGTGTCGGCTCAGTCGCGTCCCTCCGCTTCCTCCGCCGCCTCCGCGATGACGCGGGCGAGGTCCCGCGGGCGGGTGAGCATGGGCCAGTGGCCCGAGTCGAGGTCGACGTACGCCACGCGCGAGGCCCGGGCCAGGTCCGGGCAGTCGCCCGCGGACACCCACTCCTGCGCCTGCGCGGGCGTGAACTCGGGGCACACCACCACGACCGGCGCGTCGAACCGCCGCTCGTCGCGCAGGCGGACGACTCCCTTGGCGACGCCCTCCGGGACGGGTATCGCGGCGGCCTCGAAGCGGGCCCTGGCCTCCCGGTCCAGGTCGGCGGCGTCCGCGCCCTCGAACGGCTCCCAGCCCGGGAAGGGCACGACGCCGTCCTCCACCTCGAAGAAGTCGGCGTAGGCACGCCCGTCGGAGGCGGGGAAGCCGCCGACCAGGACGACCCCGGCCACCTTCCCCGGCCGTGCGTCGAGGGCCAGCCAGGCCAGCGTCACCGCCGCGGAGTGGCCCACCACCAGGGGCTTCCCCGACGCCGCGTCGACAGCGGCGAGCACCGCGGCGACCTGGTCGTCCAGCGTGGCGCCGGACGCCCCGTCGCCCTGGCCGGGGAGGGTGAGCGCCACGGGCCGGTGGCCCAGCGCCCGCAGTGCGGGCACCACGTCGTCCCAGGCCGAACCGTCGAGCCAGAGGCCTGGGATGAGCACGATGTCCACGGTCGCTCCTGAGGGACGCGGCGGAAGGGTCCGGACACACCACGCTAGCGGCGGGGTCTGACAACGAGGCTTCCCCGCAGGCGACCCGGGCCGCCGCAGTCCCGCGGCACTCCCGCCGCCACGCGGTCGTCGACGCGTACCCCTCTCCACCGTCACCCCCGTCGGCTCTGCGGGCCACCAGCGCACCGGCGCGTACGGCCGTTTGAGTGAGCCGATCTGGTCAACCCGTCGGGTGAGCGCGGACCCGCGGGCCTCCGGTTGCGGGCGTCATGCCCGTGGGCGAACTTGATCGAGGCACGTTCGACCTCAGGAGGAACGATGACCGAACACGACCCCAACCAGCACGAAGGCCCTGCCGACGGCGGAGCCGCGGGCACGCCGGGCGTTCACGACGGCGGAGCCGACGGCGGCGCGGAAGGCCCCGCTGACGGCGGAGCCGCGGGCACCCCCGGCGTTCACGACGGCGGAGCCGACGGCGGCGCGGAAGGCCCCGCTGACGGCGGAGCCGCGGGCACGCCGGGCGTACACGACGGCGGAGCCGACGGCGGCGCGGAAGGCCCCGCTGACGGCGGAGCCGCAGGCACCCCCGGCGTACACGACGGCGGAGCCGACGGCGGCGCGGACGAGTCCGGCAGCGGCGTTTGAGCGGCACGTCCGACACCCTCCAGGACGCCACCGCCCGTCGGGGCGGTGGCGTCCTGGAGGCGCGCCTGATCGGCGTGGACCGGGACGCGTTCGCCCGGGACGTGTGGGCCCGGGAGCCGCTGCTGACCCGGGCGGCGAGCGACTTCGCCGACGTGTTCTCGGCGGCTGCCGTCGACGAGCTCGTCTCCCGCCGCGGCCTGCGCACCCCGTTCCTGCGGGTAGCCAAGAACGGCGCGACGCTGCCCGAGGGGTCCTTCACCTCCCCCGGCGGAGTCGGCGCCACGATCGCCGACCAGCTCGACGACACCAAGCTCTGGCGTGCCTTCGAGGACGGCGCCACCCTGGTCCTCCAGGCCCTCCAGCGCACCTGGGAACCGGTCGCGGACCTCGTCTCCGCGCTCTCGGCCGAACTGGGCCACCCGGTGCAGGCCAACGCCTACGTCACTCCCCCGCAGAACCGCGGCTTCGACCACCACTACGACGTGCACGACGTCTTCGTGCTCCAGGTGTCCGGCACCAAGCGCTGGATCATCCACGAGCCGGTGCGCACCGATCCGCTGCGGGACGAACCCTGGACGGACCGCCGCCCGGAGGTGGCGGAAGCGGCGGAGGGCGGCGCCCGTCTCGACGCGGTGCTCGGGCCCGGCGACGTCCTCTACCTGCCGCGCGGCTGGCTGCACGCCGCCGAGGCCCAGGGCGAGGTGTCGATCCACCTGACGCTGGGGGTGCACGCGTGGACCCGTCACGCCCTGGCCGAGCAACTGCTGCGCGCCGCACTGGAAGAGCTGCGGGACGACCCGTGGATGCGCGGGTCGCTGCCCCTGGGCACGGAAGGACCCGACGGTGAACTCGCCTTCGTACGGGAGCGCCTGGCCGAGGCGCTCGCCACGGCCGACCCCGCACCGCTGTTCCACCGCGCCCGTCGCGGACAGGCCAGACCCGCGCCCCTGGGGCCGCTGGCCCAGCTCGCCGCCGTCCAACGGCTGGCCCCCGGTGCGGCGGTCAGGCTGCGCGGGGCACTCGGGGCGCGCCTGACGGGTGCGCGGCTGGCCACCCGCGTGGGCTGGCTCGACTTCTCCGAGGGTGAGCTGCCGTCGGTGCGACGGCTGCTCGACGGAGGGGTGCACACCGCCGGCGACCTGGGACTCGCACTCGTCGAGCGGCTGTTGCGCGCCGGAGTCCTGGTACCGGTCGCGTCATGACCGGGGCCCGGGGGGAGGCGGCGGCCGGACGCTTCCTCTGCGCCGACGCCGCACGCGCGCGCGTGGACCCGCTCGCGGGCACGGCACCGTACGGCTCCGTCTGGATCCTCGTGGAGTACCGCGGCGGCTGGCCCTCCAACGGCTTCGACGGGCTCGACCTGCACCCCGAGGTCAAGGCCCGCGTCTTCTCGGCCGCGCAACGGCTGCGCGCCCGCATCCTGCTGGTCAGACGGCACGGAAGGACCCCCGCGGGGCGACCGCGCCGATGGGCCGTGCTGCGGTACGCGAGCGGGGGCGACCAGCGCCAGCACTGGGGCACCTGGGAGCGCGACGAGGAACTGTCCGGCATCGTCGACGCGCTGGAGGCGCCCGGGGAGCCGGGCGGTCCGCCGGTCGTCCTGGTGTGCGCGCACGGCACGCACGACACCTGCTGCGCCCTGCGCGGCCGCCCGGTGGGCCGGGCGCTCAGCGAGCGCTGGCCGGACGCGGTCTGGGAGTGCTCGCACGTGGGCGGTGACCGGTTCGCGGCCAACGTGGTGGTGCTGCCCGACGGGGTCTACTACGGCAACCTCGACGCGGAGGCGTCGGTGCGCGTGGTCGGGGAGCACCTGGCGGACCGCGTCCACGCCGACCACCTGCGCGGGTACACCGACCTCTTCCCGCCCCAGCAGGCGGCGCTGGCCGCCGTGCTCCGGCACGCCGGTCCGGCGGGACGGCACGCGTACGACGTCGTGACGACCCTGCGCGACGACGGCGGCTGGTGGGTGCGCGTCGCGGCCAGGCCGACGGGGGCGCCGTCCTACGACGTACGCGTACGGTCGCACCGCACGGCACCCCACCGGCTCACCTGCCGCGGGGAGTCGGCGAGTTCGGCCGTGGTGTACGAGGCGGTCACGCTGCGCACCGCCGGCACGGGTCCGGACGGCCTTCCGTAGAAGGCCCGCCCCCGGTCCCTCAGTTCCGCTCGCCCCGCCGGTTCAGCACCAGGCGGGCCAGGAACCAGACGCCCGCGGTCACGGCGCCCAGGCACAGGCCAATCGCTCCGAGGACGGCGGCGGGCTGCCCGGACTCGCCCGCCGACGTGTCGGCGGTGAACCCGCCGACCACCAGCAGCACGGACGCGGCGACGATCAGGGCGCCGAAGCCGCCGAGCGCGCGCAGCGCGACGAGGTCGCGGCGGCGGATCGTGACGGACGGGACGGTGACGGACGGGACGGTCTCGGGCGTGTGCATGGTCTGCTCCTCGATGCGGAACGCGGAAGGCGGAAGGGGGACTCTGAAAGGGACGCTTCCATCGTCACGGTCGCGAGCCGGGGGAACATCACCCTGGGAGGCGATCGCGCGCTCTGCCGAAGGTGCACCACGGGTGGCGACGGCCTGTGCCGGGCGGCGGAGGCGGCACAGGCCGTGGTGGGGAGTGGCCCGCGCGGGCACGTGATAGTCATGGCGTTCATGCGGCGGCCCCGAGGACTCATCGACTGCGGCGATCTGGTACTGCGGCGCTGGCGGCCGCAACAGGACCACCCCGCCGCCCACGCGCTGATCGAGGAGTCCCTGGAGCACCTGCGGCCCTGGGAGGCGTGGGTCGCCGCGCACAGCGCCGAGCACACCCGCCGCTTCCTCGACCACGCCGAGTCCGCCTGGGCCAGGGGCTCGGCCTACAACTACGGCATCGTGCGGGGCGGCGCCCTCGTCGGCATGTGCCAGAGCTACCGGGTGGAGCGGCCCGACACCACGCGCATCGGCTACTGGCTGCACCCGGCGGCCACCGGCCGGGGCATCGCCACCAGGGCCGCGGCGGCCGTCGCCGACGAGATGTTCGCACTGCCCGGGATGGAGTACGTCGAGATCGCGCACGACCTCGCCAACCTCGCCAGCGCCGCGGTCCCGCGCCGACTGGGGTTCAGCGAGGTCGGGCACGAGCGGGCGACCCCGCCCCTGGCTCCCTCGGGAACGGGCGTCGAGGTGATCTGGCGGCTGCCCCGCCCGGCCCCCGGGTGACCGGCGTCCGGATCGCGGACCCGGCCTGCCCGTCGTCCTGCCTGGTCAGCACCGTAACGGAACTCCCTTGGCAAGATCCGTGCACGATGAAAGTGTGACGGGCATGAAGATCCTTGTTATCGGTGGAACCGTGTTCCTGGGCCGGGCGGTCGTCGACGAAGCGCTGCGGCGCGGGCACGAGGTCACGCTGTTC
>NZ_JBEOYE010000112.1:0-28333 GCF_040296945.1 Streptomyces sp. NPDC001941 | reverse complement strand
GGCCCACCCCGTCGGGGTGGGCCACGGCTCCACACGTGTGCGGGCGCGGCTACGCCCAACCGGCTGGCCGGGCCCGCGAGTTCCTCAGGCGGAGGTCACCCGGTGAACGCGGCTGTGCGTGGGGGTTGTTGGGTGGGGACGCGGGGCGCGGGGGCGGGGGCGTCCTTGAGCAGGACCGCGTTGGCGATGCCCTCGGCGCTGAGGCCCGCCTGTTCCAGGAGCTCCTCGCGTTCGCCGTGGGCCAGGAACGCGGGTGGCAGGCCCAGGCGCACGACCGGGGTGGTCACGTGCTCCCGCTGGAGCAGCTGGGCGACCGCGGTCCCCATCCCGCCGTCGCGCAGCCCGTCCTCGACGGTGACCACCATGCGGTGCCGGCTGGCCAGCGCGGCGAGGCCGGGGCGGGCGGGGAGCACCCAGCGCGGGTCCACGACGGTGGCGCCCAGGCCGAGTTCCTCCAGTTCCCCGGCCGCCGCCACCGCGACGTGGGCCATCGGCCCCGCGGCCACCAGGAGGGCCCGGGAGCTGCCGCCGGGACTGCGGTGGACGATGTCGCCGCCCTCGCAGCGCTCCAGGGTCGGCAGGTCGGCGGCGACGGTGCCGCGCGGGTAGCGGAGCGCGGTGGGGCCCTGGGTGTCGGCGAGGGCTTCGGTGAGCAGTTCCCGCAGGCGGGTGGCGTCGCGGGGTGCGGCGATGCGCAGGTGCGGGACGTTGGCGAGCAGCGCCAGGTCCCACAGTCCGTGGTGGGAGGGCCCGTCGGGGCCGGTGACGCCCGCCCGGTCCAGTACGAAGGTGACGGGCAGCCGGTGCAGCGCCACGTCCATGAGGACCTGGTCGAACGCGCGGTTGAGGAAGGTCGCGTAGATCGCCACGACGGGGTGCAGCCCGGCCATGGCCATGCCCGCCGCCGAGGTGACCGCGTGCTGTTCGGCGATGCCCACGTCGAAGACGCGCTGGGGGTACCGCTCGCGCATCGGGTGAAGCCCGCTGGGACGCAGCATGGCGGCGGTGAGGGCGACCAGCCGGCTGTCGCGGTGCGCGGCCGTGAGCAGCGCGTCGGCGAACGTGTCGGTCCACGAGGCCCGTGCGCCGTCGTCCCGGCGCCCGCGCTTGCGCTTGCGCTTGCGGCGGCGTACGGGATTCACCGCGTGCAGGCGGTCCACCCCGTCCTGTTCGGCGGGGAGGTGGCCACGGCCCTTGACGGTCACGGCGTGCACGACCACCGCCCGCCGTTCGGCTCGGGCCGTGCGCAGGGCCGCTTCGAGCGCTTCGACGTCGTGGCCGTCGACGGGTCCGAGGTAGCGGAAGCCGAGGTCGGTGAAGAGGTTGCGGTCGTGCGCGGCGGCGCCGAGGCGCAGCGCGGCGAGGTGTCTCGCGACGCCGCCGGTGGTGGGGGCGTAGGAGCGGCCGTTGTCGTTGACCACGACGACCACGGGCCGGGCCGAGGTGCCGAGGTTGTTCAGCGCCTCGTACGCCATGCCCCCGGTGAGCGCGCCGTCACCGATGACCGCGACGACCGGGCCGTAATCGCCCGCCTGCTCCCGCGCGGCGGCGAGGCCGTCCGCGTACGAAAGCACCGTGGAGGCATGGGAGTTGGAGATCCAGTCGTGGGCGGACTCGGCTCGGCTGGGGTACCCGGACAGGCCGCCGGCCTGCCGCAGCGTGGGGAAGCGCTCGCCGCGCCCGGTCAGGACCTTGTGTACGTAGGTCTGGTGGCCGGTGTCGAACAGGAGGGGTTCCCGGGGCGAGTCGAACACCCGGTGCAGGGCCAGCGTCAGCTCGACGACTCCGAGGTTCGGGCCGAGGTGCCCGCCGGTGAGCGTGACGTGTTCGACCAGGAAGCCGCGGATCCGTCCGGCCAGCGCGGCCAGTTCGGCGGGATTCAGCGTGCGCAGGCGTTCGGGGTGGGGGATGTCGAGGGCGGGGAGGATGTCGCGGGCAGCGGGCACGGCACGGCTCCTTGCAGGCGGGACGGGGATCTGAGCTGTGACGACCGGTCGGCTCCTCCATCGTGTAACCGCTTGCTACGCCCGGAGACGGCGCACTGGGCCCCCGGGGGATCACGCCCCTCACCCGCCCGTGACTCCCGTACGCCCCCCGCGCACGTCACGACGGGGCGCGCACGCTCCGCGCTCCCGCCATGTGGGGCTGCCACCCGCTCTCCGTACGCCGACGCAGGCCCTGGAGAGATGTCCCGAACCCCAGGAGACACGTCCCGCACCAAGGGGGCGTCACGGTGGTCTGGCGTCAGGTGGCCACGGTTTCCGTCACCCGTCACCCGCGCGAGGGACGCCCCAATCGGCCACAGAGTTCACAACGCGCCACCGGGACGCGCCGAATGCGCTCCCCGAGGGGTGGGAGAAGGGTCACCGGAGAGTGGCGGAACCCCTGAGCCGGTCTTCACCCGGTGGCGGGTGGTCCTTCGGGGCGGGCCGGAGGCGTCATCGCCCAGCGGATGGTGCGGCTCGCCGCGCCGCCCAGGGGCCGTACGGCGAGGCGTTCCAGCGCGGGCCACCGGGGAATCCTCAGGTGGCGGCTGGCCCACGTCGGCAGCAGGGCGACCGCGTTCGCGGCAAGGACCCCGTAGAAGGGGTAGGCCACCAGCGGCAGCGGGGGCCTCAGCAGCAGGTACTCCGCCGTGTCGCGCGCCTCACGGGTGGCGCGCAGCTCGGGACGGTAGGCGTCCAGGCAGGCGTCGAGCCCCCGCACCGTGCGGGGCGGATCCGGTACGCCGAGGGCCCGGGCGACGCGGGCCGTGTCCTCGACGTACGCGTCGCACTCGGCGGCCGTCAACGGCCGTGCTCCGAAGCGCTGGTGGGCCCGGAGGAAGCAGTCGGTCTCCGCGGCGTGGACCCAGAGCAGCAGGTGCGGGTCCGAGGCACGGTAGGGGACGCCGTCGGGGGTGTGCCCGTGGACGGTCGCGTGGACCGCCCGCACCCGGTCGCAGGCCTGCTGGGCGTCGGCCGCGGTCCCGTAGGTGGTCGTCGCCAGGAACGTACTGGTGCGCTGGAGCCTGCCCCAGGGGTCGCCCCGGAATCCCGAGTGGGCGCTCACGGCCGCCATGGCCACCGGGTGCAGTGACTGCAGCAGCAGTGCGGCGAGGCCGCCGGTGAACATCGCGCTGTCCCCGTGCACGCGCCGCACGGGACGGTCGGGGGCGAACCAGCGGGGGCCCGGGGTGGCATGGATGCGTTCGCGGTTGGCCGGGCCCTGCGGGCCCGCGACGCGCGCGAACAGGACCCCGCCGGCGCGCTCCCTCAGCGTCCGTGCCACGTCATCACCCCGGTTCTCGTCGCGCGTGCACGACTGTTCTTCGGCCCGGGCAGTGGATACGGATGCGCGGATCCAGCGGACCCAGCTGATGCGGCGGTTGCGACGGATGCAGCGGATACGGACAGGCCGTCGGGCACGCGGTCACCCGCCGAGTGCGAACGACGCCCGCTCCTCCCAGTTCGTCCCGTCGTACGCCACGAGGTCGACCGACGTGACCCGCGACGCGAACGGCAGCCCGGCGCGCAGCTCGCCCTCGACCTCGTCCAGTACCGCGTCCTCCTGCCTCAGCGCGACCGTCAGATGGGGCGCGGAACCGCCGAACCGCCCGCCGTAGGGCGGGGCTTCGGGCCACCGGGCGACCACGTCCTCGGTGAGCTCGCGGAACGGCCCGGCCGGTTCGGGGGCCAGGTACAGCATTCCGGGGAACCGCCCGCACCGCTCGAAGCGCACGTCGAAGGCCTGGTGCCGGGCGAACACCTCGGCGAGCGCCGCGTGGACGCCCTCGTCGGTCCGGCCCGCGTCGAGGAACGGGTACAGCACCGAGACGTGCGCCGGTACCCCTAGCGCGGCCGACGGGTCGTACCGCTCGCGCCATGCGCCCACCACCGGATCCGCCTCCGGGATCCTGACGACGAGCGCCGTCAGGCCCGCCTCGTACCGCTTGATGCCCTTGTCCGTCATGCCGAGCCATGCTGCCACCGAAGACGCGGGAGCGACGACCGAGGGACACGGGCGCGCCCCCGCTCACGGCCCCGGTGTGACGCTCACGACCCCAGACGTGCCCCTCACAGCCCCCGCGTGACGCTCATGGCCCCGCGCGCCCCGTCCGCGTCGACGGCCCCGGTCGTCGCTCCGGGCGGTAAAGTCGCTGGTCATGCGCGTACTCGTGGTGGAAGACGACCCCGGCCTCGGCCCGACGATCGCCGCCGGCCTGCGGAGTGCGGGCTTCGCGGCGGACCGTGCCGAGTCCCTTGAGGAGGCCGACCTCAAGGTGTCGGTGAACGCCTACGACTGCGTGGTCGCCGACCGGGGTCTGCCCGATGGCGACGCCCTGGACCTGATCAGGCGGTGGCGCGGCGCGGGCAGGCCGGTGCCGGTGCTCGTCCTCACCGCGTTCGGCACGGTCGAGGACCGGGTGTCGGGGTTCGAGCACGGCGCCGACGACTACCTCGTGAAGCCGTTCGCCATGGCCGAGCTGGTCGTGCGGGTGCGTGCCCTGTGCCGGCGGGAGCGGCCGCCCAGGCTGCCCGAACTCGCCGTCGGGGACGTGACGTTGGACCTGCCGAGCCGGCGGGTGCGGCGCGCTGGCGTCCTCCTCACGCTGACCGCGAAGGAGTTCGCCGTGCTGGAGGCCCTGATGTCGCGGGCTGGAGAGGTCCTCACGCGCAGCGAGCTGATCGAGAGCTGCTGGGACGAGATGAGCGACCCGATGTCGAACGTCGTCGACGTCGTGGTGGGCCAGCTGCGCCGCAAGCTCGGCCCGCCGGACCTCATCGACTCGGTCCGGGGCGTCGGGTACCGCATCGGCGGGCCGAGTGGGCGCTGAAGCGGGCCCCGGCCCGAGGCCGGCTGCGCGATTCGGTGCGCGATCCGGTGCGAAGCCCGGCCCACGGCCCGGTGCGACGCCCGTCGGGAAGCCCGGCTCAGGCCCCGGGGCACGAGGCGGTGCGCGAGCCGGGCGTCCGGCCGCCGACCGGCTGCGCCGCACGCGGTGGACGCTGACCCTGCTGTACGCGGCCGTCAGCGCGGCCTGCCTCGTCACCCTGGTCGTCGTCGCCGCCGCGATCGACACCCGGTCCGCGTCCCGCAGCCGCGACGCGCAGGTCACCGGACGTGCCCAGGCCCTGTCCCGCGCCGTCTGGATGGACGGCGGGGTGCTGCACCTGGAGCCGCTGTCGGAGGACGTCCTCGCGAACGCCTCGGACGTCACCGCGGTCCTCCGGCGCGACGGCGCGGGCCCGGTCGAGGTCCGGTGGGTGCGCCCCGCGCGGGACGCGCTGCCTTCCGCTGCCGGGCTCGACGAGCTGTGGGAGTCCACGGTCCGTACCCAGGAGACGGTCCTCGCGACCGAGCCGGGGGCCGACGGCAGGAAGCGTCGCTGGGCCACCGCGCCCGTCTGGGGCGCGGACGACATCGGCGCCGTCGTGCTCACCGCCGCCGATCCGGGACCGGACGAGCGGAACCACGCCGAGCTGCTGCGCTGGCTCGTCGCGGGCTGCGCCGTGCTGACACTGGCCGCGGCCGGGGTGGGCCACCTGTTGTCGGGGCGGAGCATGCGGCCCGCCCTGCGCGCGCTCGACCAGCAGGAACAGTTCCTGGCCGAGGCGGCGCACGAGCTGCGCACACCGCTCGCCTCCCTGCGCCTTGCCGTGGAGGGCGGCGGTGCGGGCATGCCCTCGGCGGACCCCGGCGCGCTCCGCCTGGTCGACCACCTGGACCGCCTGGTCGCCGGGCTGCTCGCTCGGGCCCACATCGAGGCGGGGAGCCGTCGGCCCGAGCTCACCCCGCTGCGGCTCGACCAGCTGGTCGAGCAGGTGGTGGACGAGCTCCCGCACGACGCGGGCCCGCACGACGCGGGCCCGCACGGCGAGCTCCCGCACGGCGGGGCGGCCGTCACTCTCCACACGGAGCCGACCGTCGTGCTCGGCGACCCGGACCTGCTGGCCCAGGCGGTGCGCAACCTGGTGGAGAACGCCGTCCGCCACGGCTCGCCGGCCGAAGGGACCGCGGGGGACGGCGGGGCCGCGTGCGCGGAGGTACGAGTAGCGGCGGGCAGGGTCTCGGTGCGCAACCACGGGCCGGGGATCCCTCCGGCGGAGCGGGAGCGGGTCTTCGGCGACCGGGTGGGCGGCGGAAAGGGCGGCATCGGCGTGGGCCTGGCCATCGTGCGCTGGGTGGCCGAACTGCACGGCGGGACGGCCGAGGCGGGCGAGGCGCCGGGCGGCGGGGCACTCGTCGAACTCGTACTCCCCCCGTACTCGCCTTCCTGACCGCCTGCCCGCACTCCCCCTCCCCCTTGCTCGATGCCCCCTCCGCCCTCCTCATCGTCCCCTCATGGTCGGGGCGGCACTGTGGACGCGTGAACAGCCACCTCAACCGCCTGTCCGCCGTCGCCGCCGCGCTGCTGCCGCTGGCCCTGCTCGCCACCGCGTGTTCCGGCGCGGACGGCGACACGGGTGCGGCGCGCCCCGAGCGCGCCAGCGCCTCCGCCTCCGCGTCCGCGTCCGCTCCCGCGACGACCGCCCAGGCCCCTCTCGTCCCCGCGCACGGCGCCCTGCTCGGCCACTACTACGGCGCGGGCACGCAGGCCGAGACCGACGAGCGGATCGGGCGGACACCCGCCGTGCACCTGTCCTACTACGACTGGTCGGAGGACTGGGCCAACGCACCGGCCACCCGGGCGGACCTCGCCGACGGGCGCGTCCCGCTGGTCAACTGGGAGCCGTTCGGCGTCGACTTCGACGCCCTGATCGACGGCGACCTCGACGAGACGGTCCGCGAGCGCGCCGACGCAGCCAAGCGGCTCGGCAAGCCCTTCTTCCTGGACTTCGCGGCGGAGATGAACGAGGAGGAGGGCTGGGGCGGCCACGACCCGGAGAAGTACGTCGCCGCCTACCGCCACCTCCACGACGTCTTCGAGAGCCGGGGTGCGACGAACGTGGTCTGGGTGTGGTGCCCGAACGTCACCGACAGCCCCGATGCCCCGCCCGCCATGGCCTACTACCCCGGCGACCGGTACGTCGACTGGACCGGCGTCGACGGCTACAACTGGGGCACCTCCGAGCCGGGTTTCGCGTGGCAGGACTTCGAGGAGCGCTTCGCGGACATCTACGACCGGCTCGCCGCGAAGGGCAAGCCGGTCATCATCGGCGAGACGGGTTCGGACGAGGCCGGGGGCAGCAAGGCGGCGTGGATCGACGGCGTCGTCCCCACGCTCCAGGAGCGGTTCCCTCTGGTCAAGGCGCTCGTGTGGTTCGACGTCGACAAGGAGCGGCACTGGCGGATCGATTCCTCGGCGCAGTCGCTCGCGGCCTACCGGCGCATGGCGGCCGACCCGTACCTCAATCCCTGATCACGGCGTGAGGCGCGGTCCGTGTCATGCGCCCACCCTGCCGTGCCCCTCCTCGGCGCGGAAGCCGGCGATCCACCGGGCCGTGGCGGCGATCCCGCCGAAGGTGTAGAAGTGCAGCCGGACGACCCCGTGGCGGGCCGGTTCGTAGCCGTCGGCCAGGGCGCGGACGAAGCGGTCCGGGCCCGCCGTGCCCATCAGGCCGGTCAGCGAGAAACCGTACTTCCGCGCAATGGACGCGCTGGTGGAGACGCCGAAGCGGGTGGCGTACGTCATCAGCCGCTTGACGCCGGCCGGGCCCGGCACCCCGACCCGCACGGGTGCGGTGACGCCGCGCCCGCGCAGTTCCTCGATCCAGGCCAGGACCGGGGCGGCGTCGAAGCAGAACTGGGTGACGACGTCGCCCGTGAGGCCCTCCCGGGCCAGGGCCGCGTTCTTGGCCTCGACGGCCGCCCAGAGCTCCGGGGTGGCGATGGCGGGGTGGCCCTCGGGGTACCCGGCGACGCCGACGTGCCGCACCCCGTGGGCCTGGAGGAGGCCCGACCGGATGAGGGCGAGCGCGTCGTCGTAGGGGCCGTGGGCGGTGGCCGGGTCGCCGCCGACGACCAGGACGTTCTCGACGGTGCCGTCGGCGCGCAGCCCGTCGAGGAACCCCGCCAGCTCGTCCCGCGAGCGCAGGCGCCGGGCCGAGAGGTGCGGTACGGGGACGAGCCCGGCCGCCCGTACGGCGCGAGCGGCGGCCCTTCTGGTGCCCGGCTCCTCGTTGCCGAGGAAGGTGACGTTGACGCGGTTGCCCGGGGGAATGTGCTCCCGGGCCGCTTCCAGGCCCGGGACGTCCTTGCCGGTCATCTCCAGGGAGTGGTCCTCCAGGAGGGAGGCGGGTGCCGTGGCCGGGACGGCGCTCGGGGCGGGGGCCGGGGAGGGGCGGTCCATGGTCTCCTCGTTCGCGTGGTCGTCCCCCGGAGTATCGGATGCCGCCCGGGAGCGCCGGGACGCGGGGTGGGTCGTAAAGGGGTGGGTCGTGGAGGCGTGGGGCGGTGGTACGGGGTGGGTCGTACGGGTACGGGACGTGGCGGCGCGTGGCCCCGGGGCGCGGTCCCGTCCGGGGTGATTCACTCGTGCGGTCGGTGCGTGCGTCCGGTCATTCGGGGAATCCGTTGGCCATGGACACCGTCACCGCTCGCCGCCGGGCCCGTCTGGCCCTGGCCGCGCACGCCACGACCGCGGATGAACTCACCGACTGGCTGGCCATGTTCGACCTGCACCCGGGCTCCGACCGCGGGTACGCACTCGGTGCGCCCGACGCCCCTGAGGCCCCCGACTCCCCCGACGCGGGTGCGCCGACCGGCCCGGACGCGTCCGAGCGGTAGGACGCGCGGGCTCAGCGCAGGGAGCGGATCGCCGGGCTCGCGGCCACCAGGGCGGCGCACGCCAGGACCGCGCCGCCGCAGGTCAGGAACAGCGTGGTCGTCCCGTACGGCAGCAGGACGCCGGCGATCACGTACGAGAACGGGTCGAACGCCACCGTGGCCAGCACGACCAGGCTGAGCACCCGGCCGAGCAGCCCCTCGGGCACCCGCTCCTGCAGCGTCGCCACGATGACCACCCCGAGGAACCCGGAGCCGAGGCCGACGAGCGAGACCACCGCCGTCGCGGCGGCGACGTGGGTGGCGGCGGCGAGTCCGGCGACGCCCGCGCCGATCGCCGCGACCCCGCCCACCACGAGCAGGCCCCGCCGCGAGGACGTCCACCATCCGGCCGCCAGCGCCCCGGCCAGCGATCCCGCCCCGAAGCCGGACAGGACGACGCCCAACGCCCCTGCCCCGCCCAGGCGTTGGTCGGCGAGCACCGCGCCGCCCACGATCACCGGGCCCACCACCGCGATGTTGATCAGGGCGACGGCCGCCAGCATCCCGCGCACCACCGGGGCGTGCCAGGCGAACCGCAGCCCTTCGGCGAGGGCGCGCGCACTGCTCTCCCGCCCGCCCCCGGCGGCGTCCGGGACGTCACCGGTTCCCGTGCGCTGCCCGCGCCGGACCAGGCGGACGAGCGCGCTGAGGGCGAGGGCGGCCAGCGCGGCCAGCACCGTGATCCCGCCGAGCGCCACCTCGAAGCCGGCCGCCGCGACGATCCCGGCCGCCACCGCCGGGCCCACCAGGTCGCCACCCGACTCGGCGCCCTGGACCAGCGCGTTGACCCGGGCGAGCTTCTCCGTGGGGACGACGGTGGGCAGCAGGGCCAGGGCCGCGGGGAAGTACGCGGCGTCGGCGACGCCGAGCAGCCCGCCGAGCAGGGCGATCCCGGTCACCGTCGGCGAGGTGAGGACGACCAGCGCGCCGAGGGCGAGCAGGACGGCGACCCGCAGCCAGGAGGCGGCGGCCACGACGCGGGTGGGGCCGATCCGGTCGACCAGGACGCCCGCCGGGAGCAGCAGCGCGGCGCGCGGCAGCGCCACGGCGACGAGGACGAATCCGGTGGTGGCGCCGGGTCCGGACAGTTCGAGCACGTAGAGCGTGAGCCAGATCAGGAACAGCGCGTCGACCACGGCCGCGAGGCCCTGGCCCACGACCAGGCGGACCTGGCCGCGTCGCTCGGTGGTCAGCACATCGGACATGTCCGCTCGCAGATGCCGGGGGGACGGGGGCGTGTAGGACGGGGGCCCGGGTGGGGCACGGCTGTCAGGCGATGTGCGTGCCCCCGTCGACGGTGAGGGTGGTGCCGGTGATGTACGAGGCCGCGTCGGAGACCAGGAAGACCAGCGCGGCGGCGAGTTCCTCGGGGCGCCCGACACGGCCCGAGAGCACGCGGGCCAGGGTCGCCTCCACGTACCCCTCGGCGTAGCCGTCGGTCATCGGTGAGCTGAAGAGGCCGGGGGCGAGGGCGTTCACGCGGATGCCCCTGGTCGGGGTCCATTGCTGGGCGAGGTCCCTGGTGAGGCCGAGGAGCCCGGCCTTGGAGGCCGAGTAGGCGGCCTGCGGCAGGCCGCCCGTGACCAGGGCGAGGATGCTGGAGACGTTGACGATGGCGCTGCCCGGCCCCATCACGGCGCCCGCGGCCTGGGCCATCCAGTACGAGCCGTTGAGGTTGGTGTCGACGACCTCGCGGAACTGCTCCGGGGTCTCGTCCGCGGCCGGGACCTCGCTGCTGATCCCGGCGTTGTTGACCAGGACGTCCAGGTGTCCGAACTCCTTCACGGCCGCGTCGACGAGCGCCCGGCAGTCCTCGGGCCTGGCGATGTCGGTGCGCACGGCGACCGCCCGGCGGCCGCGCGCCTCCACGGCGACGCGCACCGTCTCCAGCCGCTCGGCGCGGCGGGCCCCGAGCACCACGTCGGCGCCGGCCTCCGCCAGTGCGGTGGCGAAGGCGGCGCCGAGGCCGGAGGAGGCGCCGGTGACCACGGCGACGCGCCCGTCGAGCCGGAAGCGGTCGAGGACGCCCGGCGCCGGGCGGTCGTGGGCGGGTGCCGCGCCGGGCGGGCGGGGGCCGGACACCGAGGCGGGGTCAGACACCGAGGCGCTCGCGGTACGCGAGGAGGGTGCGCAGGAACCCGTCCATCTGCTCCTCGGTGTGGCCCGCGTGCGGGAACAGGCGCAGCAGCGCCTGGTTGCGGGTGACGGCCGGGTAGGAGAAGACCGGCACGAGGTAGCCGTCCTCGGCGAACCACTCCCTCATCTGCAGGGCGGCGGCGTCGTTGCCGATGGGCACGGAGAGCATGTAGGAGTCGGTGGGCGTGGTCGGCGTGCCCGCCTCGTGCATCTGACGGCGGAAGCGGGCGGCGTGCGCCAGGTAGTCGTCGACGATGCCCGGGTCGGCGGCCAGGGCGTCGATGGTGCGGGTGGCCGCGTACGCGGTGGGCGGCTGGATGGCGGCCGTGAACATCGAGGTGCCGGAGAGGAGTTCGAAGGCGTCGACGGCGGACGCGGGCCCGGCAATCGCGCCGCCCTCCAGGCCGATGGCCTTCGACAGGGACACCATCACGAAGTCGGCCCGTTCGCGGATGGCCGCCGCCTCCCGGGCGTAGGGGCGGTTCTCGGGTCCGTACACCATGAAGCCGTTCGCGTCGTCGATCATGCTGATGGCGCCGTGCCGGTCGCACGCGTCGAGGATCTCGACGACGGGTCCCATGGTGCCGTCGGCCGAGTAGATGCTCTCGGCGATCACCACGGTCTTGCGGGTGCTGACCCGTTCCAGGATCCGCGACAGGTCGGCGGGGTCGTTGTGCCGGAAGGCGTGGACCTTGCGTCCGTACTCCAGGCCCTCCAGGCCCTTCCAGATGCTCCAGTGCACGTCGCGGTCGACGACGAAGACGGTGTCGTGGTTGCTGACCTCGATCCCGGCGTCGAAGTGCGCGGAGCTGCTCATCGCGTGCACGAAACCGATGTTGGCGAGCAGCCCCGTGGCGAAGCTGATGGCGCGCTCCTTGCCCGTGTGGCGGGCGATCGTCTCCTCAAGGACCTGGTGCGGGCGGCAGATGCCCTGCGTCATCCTGGATCCGCTGGTGCTCAGGCCGTGCAGCCGCGCGCCCTCGGCGAAGTGGCGCCGCACGGGTACGTGGCGTTCCAGGTCGAGGAAGCTGATGCTGGCGAAGTTCACCAGCTCGCGGCCGTTGCGGACGATGGTCGGGCCGACCGGGCCCTCCACCACGGGCGGGCGGTAGGCGGTGTCATGGGTGTTGGCCTCCACGAAGGCCGCGAAGGCCCACGGGGCGAGGCGGTCCACGGACTGCGCGGGGGCGGGGGTCGCGGTCATGGCGGGGTGACTCCTCCACGGTGGGCGGCGCGGGGCGGCAGGGGTTCCAGGGCGGCGGCGAGGTGGCCGAGCGAGGCCGTGCCGGCCAGCTCGTCGGACGCGATCCCGGTGAGGCCCGACCGGTGGAGCTCGGCCAGCAGCCGCGGCACGGCGACCAGCGTGACGCCGTGGTCGGCGAGGCAGCGGTTCATGTCGACCGACCCGGGACCTTCGGCGGGGCCGGGTGACGGGCCGTCCGCCCGGACGGCCAGGACGGCGGCGGCCAGGGCCCGTTCGGCCGGAGTCGCGGGCGGGCGGCACGCGATCCGCAGGGCGCCCGCCGCGACGGTGGTGGTACGGGGCGGGGCGTCGGGTCGGCCGGGGTCGGTCCGGGTGAGCACGTAGCGGTCGGGGGCGAAGAGGCCGGGTACGTCGCCCAAGTGGTCCAGGAGGTGGCGGTGCAGGTCCTCGGCCGTGACGTCGCGGGTGGTGCGGGCGTACGCGACGAGGAGCCGTTCACCGTCCTGCCCCGGGGCGTACTCGTCGCCTGCCTCCCACGGGTGCCTGCCGCCCTTCCGCGCGTACCGGCCGCCCTCCCCCGGCGCGTCCTGGCCGCCTGTCTCCCGCGCGTACCGGCCGTCGTCCCCGCGCGCGTCCTCGCCGGGTGCCGCGGTCGCGTCGAGCACTCCGGGGTGGCCTCGCAGCACGTCCTCGACCGCAGGCAGGAACACCCAGCCGCGCGGCGCGCGCCACCATCCGGCCGCGGGCGGCGTGGACGGACGCGCGGGGACCAGGCACGGGTCGCCGTTCGCATCGCCGTTCACATCGCCCTCGGCATCGCCCCTCACATCGCTCGCGGCGAGCCGCCGCAGCAGGGCGCACAGGCGGACGGGCAGCGCCTCGGCCTGTGCGGCGTCGAGCAGGTGGTCCCCGACGGTGACGTCGAGGGTGAGGACCCCCGCGTCGCGGCCGAGGTCGACGTAGAGCGTGTCGCAGGGCTCGTCGGGTGCGCTGGTGGCCCAGGTGACGGTGGTGTCCGGCGGGTCGTAGTACGCGGGGACCACGTACTCCCGTGGCCACGCGTAGCAGTTGTACTCGATGGCGGGTACGGTCAGGGCGCCCCGGCGGCGGTCCATGCGGGCCTGTGCGGCGACCAGTTCGGCGGGCCGCCAGTGGCCGTGCCGGTAGGCCGCGGCGCAGGCGGCGGCGACGCGGGTGACGACCTCGCCGAACGCCGCGCCCGGGCGCAGGTCGATCTGCACGGGCACCGTCAGGGCCCGGACGGCGACGCTGGTGCGCAGGGCGGCCCGGGTGCGGTGGGAGACCACCACCGAGGCCAGGAAACGGTGTTCGCCGGTACGGGTGGCGACGTCCAGGGCCAGGGCCGCGAGCATGACGGTCTCCGGGCTGGCCCGGTGGAGGCGGGCGAGCCGGTCGAGGTCGGCGTGGGCGCGCACCGAGCGGTGCTGGAGGCGGTGGCGTCCGGCTCCGTCGGGGGTCCCGCCGAACGGGGCGAGCACCCCGGTCGGGTTGGTCGCGTACCGCGCCAGCCAGGCGCGCTCCGCCGCGCGGGCCCGCTTCGGGTGCTGGTCGTCGAGCAGGTCCAGCGGATGCCAAGGGCCTTGCGGTGGAGGGGGGTTGCCCGACAGCAGGTCGTGCAGCTGGTCGACGAGGACCGCGAGGCCCCAGCCGTCGATCACCACGTGGTGGACGGCCAGCACGACCGCGCACGGCTTGCCCCGGTGGAGCAGCACCCGGGCGTGCCAGGGTGGCCGGCTCCCGGGGTCGATCGGCCGGGCGGCCAGCGCGGCGGTCGCGGCGTCCAGGGTGCCCGCGTCGACGACGGGCAGGTCGGCGCAGTCGACGGGCAGCGGGGCCCAGTCGGGGCGGTGGACGTGCTGTACGGGACGGAGCGGGTCGACGGTGGTGCGCAGCGCCTCGTGGCACGCGGTGAGGGAGGAGAGGGCGCGGTGGACGTCGGCGACGGTCGCCGGGGGCGGGACGTGGCAGTGGTCGGCGAGCGGCGTCGGGTTCACCCGCCGTGCCGCGGGGACGGTGCGTTCGAACCAGTGCCACTCCTGGATCCAGCTCAGGGGGCCGCTGCGGATGACGGTTCCGGAAGCCGGACGGGCCTGTGTGCGAGGGGAGTTGACCACGGGCGCGCCCTCACACGGCCCGGACGACGAGGGCCGCGTTGTGGCCGCCGAAGCCGAACGAGTTGCTGAGCGCGGTCCGTACGCCTTCGTGGTGCTGCGCCTTGTGCGGTACGAAGTTGATGTCCGGGTCGATCGGCTCGTCGCAGTTGATGGTCGGCGGCACGTCTCCGGTGCGCAGGACCTGGATCGACGCCACGAGCTCGACGGCCCCGGCGGCGCCGATCATGTGCCCGGTCATCGACTTGGTGGAGCTGACCGGGACGCGGGTGACGCGCTCGCCCAGCACCTCGCGCAGGACGGCCGTCTCCATGGCGTCGTTCAGGAGCGTCCCGGTGCCGTGCGCGTTGACGTAGTCCACGTCCTGCCCCGTGATCCCCGCGTCGCGCAGCGCGGCCTCGACGGCGAGGCGGGCGCCGCGGCCTTCGGGGTGGGGCGCCGTCCAGTGGTGGGCGTCGGAGCTGGCTCCGTACCCAGTGAGTTCGGCCAGGGGCGTCGCGCCCCGCCGTTCGGCCGTCTCGGCGGCCTCCAGGACGAGCACGGCGGCGCCCTCGCTCATCACGAAGCCGTCGCGCCGGGCGTCGAACGGCCGGCAGGCAGCGGCCGGGTCGTCATTGCGCCGGGAGAGTGCGCGGGCGTTGCCGCTGCCCGCGAGGTCCACCGCCGTGACGCAGGCGTCGGCGCCGCCGACCACGACGACGTCGGCCTCCCCGTGGCTGATCATGCGCATGCCCGCACCCACCGCGTCGGTGCCGCTGGCGCACGCGGTGCTCTGGGCGCGGCTCGGCCCCTGGGCGCCGAGCCGCATGCTGATCTCCCCGGCGGCACTGTCCATGGCGGTCGTGACCTGGGCGAACGGGCTGACGAGCCGGGCCCCTCGGTCGCGCAGCGTGTGCGCGGCGCGGTAGATCGACCCCACCGGGCCGTAGCCGCTGCCGATGATCACCGCGACCCGGGGCGCCATCCGTGCGTCGACGACGAGGCCCGCCTGCTCGCAGGCCTCCAGCGCCGCCGCGAGGGCGTACTGCGCGTACGGGTCGGCGCGCCGGCTGACCGGCCTGGGCATGTAGCGGCCGGGCGTGAACCCGCGGACCTGGCCGCCGATCCGTACGGCGAGGCCGGTCACGTCGATCGCCTCCACGGTGTCGACGCCGCTGCGCCCGGCCAGCAGCGCGCTCCAGGTCTCCTCGACGCTGTGGCCGAGCGGTGTCACGGCGCCGTACCCGGTGACCATCACCCGGCGCCCGGCCCGGCCGCGCCCCGCGTCGTCCCGCTGCCCCGCGTGCGCCGCTCGCACGCCTTGTGTCCCTTGCATTCCTTGCGTCGTCCGCACCCCTTGCGTCACTGGGGAACCACCTCCGCGTCGTGGAGGGCCGGGAGTACGTCGTCGGGGGCGACCGGCACCATGAGCACCGCCGTGCCTCCCCGGGCGCAGAACCGGCGCGCGGTGGCGATCTCCTCGGTCAGCGCGGCCTTGTCGCGCAGCACCCGGTGGTGGATGTCCGGCCCGTCCACCGCGGGGGGCGGGACGTCCGGACGGGTGAAGGGGTGGCGCCGGGCGTCGAGGCCGAGGCGGGCGCGCTGTGCGTCGACCCAGCCGTAGCCGCCGTTGCACAGCACCACGTAGAGCACGCCGCCGTGCGCCCGGGCGGTGGCGGCGATGTCCGCGCGGGCGGCGAGGAAGGCGCCGTCCCCGACGAACGCGGTGACCTCGTGGTCCGGGGCGGCCCGCTTGACACCGATGGCCGCGGCGGCGCCGAAGCCCAGGGGCGTCTGCTCCGAGGGCACGACGGACCCGCCGCCCGCGTGGAAGGGGAAGCCGTAGGACCACATGTCCTGGAGCCCGTTCTCCTGGACCAGTACGCGGGGCTCCTGGGAGGTGGCGTCGAGGGCGGCGAGCAGCTCGGCGATCCGGATCTCCGGGAGCGCCGCCGCACGCGCCAGTTCGGCCTCGGCGTCGAGTGCCATGGCCTTGCGGGCGGCGGCGACGTCGTTCGCCCACGCCCCGGTCGCGTCCGCGCGGGACGGGCCGCCGTCCTCGTCCAGGGCCCGTGCCCAGCCGACGACGGCGTGCCGCGCGTCGCCCAGGACGCGGGGCCCCGCGAACTCGGCCGAGAGCCCGCCCGGGTCGGTGTTGACCTGGACCACCGGGACCCGGGGCCACGGCGTCCCGCCCTCGACGGCCGTCTCCTCCAGGCGTCCGGCGAGCGACACGACCAGGTCGCAGGAGGACCACAGCGCGCGGGCGGGGGCGGCCGCGTACAGGCCCGCGAGGCCGCAGAACAGCGGGTGGCGCTCGTCGACCGCGCCCCGTCCGGACGCGGTGGAGAAGAGCGCCGCACCGAGCCGTTCGGCGAAGCGCTCGACCGCGCCGTCGTCGTTGCGGTGCCGCATCCCGCCACCCACGAGCACCACGGGCCGCCGGCTCGCGCGGAGCGCCTGGAGCGCCACGCCCCGCCGCACGGGCGCGGGTTCGAGGAGCAGCGGTTCGGGCAGGGTCGGCAGCGGCCCGTCCAGCCGGACCGCGGCCGTGCGCACGTCGTCGGGGACCTCCAGGTAGACCGGCCCGGAGGGCGGCCCCACGGCCCGGGTCAGCGCGGTCACCGTCGCGGGGACGACCCGGTCGGGATGGCCCACGCGGTGCGCCCAGCGCACCAGGGGCGCCGCCACGGCGACCTGGTCGAGCTCCTGGAACCCCCCGCTGCCGCGCCGCCGTTCGGGCGCGCCGGCCGCGAGCACCAGGACCGGCGCACCGGACTCCCGCGCCTCCAGGAGGCCGGTCGCGGCGTGGGTGACGGCGGGCCCCTTGCCGACGGCACACACCGCGGTCCTGCCGGACTGGAGCGCGTACCCGGTCGCCATGTACATCGCGTTGCGCTGGTCGCGGCACGGTACGAGGTCGATGCCTGCCGCGTCGAGGGCGCGCAGCACCTCCAGGTCGTCGCCGGGCAGTCCGAAGCAGGTGTCCACCCCGTTGGCCACCAGCACGGCGACGACGGCCGACCAGGCGTCCGGGTACCGTACGCCGTCGGTCTCGTCGGCCTCCCGCCCGGCCGTCACTGGCCACCCACCGCGACAGCGGCGGGCGCCGGCAGGTTCCGCGCCACGGCGTGCGAGACGAGCAGGGGTTCGGCGTGCTGCTCGCCGCCGAAGGAGACGTAGTTCGCGCGGGCGCCGAACCCGCCGAACGGGAGGTTGCCGTCCTCGGCTTCGAGCAGGGTGTGGTTCACGCAGGTCTGGTGCCGCTTGGAGAGGGCCGCCACCGTCTCGGGGTCGTTCCCGTACACCATGGCCCCCAGTGCGCGTTCGCTGAAGTACGGGCCCGACAGCCGCTCCCGCAGCCGGCGCGCGCTGGGGTAGGCGACGACGTTGAACACCGGGGCGAACATCTCGTCGAGGGGGATCTTGTCGTCGAAGTCCCAGAGCAGCACGGTCGGGTCGACCCTGCGCGACAGCAGGTCGATGCGCCCGCCGTGCCGGATGCGCCGTGCGTGGCGCACCAGGTAGTCGGAGCACTTCACGAGTGCGGAGTCGTAGTAGATGGGGCCGTAGTCGACGGCGGCGTCGCTGTTCTGCCCGAAGCGCAGACCGTCCAGTTCGACGGAGAGCAGGTCGACGAATTCCGCCGTGCGGCCCTGCGGCGCGAACACCACGTCGGGGCCGAAGCAGTCCTGCCCGGAATTGTAGAGGCGGATCCTTGTGACATCGTGCGCGGCCCGTTCCAGATCGGCGTCGGGTGCGATCACGAAGGGGTTTATGCCACCGCCGAAGTAGAGGAAGAGCTGGTCTTCCGCGAGGCCTTCGCGAATGGTCTCGGCATTGGCGTAGGAGCCGGTGAAGACGATGAGGTCCGCGTCCCGCACCGGCCCCGTCACGAACTTGCGCTGGCTGAGTCCGGAGAGTTCGGCGGGCAATCCGTGCACGGGCGAGAGCAGGGCGTGTAATCGCTCCGCCTGACCCTTCGTCTCCGAGGACGGACGGAAGGTGATCCGGTCGGTGTAGAGGGAGGCCACGAGTACGTACAACGCATAGGAGTAGAGCGGGATGTTGGACGGCATGAAGACGGCGGCGTACGGCACGCGTCCCGGCCGGAACCGCAGGACCTCCTCCTCGGCCCCGTCGAGGGTAGCGAGGAAGGAGCGGATCTCGGCGCGCGCGGTGCGGTGGGGCGAGATCTCGGTGAGGACGTCCATCACCGCGTCCTCGTGGTCGGCGACGAACCGGCGCACCGCGCGCAGCGCCTCGACGCGGCGGCCGAAGGGGATCCGGTAGCCGTCCGCGCCCACCGCCGGGTCGCGCACGGTCGGCTGGGCGGGCCGACGGGCGCCGTCGTGCGCGGTCGGGCGGTGCGAGGTGGGCAGGGAGGTCATGGCGATCTTCTCCAGAACGGCCAGGTCGGGCTTGCCCGTGCCGGTGAGGGGCAGCTCCGGGAGCACGGCGATGTGGTCGGGCTGCTCGTAGCGCGCGAGCGCCGGGCGCAGCAGCCGCTTCCAGTGCGCGGGCTCCCGGTCCTCAGGGTCCGCGATCACGAAGACCAGGCGGGAGCCCAGGCGTTCGTCGGGGACGGCGACGACCTGCGTCCGCGCGCCGCCGGCCGACTCCGCGCGCTCGGCGAGGTGGTCGGGGTAGAGGGTGTGGCCGTCGCGGTGCACGGCGCGCTTGCGGCCGACGGGGAAGACGCGGCCGGCCTCGTCGACCAGGCCGATGTCGCCGGTGCGGTGGACCGGGCCGGATACGGGGACGGTCCCGCCGTCCTCGCCCAGGTGACCGGTCATCAGGCCCGGGCTGCGTACGACGAGTTCGCCGAGGCGCCCGGCGGGCAGCGGCCTGCCGTGGTCGTCGTGGACCTCGACGGTCACGCCGGGCAGGGGCGTGCCGCAGCCGACCGGGTCGTCCGGCGGGGCCAGCGCGATGTTCCCCACCTCGGTGGCGCCGTACCCGTCGAGCAGGTGCCGTCCGGTCCTGGCGTGGAAGCGCGCCGCCAGGCTGCGCCCGAGCGGCGCGCCGCCCACGCACCAGGAGCGGACCGGTGCGAGGGCGTCCGCGAGGGCGGGGCGGCGGTCGAGGAGGTTGAGCAGGCTGTAGTACGTGGAGGGGGCGCCGTCCACCACGGAGAGGCCGTGCTCCGCCCCCGTCGCGAGCACGTGGTCCAGGCGCGTGGCGGGCCCGTGGACGACGAGCGTGCCGCCGCCCAGCCACCAGCAGAGGACGAGCGAGAGGCCGTACTGGTGGGAGTAGGGCAGGACGGGCAGGAAGACGTCGTCCGGCCGGTAGCGCATCCGTTCGACGCTGAGGGCGAGGTTGTCCAGGATCGAACGGCCGGAGCGGACGATCCCCTTGGGGGTGCCGGTCGTGCCGGACGACCACGAGATCACCGCGTCCTGCCGCCGCGCCCAGGCCGCGGTGTCGGGCACGAGCGCCGCGCCCCTGGCGGGCCGCGGCGCCGGGGCGTCGGCCGTCTCGTCCCCGATCTCCAGCACCACGCGCGCCCGGGCGCGGATGCGCGCCCGCTGTTCGGGCGTGGCCCGGTGGTCGCAGAGGACCACCGAGGCGTCGAGGTGGACGAGCGCGAGCAGGTTCACGACCCACGCGGGCGAGTTGGCGCCGCTCATCATCACCCGGGAGCCGGGCCCGATTCCGCGTCGTACGAGGAGTTCCGTGACGCCGGCGATGCGCGTCGCGATGTCGTCCGTTTCCCAGATGAGCCCCTCGGGCGGGACCAAGCGCCTGGCACTGAGCAACTCGCGCTCCTTAACGTGACGATCAAGGACGCGTTCGAATTACCGAACGCAGACGCCCGGACATCACCTTTTACGGCAATTTCACTTCACGGAAACAAGTTTTATCGGAAACGACTATCGCATACCCCTTGTGACGGTGTCGAGCACGGCATTGTTCGCCTCTGACACACAGGGAACTCCTGAGCAGGATGTGACAAAAGAGGCACCGCCCGGGTGTCCAATTGAGAGCGCTCCATTCGGGGCCGACCGCACGGGTGGATTCAGGAAACGGGAAGGTGAACTCTCTGGCGCGAAATAGCTGCCGCCACCAGCTGTCCCCGGCCGCCACCGGAGCGCCTTTGGCCAGATGGCCAGAATTCGATCTGGCCGGAATGACCGGCCACAATGTCCGTACCTTGCCAGGTATTGGTACGCGGTAAACGCAATCGGTCATGGCCGTGGGGTGTTTCGGCCAGCCCTCGCACTCGGCCGGTGGACGGCGCCCCCTCCGCCCACCGGCCCTCCCGCGACCAGCGGGTCAGCGGGTCACCGGGTCACTCCGCGGCGCACTGGGAGGAGCCCTTCTTCCCCGTCAGGAGGTAGTCGTCCACCCACTTGGTGACGCAGCTCTTCGGCCCGTCGCCCGTGGCCGGGAAGTAGGCGGCGTGGCCGTAGTCGTTCACCGTGAGCAGCGAGGCGCCGATGCGCCGGGCCACGTCCCGCGACCAGGTGTAGGACGTGCGCGCGTCGTTGCGTACGCCGATCACCTGGCCCACCGCACCGGCCGGCGGATCGGTCCTGGCGGACTCCCGGTCCTTGCCGGGCCAGCCGATGCAGCTCGCGGGCGAGGCCGCGATGGAGAACGCCTGGCTGGAGATGCCGACCAGCGGATTCTCACGCTTGAGGCGGTCCAACATCGCGCGGTAGGCGTCCCAGGACTGGTCACCCCCGCGCCAGTCGCTGCAGAAGATCGCCTGGGCGCCCGGGTCGTAGGGGACGGGCTTGCCGGGCTCTCCGGGGACTGTCCCGTCCGCACGGCCGGTGAGCTCCTTGGAGAAGTCCGGCCAGCCGTAGGGCGAGGACGAGCCGACCGTGGCGGAGGTGATGAAGTCCTCGACGTAACGCCCGCCCTTCTTGCGGGCGTTGTCCTGTGCCTTGCGGTAGATCGTCAGCGGGTCCTGCTTCGGCTTGTCCTTGCTCTTCTCCCGCCACCAGGTGAGGAAGGCGCGGACGTTGCGCTCGGCGGCTGCCGTCTCGTCCCCGGCGAACTTGTCGAAGGAGGTCTGGGCCCGCGGGTCGAGGGAGGAGTCCAGGTTGAAGCGCCCGGTGTGCTGGGGGAACAGGCGGGCGTACGCCAGCCCGCGCACGGTGCCGTAGGAGGCGCCCTGGTAGTTGAGCTTCTCCTCGCCCAGCGCCCGCCGCAGCGCGTCCATGTCGCGGGCGTCGGAGTCGCTGTCCAGGTGGTCCATCAGGGCGCCGGTCTTCTGGCGGCAGCTCTCCCCCAGGGCGCGGTTGTACGCGGCGCGCTGGTCGAACTCCTTCTTCGAGGCGGGCAGCATGGGGGGTGCGGCAGGCTTGTCGCAGCGCGGGGCGTTGGCGCCGAGGCCGCGCGAGTCGTAGCCGATCACGTCGTACGCGGCGGCGACGTCCTTGGAGAAGCGGTCGTAGACCCCGATGATGCTCGCGCCCTGCAGCCCCGGGCCGCCCGGGCCCCACATCAGGACGCCCTTGCGCTGCGCGGGGTCGGTGGCCTTCAGCCGGGCCACGGCCAGATTGATCTTCGCGCCGCCGGGGTCCGACCAGTCGACCGGGACCTCCAGCTGTCCGCACTCGGTGCGCTCGTCGCGCTCCACGGGCGGCTCTCCACCGCCCTGGCCCGGCTTCGGGCAGGTACCCCAGGTGATCTTCGGTTGGTACGCGTTCGACGGCGTGCCGCCCGGTGCGGCCGCCAAGGCCGCCGTCGGCAGCGCGGATCCGCCGACGGCGAGGGTCACGGCCGTGACCGCGAGGCGGGTCAGGCGCGGGACGAAGGGGTGACGCATCATGCTCCTCAAGCTGATGGGAGGGTCCGTGTGGGGGCGCTCACCTGCTTGTATAGCGATGCGGGGCTTTGAACGGCGTTTGCGGCCGTGAGCATCCGCGCACCCTTCGTGACCGCGGACGGGAGGTACGCTGACCGCCCGCACCACCCTGGAGTGATCATGCACAGCGCACACGAGGACCTGCTCGCCGAGAACCCGGTCATCGCCTCCGTCAACGACGAGGACGGGCTGCGGAAGGTGCTGGAGTCGTCCTGCCGGGTGGTGTTCCTCCAGTACGGCTCCGTGCTCGACCTGCCGGACGTGGTCCGGCGCATCAAGGACACCGGGCGCACGGTCCTGGTGAACGTCGACCTGATCGAGGGGTTCAGCAGCAAGGACGTCGTCGTGCGCTACGTACGGGAGAAGACGGCCGCCGACGGGGTGCTCAGCTCCAAGGGGCCGCTGGTGCGGGCGGCCCGGGAGGCGGGGCTGATCGCCACGCACCGGTTCTTCCTCATCGACTCGCTCTCGTACCGCAACCTGGCCGCGCAGGTGAGCCGGTCCAAGGCGGACTGGGTGGAGATCCTGCCCGGCTGCATGCCGCGGGTGATCGGCTGGGTGGTGGAGGACATCGACGTACCGCTCATCGCGGGCGGGCTCGTCTGCGACCGCGACGACGTGTTCGCCGCGCTGAAGGCCGGCGCGGCGGCCATCGCCTCCTCGAACACGGACGTCTGGGAGATGTGAGCCGGAGCACGGGCCGGGACTTTGGACCCGAACTCCGCCGGGGTCGTTGACTCCGGAGAAGAGCGGCCCGTAAGTTGATCACACGGCCCCGCGAGCGGGGCCGTCCACAACCTCATACCGGTTTCCTGCCCCAGGGCGGGAAACAGTTACTAGAGACCAGAGAACAGTAACTCCACCTCACCCGAGGGGATTGCTGTTCTCTTTTTGTTTTTCCGCCCAGGTGTTCCGCACCCGGACATTCACCGCCCCTATGTGCCCTACGAAGAGGTAGTGCTGCATGAACAAGGCCCAGCGATGGATCAGCTTCGCGATCCTGTCGATGTCCGGCGGCATCATCTTCCAGGTCGCCTACATCCGGTTCGTCTTCCTCGGGCCGACGGCCGACGCGCTGGGCCTCACCTCCCAGGAGTACGGCAACGTCATCTCGATGTTCGGCGCCGTGGCCACGGTCATGTACTTCGTGGGCGGATGGTTCGCGGACCGCTTCTCGCCCCGGCTGCTGATCACCGTGGCGCTGGCGGGCACCGGCGCGGCGGACCTGTTCCTGGCCCTCGGCCCGGGCTACGGCGGTGTCCTCGCCGCGCACCTGCTGATGGCCGTGATGGGCATGGGCCTGTACTGGTCCGCGCTGGTCAAGGCCATCGGCATGCTGGGCGACGCCGACACCCAGGGCCGGCTCTTCGGCTTCCTGGAGGGCGTGCGCGGCGTGACGTCCACGGTCGTCGGCCTCGTCGGCGCGGCGGTGGTCGCCGCGTCCGTGGTGGAGAGCGCGGGCGTGCTCTGGCTGATCCGGCTGTACGGCGTGCTCTGCTTCGTGTTCGCCGCGGCGGTCTGGTTCCTCGTGAAGGAGGACCGCGAGAAGCTGGCCGCCCTCGGCCGTACGACGGTGACGCTGAGGCAGCTGGCCCGGGCCGCGCGCAACAAGTACACCTGGCTCATCGGCCTCACCGCCATGCTGATGTACTGCTTCTACACGACGCTCGGCTATTTCTCGCCGCTCCTGGAACACGGTTTCGGGGTGTCCGCCGCGCTCATCGGCGTCATCGGTGTCATCCGCACGTACGTCTTCCAGTTCGTCGCGGGCCCGGCCGGCGGAGTCGTCGTCGACAAGGTCACGAAATCCTCTCCGGGATTCCTCCGCTGGATGTTCGCCGGATGCGCCGCCATCGCCCTGGCCTTCTTCCTCATGCCGCACACCCCGGAATTCCAGGTGGTGGCCGTGGTCCTCATGTTCGTCCTGTGCCTCTTCGTCTTCGCTGGGCGCGGGGTCTACTTCGCCACCGTCGGCGAGGTGGAGATCCCGGAGAACGAGCGCGGCGGGGTCATCGGCCTGGCCTCGGGCATCGCCTTCCTGCCGGACGCGTTCCTGCCGTCTCTGTCGGCGTGGTGGATCGGCGACCCGTCGGCGACCCCGGCGGTGCCGCAGCGCGGCGGCGGCTACCTGACCCTGTTCGCCGTACTCGTCGGTGCCGCGGTCCTCGGCGTCGTACTGACCACGCTCACCACCCGGCTCCGGCGCCGCGAGGTCGCCCGGCGCGCGCCGTCCCCGATCCCGCAGGAGCCCGCCCTGGCCTGACCCGTACGCACCGCCCGCAGCCGAGCACCGACCGCCCCCACTCCGACCTGGAGGACCGCACCACCATGGACATCACCGACTTCACCCAGGACTTCTTCTCCCTCGCCGGGAAGAACGCCATCGTCACGGGCGGCAACACGGGGCTCGGGCAGGCCTTCTCCCTGGCGCTGGCCAAGGCCGGGGCGAACGTCTTCGTACCGTCCGTGCTCGACGACGACGGCACCACGCGCCGGCTGATCGAGGCCGAGGGCCGGCGCATGGAGTTCCTGGAGGCGGACCTCACCGCGCCCGGCGTCCCCCGCCGGGTGGTCGAGGGCTGCGTCGAGGCCTTCGGGTCGGTGGACGTCCTGGTGAACTCGGCCGGGATCTGCAAGATCGCCGACGTGGCGGAGTTCGACCGCGCGCTCTGGGACCCCATGGTGGAGCTGAACCTCACCGTCCCCTTCGAGCTGAGTCACGAGGCCGTCAAGTTCATGGTGCCGCAGCGCTCGGGCAAGATCATCAACATCGCGTCGATGTTCTCCTTCCTCGGCGGCCAGTGGTCCCCGGCCTACGCCGCCACCAAGCACGGCATCGCCGGGTTCACCAAGGCGTACTGCGACGAGCTCGCCCAGCACAACATCCAGGTCAACGCGATCGCGCCGGGCTACTTCGCCACGAAGATCACCGAGGCGACGCGGGCGAACCCCGAGACCAACCAGCGGGTCCTGGACCACATCCCGGCCGGCCGCTGGGGCGACGTGGCGGACCTGATGGGCGCGACGGTGTTCCTCGCCTCGCGCGCCTCCGACTACGTCAACGGGCACGTGCTCCCGGTGGACGGGGGCTATCTGGTCCGCTGATCCGCTCCCCCTCCCCCCACCGCGCACCACCCTTCACGCAGCGAGGTAGAACCACCATGAGCAAGTCCCTCTCCAAGCTCTCCCGCGAAGAGATCGTCGAGCGCCTCTCCGAGCTGGTCGGCGCCGACCGGATCGTCACCGACGAACGGGAACTGCAACTGGCGAGCGTGGACCGGTTCAAGAAGTACCAGTCGGTCCACGGCATCTTCGACGGCCCGCTCCCGGCCGCGATCGTCAACGCCCGTTCCACCGAGGACGTCTCGAAGGTCCTCGCGTTCGCCGACGAGCACCGGATCAACATCGTCGCCCGCACCGGCCGCACCGGCACCGAGGGCGGTCTGGAGACGACGGTCGAGGACACCGTCGTGCTCGACGGCTCCGGCCTGGACGAGATCGTCCGCATCGACGCCGAGAACATGATGGCCACCGTCCAGTGCGGCGTACGGCTCCAGGTCCTGGAGGACGAGCTGCGCAAGCAGGGGCTGACCACCGGGCACTCCCCGCAGTCCAAGCCGCTGGCGCAGTACGGCGGTCTGGTCTCGACCCGCTCCATCGGCCAGCTGTCCACGCTGTACGGGGCCATCGAGGACATGGTGGTCGGCCTGGAGGCGGTCTTCCCCGACGGCACCGTGACCCGCGTGAAGAACGTGCCGCGCCGCGCCGGCGGCCCGGACATCCGGCACGTCGTCATCGGCAACGAGGGCGCGCTGTGCTACATCACCGAGGTCACGGTGAAGGTCTTCAAGTACCAGCCGGAGAACAACGAGTTCCACGGGTTCCTGGTCGACGACATGGAGACCGGCATCAAGGTCATCCGCGAGGTCGTCGTCAACGGCTTCCGGCCCTCGGTGGTCCGCGTCTACTCGCCCGAGGACGCCCGCCAGCACTTCTCCCACTTCTACGACGGCAAGTTCGTGGTGGTCTTCGTCGCCGAGGGCCCGCGCGGCATCGTGCGCGCCACCAGCGAGGAGATCGAGCGCGTGGTGGGCCAGTACGCCCACACCAAGGTCGACCCGGCGCTGATCGAGGCCTGGTTCGCCCAGCTCAACTGGGGCGTCGACAAGATCGAGGCCGAGAAGCGCCACATGCTGGAGCACCAGGAGCTCGGCTACACCACCGAGGTCTCGGTCGACTGGTCGCGCACGAACGAGCTGTACGAGAACGTCATGGGCCGCATCCGCGCGGAGTTCCCGGCCGCCGACGACCTGGTGATGCTGGGCGCGCACTCGTCGCACAGCTACCAGACCGGCACGAACCTCTACTTCGTCTACGACTACAAGATCAACTGCGAGCCGCGCGAGGAGATCGACACCTACCACGTCCCGCTCAACGCGATCATCGTGGAGGAGGCCCTCAAGGTGGGCGGCTCGATGTGCCACCACCACGGCATCGGCAAGTACCGCGCCCCCTGGACCACCCAGGAGCACGGCAGCGCGTACTACATGCTGGCCGCGCTGAAGAAGGCGTTCGACCCGAACGGGATCATGAACAAGGGGACCGTCTTCCCCGCGGACAGCTGAGGGGCCCCGCGCCCGCGGGGTGCGTACCCGCGGCGGTCCGCCACGGGTACGCACCCCCTCCCGCCCCCACCCCACGCCCACGCCGCCGGACACCGCCGTCCGGCCCTCTCCGGGGATCCGCCCATGCCCAACCACCGCCCCCGCTACTTCATCGGCATCGACAACGGCTCGCAGTCGTCCAAGGTGACCGTCTTCGACGAGTGCGGCCACACCGTCTGCGAGGGCCGCCAGGCCCTCAGTCCGTACGACACCCCGCGCCCCGGCACCGTCGAGCACCCCGGCGACGACCTGTGGAGCTCCATCGGCGCGGCCAGCAGGCAGGCCATGGCGGCCTTCCCCGGCGATGTGGCGGACATCGTGGGAGTGGGCGTGTGCACGATCCGCTTCTGCCGCGCGGTCCTCGCCGCGGACGGCACGCTCGCCCAGCCGGTGATGAGCTGGATGGACGAGCGGGTCTCGCGCCCGTACGAGCACACCAACTCCCGGGCCGCGTACGTCACGACGTCCTCGGGCTACATCGGCCACCGCCTCACCGGCGCCTTCAAGGACACGGCCGCCAACTACGCGGGGATGTGGCCGCTCGACCCCGACACCCTGGACTGGACCGAGGACGAGGAGGCCCTCAGGGCCAGCGGCATCCCGCGCGAGATGCTGTTCGACCTGGTGCAGCCCGGCGACGTGCTCGGCGAGGTGACCGCGGAGGCCGCCGCGCACACCGGCATCCCCGTGGGCCTGCCCGTCGTCGCCACGGCCAACGACAAGGCGGTCGAGGCGCTCGGCTGCGGGCTGCGCTCGACCGACACCCTGCTCGTCTCGCTCGGGACGTACGTCGCCGGCATGACGACGGGCCCGCGCAACCTTCCCTCCCCCCGCTCGTTCTGGGTCAACTACGCCTCCACGCCGCACAGTTACCTGTACGAGAGCGACGGCGTCCGGCGCGGCATGTGGACCGTGAGCTGGTACCGCGACCTGCTGGGCGAGGAGGCGGTCGCGGGCGCGCGCGAGGCGGGCCTCTCCGTCGAGGACCACCTCAACCGCGAGGCCTCCCGGATCCCGCCCGGCAGCGACGGCCTCATCACCGTCCTGGACTGGCTGGCCCCCACCGACGCGCCGCACCGCAAGGGCTCGATCCTCGGCTTCGACGGGCGCCAGGGACGGTTCCACGTCTACCGCTCGATCCTGGAGGCGCTGGCCCTCACCGTGCACGGCACGTGCGGCGCGATGGCGGACGAACTCGGCGCCGAGTACCAGGAGGTGGTGGTCTCCGGCGGCGGCTCCAACTCCGACCTGATGATGCAGATCTTCGCCGACGTGTTCGGCGTCCCCTCGCGCCGCCCGCAGGTCAACAACGCGGCGGGCCTCGGGGCGGCCATCTGCGCGGCGGTGGGCCTGGGCGTGCACGCGGACTTCGACACGGCCGTGGCCGCGATGGTGCGCCCCGGCCGCCGCTTCGAGCCGAGCAGGACGCATCACGCGCTGTACTCCCGCCTGGGCGAGGTGTACCGGGAGGTGCGCGACCACACGGACGCGATCTACCGGAAGACGTATCCGCTCTTCGGGTAGTCGGGGCGGGGGCGGCCAGGTCGTGTCGTGGGGGGGGGGGGGGGGGCGCCGCCGCCACCCCCCGCCGCCCCAGCGCAGAGGTCGTCAGCGCGGCCGGGGCGCCAGCCGCCCGCGACCGGCCGCT